>JAIPFI010000139.1 GCA_021736705.1 Methylococcaceae bacterium | reverse complement strand
ATAATTGTCATGGTTGCTGGATCTAGTGGAATTTGACCTGATAAATAGACAGTATTATCAACTTTAATGGCTTGTGAGTAGGTGCCTATTGCTTGTGGCGCAGCGGTTGTGTGAATGATCTCTTTTTCCATGAATAACTCCTTAGGCTTTTGTTCTAGTGATTTTTAAGACGATAGGTAATTTTTTTAATTGACGCATGATATTGGCTAAATGCACTCTATCTTTTACCGTTAAAGTAACAATATCGACGGAGACGCGAGCATCTTGGTCAGCAATATAGACGTTTTCTATATTGGAATCCATTTGAGAGATAGTGGAAGCAACCGTTGCTAATGTACCTCGTCGGTTTTCGAGTTCGATGCGTATTTCTACAGGGTAGTCACCTGAGGCTTCTGGACACCATTCAACTTCTAGCCAATCGGTTGGTTTTTTCCTGCCTTCAGGGGTATTGCGGCACTCATGACTATGCACCACAATGCCTTTTCCGGGATTAAAATAGCCAACTATTGGATCCCCAGGAATAGGGCGGCAACATTTTGCTAAAGTAATAACCATACCTTCAGTGCCCTTTATGATAAGTGGGCTTTCATTGCGGGCTTCATTGTCGTTTAGCTTTATTTGAGCATGAATATCTTCTTGGTTGAGCTGTTTAGCCACCAAAAATGGCATTTTATTACCTAAACCGATGTCGCTTAGCAAATCGTCTATAGAGCTATATTGCAGTGCAGTTAATAACTGGGCTTGCATCTCTTCGGTAATATCTTTTGCATGCTTGCCAATAGCGGAGAGTTCTTTTTCTAATAAGCGGCGACCTAAATTAATTGCTTCCTGCTGTTTGAAGTGCTTAAGATAGGAGCGAATGCCTGTACGTGCTTTGGTAGTTATAACATAATTAAGCCACAGCGGATTTGGACGCGCCCAGGATGCTGTAATGACTTCTACGGTTACGCCATTATCCAATTGGGATTGCAGTGGAACTAAGCGTTTATCAATGCGCGCGGAAACACAGGAGTTGCCGATGTCGGTATGCACGGCATAAGCAAAGTCAACAATACTCGCTTTACGCGGTAGTTTGATGATATTTCCTTGAGGAGTAAAAACAAAGATTTCTTGGGGAAATAAGTCTATTTTTAAACTCTCAATAAAATCCAGCGAGTTGCCCGCTGTTTTTTGAATTTCCAGTAAATCATGTACCCATTCCGCCGCGCGTGTTTTGGAGTTTGAGTTCTCGTTTTTTTCCGATTTGTATAGCCAATGTGCAGCGATCCCCGATTCTGACATGCGGTGCATTTGATGGGTGCGAATTTGTATTTCAATAGGCACGCCATAAGGACCTATTAAAACAGTATGTAAGGATTGATAGCCATTTGCTTTAGGTATGGCAATATAATCTTTAAATTTTCCTGGAACAGGTTTGAATAAGTTGTGTGTAATGCCTAATACGCGGTAACAGGTGTCGACATCCTCGCAGTGAATGCGAAAAGCATAGACATCAAAAATATCCGAGAAAGACAATTTTTTTAACTGCATTTTTTTATAAATGCTGTATAGGTGTTTTTCTCTCCCCTGTACTTCGCAAATAACCTCGGCTTGAGTTAGGCGATTTTTTATTGAATTGGTGATCGTTTCAATGAGTTCTTTGCGGTGCCCCCGTGTCTTTTTTATTGCCTGCTTTAGAATACGATGACGCATAGGGTACATGGCTTCAAAGCAGAGCGACTCTAATTGGTGGCGAATCTTGTTCATACCTAAGCGATTAGCAATAGGCGTGTAAATATCTAGTGTTTCTTTGGCAATGCGGAATTTTTTATCAGGGCGCATAACGCCTAACGTTTTCATGTTGTGTAAACGGTCAGCAAGCTTGACCATAATAACGCGTAAATCTTTGGCCATCGCTAAGCACATTTTACGCACATTTTCTGCTTGTGCTTCGGCTTTAGTGATGTTGTTTAATTGGGTTAGTTTGGTGACGCCATCGACTAATTCGGCAACGTCTTCACCAAATAATTCTATAATATCTTGTTTGCTGGCATTCGTGTCTTCAATCACGTCATGCAGAATAGCAGCCATAATGCCATGTGCATCCATGCGCATTTTTGCCAGAGAAATTGCGACAGCAAGTGGATGGCAGATATAAGCCTCACCGCTTTTTCGAAATTGCCCTAGATGATGTTGCTCGCCAAACTGATAGGCTAGCTTGACTTGTTCAAGTTGGGATGGTTCTAAGTACTCACTGAGTAGAGTGCTTAGTTGGTTGAGCAGAGTCTGCTCAGGACCATTCGAAATACATGTAGGGGCCTGAGCATTCATTGATTAATTCGCTGAGAAGTAGTTGCTGGCGGACGGTTCTCCAACTTGATGTAACATATCGATATTTTCTTTGGTTACATGCCCTTCAGCAATTTCACGCAGTGCTATAACCGTCACTTTATCTTTGCCTCGCGGAACAAATTCTTCTGCCCCGCTTTCTAATTGGCGCGCTCTTTTTGAAGCTAGCAAAACTAACTCAAAACGGTTTTCAACATTATCTAAACAATCATCAACGGTAACTCTTGCCATTTTTAAACCTTATATAATGGATTTAATAAAACTAGGTTGATGATTATATGATATTTTTTAGTTCTTAGGCAGTGTAATTTGTGTTAAGACTTGTAAATAATTTTAGATAAAAATCTTTACTGTGTCATTTAGTATAAGCAGGCGTGACATTTACGGTGTAGTAAAATACCTATTGAATTTTTCAAAAGGAGTGACCCGGTTTAATTTCACGCCGTTTATTTGATTTTTAGCCTTTTGCTTCGAGTGCTGTAATTGCCGGTAATTCTTTACCTTCCAGAAATTCTAAAAAGGCACCGCCGCCAGTGGAAGTGTAAGAAATTTTATCGTTAATTGCATATTTATCAATAGCGGCTAAGGTGTCGCCGCCGCCAGCAATAGAAAAGGCGCTACTATCAGCAATGGCATGCGCCAATACTTTTGTGCCATTAGCAAATTGTTCAATTTCAAAGACACCAACAGGCCCGTTCCAGACAATCGTTTTTGCTGTCGCTAATTTTTCAGCATAAAATTTTGCAGTCTCAGGACCAATATCCAAAATCATATCGTCATCTGCAATATCACTCACTTTTTTGATAGTGGCTACTGCAGTATCAGAAAATTCTTTAGCGCAGACAACATCAACAGGAATAGGGATGTCCGAATTATTAGCTTTTGCTGCGGCAATTAATGCTTTTGCATCATCGACCAATTCTGCTTCGTAAAGTGATTTTCCTACTGAATAACCAGCGGCTACGATAAAGGTATTGGCAATTCCACCGCCCACGATAAGTTGGTCTACTTTCTTTGAAAGCGTTTTTAAAACGGTTAATTTAGTGGAAACTTTAGAGCCACCAACGATCGCCATGACCGGTTTTTCGGGATTGTTTAATGATTTACCTAAAGCCTCTAGTTCTGCGGATAATAAAGGCCCAGCGCAAGCAACTTTAGCATGCTCAATCACGCTGTGTGTAGAGGCCTGCGCTCGGTGCGCCGTACCAAAAGCATCCATCACAAAAATATCACATAAAGCGGCCATTTTTTTGCCTAACTCAGGACTATCTTTAGCTTCGCCGACATTAAATCGAACGTTTTCACATAAAACGACTTCACCCGGCTGAATATCTATGCCATCGATCCACTCTTTTTCTAAGCGAACGGGTTTATTTAAAAGCCCAGATAAACAGGTTGCAACGGGTTGTAATGAAGCAGTAGCATCAAATTCGCCTTCCACTGGCCGACCCAGGTGAGACATTAGTATAACGGCTGCATTGGCTTTTAAGGCTAATTCAATCGCAGGGACACTGGCGCGGATACGAATATCACTGGCCACCTTTCCGTCTTTAATGGGTACGTTAAGATCCTGACGAATTAAAATGCGTTTACCATTTAAATCTAAATCTGCCATTTTTTTTATGGACATAATTATCTCCGGGTATATTTATAAATAAGTGGAATGGGGGCTTGTTGCTAAGGTTTTTGTTGTCGCCCAATGTGTGAAATGATTATACCTTAACTCTGTCTTGTGATTAAATTATGCGATATGAATAAGCCATTTGCTTGGCTTGATTTGGGAATAGGTGTGATTTTGCACTTAGTTTAATAATGGTAACTATTAAAAAAAGGTGAGTTATGGCGATTAATAATCAGGAATTTAAAGATATACTTAAACTTTGGGCAAGCGGAGTCTCAGTTGTGACTGCCAACTCAGCCAAAGGAGAGCAGGGAATGACTGTTACATCGTTTGCCAGTGTTTCTATGGATCCACCACAAATTCTAGTCTGTATTAATGATACCGCTGAGACAGGCGCTGCTATTTTAGAAAGCAAGAAATTTGCCGTGAATATTTTAACAACAGCGCAAGAACAGGTATCCAATGAATTTGCTGGCGGTACCAGTATGGAAGAGCGTTTTGCAAATACCGCTTGGTATGAGGGAGAGTTAGGGCAGCCAGTTTTTGAAAACTGTCTTGCAAGTATTGAATGTACTGTAGTGCAACAACTTAAAGCGGGCACACACTGGGTGATTATCGGTGAAATACAAAGCAAACAATGTAATGAAGGTGAGCCCTTGTTATATTTCAATTCAGCCTATCGAACCATTGCTAGTTAGTATCTAGTTAAAGTAAACGTTTATAGTGCTCCCTTTTCTGATGGATGCATCTGTTAGGCAAACAGGTTCGCACTAGAGATTAATAGATTAGATGTGTCAGAGATGGTTTTAGTCAGCCGATACTGGAAAAGTAAGCTAAAGCCATGCTCTACTTCTTTAGAGGGCACTCCTTAAATGGAGTGTCATTGGCTCTTGTAAGAGCTAATTCTAGTCGAAATAGGGTTTTAGACGCTATTTTTTAGAAGGTAAGATGCATCTATTATTTGATTTTTATCGCTTAATGCAATAAATACCCCGCCTAAATTTAAATACCAGCAGAGAAACAATAATGGAAGAACTGATTCAAATTATTCAAGCTAATATTCAATATGCGCATTTTATTATTTTTGGCGCTTTGCTTTTAGCGGGCTTGAATATACCGGTTTCAGAGGATGCAATGCTATTTATTGCTGCTATTTTGGCGAGCAGTCATCCTGAATATTTAGTGCAATTGTTTTTTGGCGTTTATCTAGGTGCTTATTTTTCTGATTTAATTTGTTATGGTCTGGGGCGGAAATTTGGCCCTAAGTTATTTAAAATTAAATTTTTTGCCAGTATGGCACCGCCAGAAAGAGTGACAAAAATTTCAGTCTATTATCAGAAGTATGGCGTAATGACATTAATTCTCGGGCGATTTATTCCTTTTGGCGTCAGAAATGCGCTATTTCTAACCGCTGGGCTAGGTAAAATGAATTTCACAAAATTCGCCTTATCTGATTTGCTCGCTTGTACCATTTCTAGTCTTAGTTTCTTTAGTTTGTATTATTACTATGGTGAAACTGTTATTGACTATATTAAACAAGGTAATATAGTCATATTTGGCCTAGTAATCATTTTATTAAGTATTTTTTGGTATAAAAACAAGCGGACTGCATAAATTTAGATAAAAGAGATGGTCAGCTTAATGATATTGTCATTAAAACCATTAAGCGTGAGCGCTTTATGTCCGCTGTGGTGATAGTGATGATGAATTAATCATTCTTTTGTGTCTTCCATTTATTTTTACGCAAGGCTTTTTTAGCCTCTCTTTTTTCACGTAAATCAACAAGCTCAATGAGTTCTTGTTCCATGTCCTCAGGTGTTTCTAGGGTTAGTCTACCCAGTAGCCCATCTCTTAGTTCGGTCAGTAAAATTTTAGCGACTTTGTCGATGTCAATATTGCCACCGCCTCGTAAGCAACCACGTTTTTTGCCGATTAACAGGAGTAATTCATAATCAGTTTTAGGGAGTTTATCGATTTGATAGCGTTGTTTTAAATTCTCTGGATAATCGCGTAATAGAAACTCACCAGCAAATGAAGCAATATCATCATGCTTTAAGGCGGTATCTTTAATTGCGCCTGTGGTTGCTAAACGATAGCCAGTATTAGGGTTTTCTAAATTTGGCCATAACATGCCTGGCGTATCGCAGAGAATAATGCCATTTTGTAAATCAATACGTTGTTGTCTTTTAGTTACTGCCGGTTCATTGCCGGTTTTGGCAATGGTACGACCGGCTAGGGCATTAATCGTGGTTGATTTGCCCACGTTTGGAATACCCATAATTAACGCGTGTATGACTTTGGTGTTTTCTGCTTTGTGAGGGATTAATTTACGGCAGAGGTCGATAATTTGCGCTACGTTTTCAGAGTGTACCGCTGTTGTTGCTAAGGTTTTTACGCCTTGTTCACGCTCTAAATATTCTTGCCATTGCTGAGTTCTGATGGGATCTGCTAAATCCGCTTTATTGAGTATTTTGATGCACGGTTTCTCGGCGCGTAATTCGGATAATAGCGGGTTAGCACTGCTAAAAGGGATACGGGCGTCAAGTACTTCGATGAGTAAATCTATATCGGGCAAAGCTTCCTTTATTTCTTTGCCTGCTTTGTGCATGTGCCCTGGATACCATTGAATTTGCATGTGTTTTGTCCTGTTGTGAGCTGGGTAGGGCGGGTTTTAGTCCGCGTGTTGAGTGGGAAGTGTGCATTAGCGGATGGATGTCCGCCCTACCTTTATTTTTTTACATGCAAGCCACACTCCTTTTTGGTGGCATCTTCCCACCACCAGCGGCCAGCGCGTTCATGCTGGTTAGGTAACACCGCACGGGTGCAAGGCTCACAACCTATACTGATAAAGCCTTGTTGATGTAAGGCATTAAAAGGCACTTGGTACGCTTCTATATAATCCCAAATTTGCGCAGAACTTTGATTCACTAAAGGATTGAACTTGACTAAAGTATGTTCCGCTGTTGAGAAAGCCGGATCAATTTGGATTTCTGGGATGTTTTGTCGGGTATCCAAACTTTGATCTTTACGTTGTCCGGTAATCCAAGCATCAACTTGAGCAAGTTTACGTTTTAAGGGCTGTACTTTACGAATGCCACAGCATTGTTGGTGACCGTCTTCGTAAAAACTAAATAGACCTTTATCTTTAACAAAAGCTTCCAGTTGAGTATGTTCAGGGCTCAGTAATTCAATATTAATTTTATAATGCTTTCTGACTTGTTCGATAAACTGGTAGGTTTCTGGATGTAAACGCCCTGTATCTAAAGAAAATACCTGAATATCTTGACGAATTTTTAAGGCCATATCAATTAACACGACATCTTCCGCGCCACTAAATGAAATGGCTACTTGGTCATAATTTTCTAGGGCATGTCTAAGAACTTTACGGGGATTTTTATCTTGTAATTCGTTTTGTATTTGTTCGATGGTGTTTGTGGTCATAGTTTACTGCGGGAATGAATGGGGAATAATACGGTAGGGCGTGGCTTTAGGCCGCTAACGATGGCGGGCTAAAGCCACGCCCTACAAGTTATTGCTGAGAAAAATACTTACTTAGAAAATCATCAAATGACAGTGTGTCATTCGCTTCAATTTCTCTTTGCTTAGCATGTGATTCCAGTGCCATTTGGATGAATTTATTGGTATCCGCTGCATTAAGTTTTTGTGCACTAAAATTTTGCGCATGTTGTAGCGATAGGTTTTCTGCAAAGCGAGCAAAAGGTTGCTTTTCTGCGCGCATTTTAGCCAGAATACGTGCTGATGCCGTTAAGTCTGGATTGGCAATTAATTTACGTTGTTCTATGAGAGCCTGATTGTAATAATTTTCCGGTTCGTTTTCATCTAGGATATCGCAGACAGCTTGCATGCTATCTAGTATGTCATTGGCCCAATCTTGTAAGCGAATTGGCTGGCCATTTTTGATGAGTTCTAAATTAGGCTTACGGCCTTGATGAGCAACAGTTAGCTGATTAGTATTATGCGTTTTAAAGTCAGCAACATTCATCTCTGGGCTGTCATGCATTAAGCAGCTCAGTAATAAGGCTTCAATAAAGCGTG
>JAIPFI010000138.1 GCA_021736705.1 Methylococcaceae bacterium | reverse complement strand
GTATTGGCCAAGGTGAGCAGCCTCCAAAACTTCCAGAAACAGGTGGCTCAGAACTGGCTGAATTAGCACAGGCTTTTAACAACAGCTCTCAACAATTGCAGGCTAGGCGTGAAAATCAAACGACATTATTAGCGGGTATTTCTCATGATTTACGCAGCCCATTGGCGCGCATGAAAATGGCTTTAGGTGTGCTTGCTGAAGAGCAATCTTCCCCCATGATTTTGAGAATGGAGCGAGATATTGCAGAAATGGATTCCTTAATTGGATCGCAATTGGAGTTGGCGCGCGCTCAAGAGCAAGAGGCCGCTAAAACAATCCCTATTAAACAACTATTAACGGATGTCATTGATGGCGCAGAAGCGCGTGAGCCAGGACGGTTAAAGCTACGACTTTGTACGCAAGGAACGATCAATGTGGCGCAGGTATCATTACGCCGTTGTTTGGATAACTTAATCACTAATGCCTTGCGCTATAGTGGTGAAGGGCAAGTTGAAGTCGTTTGTAAACAGTATCACAATGCCCTCTGTATCAGTGTTCGTGATCGAGGCCCAGGAATCCCAGAAACTCTCATTGAAAATATATTTCGTCCCTTTTATCGGATTGAATCTTCACGTAATCGTGCAACGGGAGGTTGCGGTCTGGGACTTGCAATTACTCGACAATTAGCAGAAACCCACGGCTGGCACGTTGCCATTAAAAATCGTCGAGGCGGCGGCGTGAGTGCTTGGCTGATTATCAATTATTAACATCATAATAGTGAGATGTAACAGAGGCTTAAAAAACATGATTAATAAAATGCGAAATGTCCCTGATTTCTTCCATGCAAAGTGAATGTTGCATCGGGTATTCATGCCAGTTAATTGGATAGTTCATCGCTTTTAAATTGCTAAAAACTTGTTTGGCTATCGGCATGTGAACAATCGAGTCCATTGTGCCGTGCGCCATAAATATTGGGATGTCATTATTAACGGTGGCGCGCTCGGTTTTTAATTGTTCTGTGGTTGGCAAGTAAGTCGATAAAGCGATAATGCCGGCTAATTTTTGTGGATAACGTAAGCCCGTGTGTAAAGCAATAACCCCCCCTTGAGAAAAGCCCGCAAGCAAAATGTTTTCTGCTTTAATGCCTTTATCTATTTCTCTTTGAATAAGTTGTTCGATCTGTGCAGAGGAAATATAGATATCCTCTACGGCAACTTCACGATCTAAAGAAGCAACAAGAATGTCATACCAAGAATGCATTTTCATGCCGCCATTAATAGTAACAGCTTGAATCGGTGCGTTAGGGAAGATGAAGTTAATTTGTTCGGCCTTATTGAGCGTTAGTTCAGGCACAACACTTTCAAAATCATGCCCATCTGCACCTAAGCCATGTAGCCAAATAACAGAATAAAGAGGCGTGGAGGTTGCAGGTATTTCTACACAGGTAAGTAAAGAAGTCATAAGTATCTGTCGGTTATTATATTAGGTCTTTATTATATGTCGTTTTGCGTTGCCCCGCATGATCTAACACGCTTTGTTTTTCTGAATTGCTATAGTAAGACCATTGTGTAATTTCATCTAAAGCACGAAAACAGCCCAAACAAATATCGTCATTATTTAAGCAGCATTGACGTATGCACGGCGATTCAACTATTGCATTTTTTTGTTTTTGTAGTAGTGCGTTGATTTGTGTGAGCATTGGCGCAGCCTCAGCATAATTAATGGCTATATTATGAACTTCATCCTCTAATACTAGGCGCAAAGATGGATAAGAATTTACGCCTAAAGTGCGCGCAAATTGTACCTGCTCAGCAAGTTTGATTTTTATTTCAGTGCTATTTAACTTGGCGCTAAATTTTTCAATATTTAATTCAGTTTTTTTCGCGCATGCTATTAATGTACTGTCTAGTGAAGGATTTTTCGCTTCTTGGTAATAAGCGTGTTGAATATTTTTACGTAGCGCAGAAACAAGTTCAGGTGCTTGTTGTTCGGCTGCTAATAAAGCGCGGCAAGCGGGATAGGTAGAGCGTAGCGGGGTATTTTCGCTCCAGAAAGCGAAATTAAAATGTAAATTCGGGACGGTTTGCTCTATACGGTGCCAAGCTTTCTGAATCATTGCTTGAGTTTCAGCAGGCATGGGTTCAACGGTATCCGCAGCAAGTCCGCCTAAAATAGCTTTAAAACTCAGTGATTGAGATAGTTGTTTTTGTAATCCAGATAAAGACAGTTCAAAAGCATAGCACCAGCTACACATGGGGTCATATATATAGTAAAGGGTGTTATTTTCAATTTTCATATAGATTGACTGATGCGAAAGTGAATATTGATGGTTTTTGAAACTCTTTATATCAAATCATGAATGTTAGCGTTCGGTTTTATAGGCTATCATTTTAACACGGGACATATTGAAAACCGTAGGGCGCGGCTACAGCCCGCCTTTAGAATAGATGATGGGCATTGGCGGGCTGAAGCCGCGCCCTACCAATATATAATGTCCCGCCTTAAGTTCATAGCCGTTTTCTATAGCTAATCTTAAAAAATGCATCAATCCGGTGCTTAAACGTTTTTTTTGCACCAATAGGGTGATTTCTTTTTGTAGAGGAAAGTATTCTGCGATGGCTATTTAAATTAATATTTTTTCCTGCGAGGGTTAAATTTGTACTGCTTAGCGTAGTATTTGAATAGTAAGAGTAATCACCCTTTTGAATGATCGCTTCGAGATGCTAGTTAAAATGGCATGTGGCATCTAATTTGCTTGATGAGTTGTCATTGCTATTTAATTTATGGAAAAACGCCATGATTGCTCGGAATCAAACCTTTTCTTTTGTTACTCGAATGGAAAGAAACCGTATTGATAAACAAGATAAGTTGTTACGTAAAGATAATTCAGAGGTTAATTATTTACTCGGCGGGATGTGGGTGCGTTATGTGCTCGCTTTGCTGCTGGTTGCAGGTTTAGCGACATCGGCCTATTTTATTATGAATAACTTACTTAGCATTAACGAAAAAAGCGGCACGATTGTCAACGTGAGTGGTCGGCAGCGTATGTTATCGCAACGAGGCGCTTTATTTTCCTTACGCTTAGTGACGGCAAAAACTGCGAGTGAACAAATTGAGGCAAGGGAACAATTAAGCCGCGTGGTTGATTTAATGTGGCAATCACATCAGGGGTTAATCAATGGTAATCGGGACATGGGTTTGCCTAATAAGCTATCGGATGCGATGCGAGCAATGTATTTTGACGCGCCCAGTATTTTAGATGAACAAGTCAAAACCTATACCCAGTCGATTCATGACTTAATTGCAGATTCTCAAACCGGTGCGGCGACACTAGATAATGAACATCTGCAATATATTTTGACGGTTGCCCCTAACCGGTTATTAAAAACGCTGAATGAAGCGGTTAAGCAATATGAAGTTGAGGCCGCGACAGAAATTCAGAAAACCATGCGCTGGGAAAGTTATGTTTATATCACTACCTTGCTGACTTTGTTGCTCGAGGGGCTGTTTATTTTTAAGCCCATTTTAAGGCGTGTCAAGTCAACAGCGGGTGCATTAATCAAGGAAAAACAACTTAGTCAGAATGTGATTAATACTTCACAGGCTTTGATTGTCGGTATTGATGTAAAGGGTGATATCGTCTTGTTTAATCAGTACAGCCAAGATATATCTGGCTGGACTGAAAAAGCGGTGTCTGGAAAAAACTTTATTAAAGAATTTATTCCCGAATCAGCCCAGTCGCTCCTGAAAAAAACCTATCGTGAAATGTTTACCGGTGTACCGATGAGTAAGTTGGAATCAGCCATGACAATACGCAGTGGAGAACAACTAACTATTGACTGGTCAAATACCTTGATTCGTGATCCAGAAACGCAAGAGCCTTTATTAATTATTGCCACAGGTTTGGATATTACTCAGCGTAAACAGATTGAACAGGCACTGACCGTTGCTTTAGCTGAGACAGCGGCTTTAAGTGATCGTTTACAAGAAGAAGTGTCGCATGCGGGCTTATTACAGAAAGCTTTATTACCTGAGCCGATATTGGAGTTGCCCGGTGTACATGGTTTAGCCAGATTAACGACCTCAACCGAAGTAGGCGGTGATTATTATGATTACTATGAGGTAGATGGGCATCACGCAATATTTTTAGTCGGTGATGTTAGCGGTCATGGGGTGGCGGCGGGTACGTTGGTGAGTGCGGCGAAAATGAGTGTGCATCAGCTGGCTAATCAGGGTGAAACTGATCCGGCGGCGATGCTGGAGCATATTAATGATTCCTTGTTGGCGGCAAGTCATGAAAGCATGTTTATGACGATGATTTGTTTTAGTCTGGACAGCCGTACAGGACAATTACGGGTGGCTAATGCAGGGCATGTGTTTCCTTATCTATGGTCAGCATCAGAAGATGCCTGGAGTATGATTGAAGCAGAAGGTGTGCCGCTAGGTAAAGTGGATGAGCCAAATTATACGGTGATGACATTGGAGATGACACCGCGTGATCGACTGTTTATTTATACCGATGGGATTTTGGAAGAAGAGTCTCCAGAAGGAGAACAATTTGGTTTTGATCGGCTTGAAGATCTTTTGTATAGGATCGCTGACGCGCCTATGGAAGTGGTTCAAGATGTTTTCTTTGGCTCATTACAGGAACATTGCCAGACCGATGTGTTTACGGATGATGTCACTATTATGATGGTTGAGCATACTCAACGCATTGCTTACACGACCAATGCAACGCCGAAATCCGTTCTGGATAAACACGAATTGATTCGTATTGATGCGAATCAATTTTTACATCAGGATGCGGTGCTGAGTGACCATGTATCCAGGCAGTATGTGGTCGTTAATTATCATGAAGGTGAAATAGTCGAACTATTACCAAAATTATGTATTGAAGGTGTGCGCCGTGTATTCCCTGTTCAGCATGAATTTTTGCGTGAACTGGGCTGGCAAAACTTACTACAGCAACATCAGATTCTTGTTGAAAATGATATTTATCAATGGATTGCTAATCCTAGTTTGCAACGACAGTTTGTTTTGTCGCACAGTGATGATAAATCATTTGTGATGCAGGAGATTGCCGGATTACTTGAAGAGATTGGAAAACTATCGGAAGAAATGCAGGATTTTGCAATTCTAATGGCAGATGAATTATTAGAAAATAGTTTGTACGGAGCACCAAGGGACGGCAGAAATAATAAGTTGTATGCGAAAGGCACGGCGCGAGAGATTAGTGCGGATGAAGGCATACGTATTGACCTGTTACAAGATGAAAAATGTTTTGGCTTAATGGTGACTGATCACTGGGGAACCTTTACGCCGGTGACTTTTTTAAATCGTTTGTTACTGAATGTTGCACAGGCGGGTATTGAGGCGGGTGTGGGTGGCTCGGGCATGTATTTGATGTGGCGAATTTGTGATTATATGCAGATTCGGGTATTACCAAATCAAAAAACGCAGGTGACCTTACTCTGGTCGTTAAATCATCCCTCCAGCTACGATACCGACAGTGGTTTCCAGTTTCTTTACCATAACGAGTTAAATGAAGTGATGGGTGAAGACGAGGTGTTAGATAATTTTGAGACCTATAGCGAAAGTATCATTGATGATGTCATGGGAGAAGTTTGATGACGCAGGAATCCAAGTTAAATATTAATACAGAGATCAGTGCTGATGGCGCGTTATATGCTTTTATTTTATCGGGGCAAATGGATGTTACGGCTGGTGTGGCGCTGAGTACTCTTAATGAAACGCCGGCTAACATTCAGGTCGTACTGGATTTTGCTGCTGTTGAGCGGATTAATTCGATGGGGCTTGCGCAGTTATTAAAACTGCTGGAGTTATGGAAAAAAAATAATATTAAAATTGAAGCGCGTAATTTAAACCGCATGATTAGTATGCTCTTTAAAATGACGGGTTTGAATCGTTATTTTTCGCAAGGGGCTCAAGCGCTTGAATCCGCTCCTGCGCCCGCAACTACGACAGCTCATAATCCTGCTGTGCAGGCAACAGTGGAAAATAGAGCAGCACCAAAATTAAGGCAAATTCGTAGAGTCAGGCGAGTAGACGGTGGGACACAAAAGCTGGTAGATGCTAAATTAAAGTTTGCCGTGAGTTTACAAAGTAATCAGCAATTAACGGGGTGGTATTTTTTTAATACTTTTCTACAAAGGCGACTGGAAAAAGCGATCAGTGTTGATGTCAATCAGTCCGGTCAAATTTCTGATCTACAGGATAATGCATTGGTTTTTGCCAAACCTTTTGATGCCTGCGTGTTAATAAAAGAGCATCATTTTATTCCCGTAGCGCGCCCTATTAACGATACCGATGAAGTCAGTATTATTGTCAGTAAAAGCAATGCAGAAAAAAATATCACGGATTTCTCGGGCGCGTCAGTAGTGACCGCTATGCAGGCTAATTTTGTGTATTTACTCGGACGGTTTATGTGTGATGAATGTGAACTGGACTCCTCGCAATTGCAATATACCTATACGGGCAATGAAATTAAAGCCTTGCAAATGTTGCTGAAAGGCGAGGCGGATATGTTATTTATGTTAAAGAAAAATTATCATGAATTATCGCGTTTAAGTCGTGAACAAACTTACTTATTGGATGAAAGTGAAACGGCAATGGCTTATCACATGTTATTAGTGGCTCCTGAGCATAAGGATTTAAGGCAGCCTTTAATCGACACCTTGTGTCACTTGCATGAAGATGAAAAAGGGCTGCAAGTGTTGAGTGACTTAGGTATGAGTGGCTGGTGCAAACCAGAGCCGGATGAGTTAGATATGTTGTTAATCTTATATGAGCGCTATGCTACTGGTATTGCCGCTAGTTAAATTAGCTAATAAAGATAGCATCAAGGGTAGACACGAATGGAAAACGGAGTTTATTTAGTCAAAACGTGTAAGCTCTCTTGTTAAAGTTGAGGATGAAATAATTAAAGCGCTTAATAAGTAGGTTCTTTGATTGCTGTCCTGAAAATGTAATTAAATTATTTTTATTGGAATGATTATGACAATTGAAATTTCTCTTGTAATGGCAAAGTTGTTTTCATGCTGTAGAGCTAAAGAAACAGGTACTTTTTTTGTTGTTAGTGAAGAGGGTGTTTCCGGTCAGGTAGTTATTGATAATGGCTTGCCGATCAGAAGTTCATTTAGTGGTAAAAAAGGTATCGAAGCCTTGTCCGAATTGAAAAGTATGAATGTTAAAACATTTTATTTTTCTGCTGATTTTATGATGCCAATGAGTAAATACGCAGCTATTAACCAGAGTGATGATGTTTTAGCGTTGTTAGGTTATGCAGATTATTTGGCGAGCTTAGACTTAGAAATTGATGAGTATAATAGTATTAATACGGATGTTAAAAAAGAGGTCTCTCAAAAACCAGTTGTTAAAAAAGAAGCCGTTGGTATGTATCGTGGCCAACAGGTTTATAAAGAGGTCGAATCTGAACCTGAACAGGCACTCGCTCAGAAAAAGATGATTAAAAGAGAAGTGGTAGGCATGTATCGAGGTCAGCCTGTTTATAAGGATATTGAATATGTTGCTGAATAACTAGCTATAGCGAGTAAATTTAGAGTGTGTGAGTGCACTCTAAACCTTTTGCTGCGGTGTTTTGCATGATAATAGGAGGTCTAGTCTACCTGATTTATGAACAGGATTTTTTTGAATGAATTTGATTGATTAAGGGATGTGCATGAAATAATGTCTTCATCTTAGGGGCGCAGGCAAGCTGCCTGCGAAAGGCAGACGAGTCGTCAGCACTCCCACAGAAATAAGGTGTTGACGTTATTTTGTGCTCGTTTCTAGTAACTGTTCACATATCCCCCCTTGGATAACGGAGTTGAATAGAGTTTTTGGCTATGAACTTAAGGCGGGACATTATATATTGGTAGGGCGCGGCTTCAGCCCGCCAATGCCCATCATCTATTCTAAAGGCGGGCTGAAGCCAGGGTAAACGCATTAAAATTATTTCCCCAACAATAACTTAGCTCTATAGTCATCACTCCATGCCGCTTTGTTCATTTTCT
>JAIPFI010000137.1 GCA_021736705.1 Methylococcaceae bacterium | reverse complement strand
ACACGTTTAAACTTTATTATTCAAGATGCACAGCCTCACTATATTATTGGCCTAGGCGCAGCCCCAGATTGGCTAACTACACCTGAATTATGGTTAGATATTGATAATGTGCTTTGTACGACAAACCCAAATATCCAAGCTGTTACGGTCGAATCCAGCGCATTAGCCGCCATTCTTTATACTTCCGGCTCTACGGGCAACCCTAAAGGTGTGGCTTTAAGTCATCAGGCGCTCGCTAATTTTTCTACTTGGGCAAGTCAAACCTTTGCGATTAACAATCAAGAGCGTATTGCCAGCCTAGCGCCCTTTCATTTTGATCTGTCTATTTTTGACTTATTCAGTAGTTTAGCCGGCGGCGCTTCTGTTTATTTTCTACCCTCACGCCTAAGCTTATCACCTAGCCGCTTAACTGCTTGGCTGGCTGAAAATCAGATTAGCTGTTGGTATACCGTTCCCTCGCTACTCAGTTTTATTGCGCTTAAAGGTGCATTAGACACAACGCCACTGCCTCATTTAAAACGCATTTTATTTGCCGGTGAAGTTTTTCCCACGCCACACTTAATCAAGCTGGCGGATCTCCTCCCCGAAACCGAACTGTATAATTTGTACGGCCCTACAGAAACCAATGTCTGTTGTTATTGGCCGGTAGATCGAAAGCGTTTAAATATTGAACAGACTATTCCTATTGGCCTGCCTGCTTGTAATGCGCAGCTGACGATAGATGCTGATACAGGTGAGTTACAGGTCAATAGTCTGAATAATTTTTCCGGTTATTGGCAACAAGGCAAACTAAATCCTCTTAACTCAAGGACTTACTTGACAGGCGATAAAGTTTCACTCAATCAATACGGTGAATACGATTATCATGGCCGACTGGATCGCATGTTAAAATGCTCGGGTTATCGCGTTGAGCCAGCGGAAATTGAACAATGCATTAATCAACTTGAGCATATTGAAAGCTGTGCGGTTGTTGGCATTAAAGACGCCACCAGCGGACAACGGCCTGCGGCAGTGGTCGTCTTAATAGCAGGCGCATCTTTAGCCGAAGCGATAAAGCCTTTACGCCAGTTACTCGCACCTTATATGCAGCCGTGTAAATTTATTGTTGTCGATAGTTTACCGGTGTTATCCAATGGCAAAACCGATTATCAGGCAATAGAAGACTTGTTTAATACGTAGGGCGCGGCTTCAGCCCGCCGATGCCAAGCATCGATTCTAAGGGCGGGCTGAAGCCGCACCCTACGGTTTTCAATATGTCCCGTGTTAAAATGATAGCCTCACTTGCGGACTAAAGCTCGCCCTACTTGCAAAACAATTTTATGATTAACTTCCAGCACCTTCCTCCTTGCGGCGATATTAACGCCTCAAAAAATCGTCTACATTATTGCACTGAGCAAGGACTATTGAGACATGCTGTGGCAACCGAACTGCATGGTCACGGTGATGGCTTTCAAGCGTTAGTGAAAGCCCACTTGAACTTAGGTAAACACTGCCAGGATACGGGGTTGATTTTATCCTTGAATGCGCATATCTGGGGTTCTATCTTCCCGTTAATACTTTATGGTAACGCAACACAAAAACAAGCGTGGTTGCCTTCTTTATTATCCGGCGAGCTTATTGCGGGGCATGCCATTACCGAACCTCAAGCAGGATCAGATGTTAATGCCCTGACAACAACGGCCGTTGCAACAGAATCTGGTTTTATCTTAAATGGTCACAAGCGTTTTATCACCAATACCCCAATTGCCGATGCATTGTTAATCTACGCCAAATTAGATGGCAAGCTTTCTGGTTTCTTAGTCAAAAAAACAGACAGTGGCGCTCATTTCGATGATCAACCCAGCGTAACTGGCTGCGCGAGTGCCACGATGGGCGATGTTATTCTGCAAGACTGTTTAATACCTTTAGATCGCCAATTAGGTAAAACGGGCGCGGGCGGTATGATGATCCAAAACGCATTGGAGCTGGAACGCGCGTTTATTTTTGCGGGGATTATCGGCATTATGCAATGGCAATTAGAGCAAGTCGTACAATTTAGCCGTCAACGCCTAAGTAATGGCCTACATTTAGGCGCAAACCAAGCTATCAGCCATAAAATTGCCGAGATGCAATGCCGTGTAGATACTTGTTTATTATGGGTCAATGAATGTGCGCGCTTAAAAGATACCGGCAAACGTATTAGCTTAGCCAGTGCGCAAACGAAATTAATCGCCAGCGAAGCCTTTTTACAATCAAGCTTAGATGCTGTACAAATATTCGGTGCTAGTGGTTTACTCAAAGAAAATAAAATGCTCGGTTTAGTGCAAGATGCCATGGCCAGTCGTTTGTTTTCTGGCTCATCGGAAATTCAAAAAAATATCATTGCCGCTTTAATAGGCACTGGCGCTGGCTATAAAGGCAAAGCATAATAGAAACTTTGCAAATATTACATTCTGTAGGAGTAGCTTCTAGCTACGAATCGCGACTTGAAGTCGCTCCTACAAAATGTAGCTTATTCTAAGTTATGGGATCTACTCCTAACTGTATACAATCTTTTTGATATTTACTTTATGTTCCTACGTGCCCTTTTAGCTTTCTTAATGGTTCCTGTTGTCGTCACTGGAATTGTACCGTTTGTACTTTCACTATATGACCCTTACAAAGGCCAAGGTAACTTATTTGGCCTAGTCATACTCAGTTTTGGCTTAATCATATTACTCTGGTGCGTGCGCGATTTTTATGTCTCAGGCAAAGGCACTTTAGCGCCTTGGGATCCACCTAAACACCTGGTCACTGTTGGTTTATACCGATATGTCCGCAATCCCATGTATGTGGGCGTTGGTTTTATTCTATTAGGCTGGACAATCAGTACAGCATCACCGCTTATTTTTGGCTTTACTATTTTTTTATTTATCGCGTTTTACTTTAGAGTAAAAAATCATGAAGAACCTTGGGCAGAAAAAATATTTGGTGTGCAATGGCAAAACTATAAAAACCACGTACCTAGATGGCTGCCGCAGACTAAAGCGTATTATCCAACAAAGAAATAACCCCGGACACTTCTAAAGGCAGAATTTATACTATCAGTAGAGGTGAATATGGGTAACAAAAACAAGTCAACGCAGCCGAAATTCAGTTTGCAATTTAAGCAAGATGCGGCACGATTAGTCATCATATTTTCGTCTTTCTTCATTGCCTGCCCTCCGTAAGGAAATCACTCTGATAGTCTCCCTTCTCAAGGTATAGACATAGATAATAAATCAGAATAAATAAGGCAGGTCACGAGCACCGTGAATAACACGTACAATTTGAACGCCATCTGGCACGGCACGATACAAAATTAGATATTTACCAACCGTAAAATAGCGAAGTTCTGGGGCGATGTCAGGCCGCAAGCGTCCCATTAGAGGATTATCCGCAAGAGCATCAAACCGTTCTTCAATATTATTAAGAACACGATCTGCTGAGGCTGGGCTGTCTTGCGCAATATAAATCCATATCTCAATCAAGTCTTCCTCGGCCTGCGCCGTCCGCTGTATCACAGACATAATGCCTCCATTTATTTGATGCTATTTTGCGTCCTGCGACAGAAGCCGCTTCCGCGCTTCCGCTTTGATTTCATCCATATTAGAGAATCGACCAATGCCACTATCCAGCCCTGTTTGCCAAAGACTACGCAGCTCGGCTAGTTCGTTTTGTTGTAAAGACCGTTTCATCTTCCAGTCTCGCAAAGCCTCCCTAATGACTTCGCTACTGCTGGCATATTCGCCGCTTTCAACACACTGACGGACAACTGCTGCCATTTCTGGGGTTAGAGCAATACTGAGTTTTTCAACATGAGCCATAATAAGAACCTCCTTGCTCTATAGTAGTAATAATTCCTACCAAAAGCAATATCTTAAAAACTACCGTTTTTAAGGGCTCTAAAAAACCGTTCCATTAGCGCATTGTCCCAGCAATTACCCTTGCGACTCATGCTTTGCTCCATGCCCATCACTGCCAAATGTTCTCGGCATTTACCAGCATACTGGCTGCCACGATCTGATTGATGCAACAGCCCGGGTGGCGATTTACGGCGCCAAAAAGCCATCTGCAAGGCCCTACAAATTCAGACTTAAAACTTCAAATCCTCAATAACACCCCGTTTTTGCTGCTCATGCTGCTGCGAAAAACGCTCCCACACGCCCGCTTCATGCGCTAACTGCTTAAAGTTTTCGGAGCGATTGGTCATTTCAGAGGCGACTAACATCAGTCCTAATTCTAAAGGTGACATAGATTTCATTAAAGATTTAACTAAATCACGATTGACGCCATGCACGCCAAAATCACCCAAAGATAAAGCGCGCGAAAAGCCATAAAACTGCTGGATTCGACTTTCGCATAACTGCGCATAACGTGCACTTTTAGCCGTATTTTTCAATGACTCTGAAATGGCTAAAGACGCCACGGCTGCATTGTAAAAGGCATTCTGAATACCATGTGAAAAAATCGGATCGACAAAACCCGCGGCATCGCCAATACAATAATAATTTTCCTTACACGTTTGTGTTGCGTAATAGGAATAATCAGGGCGATATTGCAAAGAACCTTCAATGAATTGCGCATCACGTAATAAATCTTTTAAATGCGGCAAACGCGCACAGCTCTGCTTGAAATAAAATTCACGCTGCTGCTTATCCATACCTTTCATTTTTTCAGATTGGACAATCAAACCCACGCTGGTTTTCTCACGTAAGACTATATGCCACAGCCAGCCATCTTCATGCGACATAACAAAAGTCACAGGCGCAACACTGTTAAGCTCTGAATAAGAATGACTCTGACGGTCAACACCCGCATAGCGCGAATCTTTAAAATACCCCCATAAAGACAGAAAATTCATCTCAGAACCAATGTTCTGCCGAGTGTCTAATTGATGCGCCAGCAAAGAACTATGCCCACTAGCATCCACCACAAATCGGCACTCAATAGTTCCTGCTATATTCGCCTCACCACGGGTATCCATATAAGCAACGACGGGGTTCGCGCTAGATAAATCCACTTGCTTAACCGCGACGCGATTAAACACTAAAGCGCCTTGCTGCTTAGAATGCTCCAGCAAGAGATGATCAAAAATATCTCGTTCTACATGCAGTCCAGGGCGCGTATAGCCATAATCAGAAAATAAAATCTGATGCACTTGACCATTCCATACGGTAATACCACCGGCTTTACTGAGAAAACCTTGCTGCTGAATTTTCTCAGAAACACCCAATTGGTCGGTAAATTTCCAAAAATGCGGAATTAAACTTTCGCCCACTTGATTGCGAGGAAACTCAGCGCGTTCAAGTAGCACCACATCGACACCCGTTTTTGCTAAGTGTGTTGCGGCACTACTTCCCGCAGGGCCACCGCCAATAATGAGTACGGTGCATTTTTTAGGAATTATCTGTTGCATTATTTATGAACATTTTGCTTTTATGAATCCTGAATACCTAAAATTTCCAAATAATTGCCAAGCTAACTGTAGCAATACATAGGCTTAAGCGTAATAGGGCGAAGCGGTTAATAAATACTCCCTACCCGACGAGATACCCTCATAAAAACCGTGAATCTTCGGTTGAATACGAATCACTTGGTCATTTTCAAAATGGACAACAAAGGAATTAGCGGGAGAACGCCAATAAGTCCATTTATTCGAGTCTAACGAGGGTGTTCGAACTATCGACGGATAACCAATAGCAATTTTCACTGCCGCCTTAGACATGCCTTTTGCTACCGTGCCTTTTTTAATATTGTCACGCTCCTGCTGATTGAAGCGAGATAAATCCACCTCTTGTTGTGCAAAAAGCTTAGCAAAGGCTTGATAGGCGTCATCACTCGTATACTGGGCAATATTCTCAATTAATGACTCCGTCTTAATCAATAATTCTCTATTCGACTGAAGAATCTTAACTTTAATCATTTTTGGTTCGATTTCCAATAATTCAACTGCCGTATTAACCTCGAGCAAAGTACCCCGACGATAATTTGTCGTAGAATAAACATCGTTTTCATACATCAGCGTCACCTGCGTATAATAGCTTTCGCCTAATTGCGGGACGACCGATAATTGTTCTGGCCTAGGCTCCATAAACTGGCATGCAGTTAAACTAAACAGCATCGACAACATGATTACTTTTAATAAACGTAACATAACTTTTCCTCACTTTAATTTTACAAAAAACGATCAAAACATTGCTCACCTTTACACTGTTAATTAGCAAACAATTATTCAGTAATAATAAATTTATTAGGCTCATCATCCTTTACAACTACATCTAATGCTAAAACTCCACCCTGTTGTGAATTCATAGAATACGTGTTATGAGAGCTCGGCAAATGAAAGTCACCTACATTTATAGGAGGGGAATAAACATCATTAACCCAAAATATCTCCCATTGAACAGTTGTTTTTATAACCCACTCACCTTCAGGAACATTATAAAATTCAAAGTCCCCTTGGGCATCGCATTTTGTTTGTTTCACTAAAGAAGCTTCATTCTCAAACTGCTTATGTTTAATATAATGCTCACTAATACTATATACATAATTAAAATAATCCGTATTAGGGTGTAATGTTACAATTTCTCCTGCACAAGTAACAATATCACCACCTTTTTGCCTTAAAAAAGCTTGACCAGTAACTTTATTTAATCCTTTTTTAAGATATGAAATGTAATTATTTTTGGGCATCCTTCACATAGTGGCAAAAGTAGTTTACACCTTGCTCCCAAGTTCTACTTGGGAACACATGCTTTAACAGCTCCGCTGTGCCATTAGCAACTCAACGACCATGAAGCAGAGCTTCTAGCCATGCGTTCCCAAACAGAGTTTGGGAACGAGAAAAAATAAAATAAAAGAAACAACCTAACAATAAAAGACCTGACCCCAAATTTTCTTTAAGAGAGTACCTACCGTATTACGGTGCTTATTTTTCAATAACCGTAGGTCTCGAAGTAAGATTCTCTTTTTTCTCGCAATAATAAGCATTACCTATCATAACTATTTGTAAGCTAGCCCTCATCCACCCCATAACTTTTCCCGAGGTGGTGTCTTGAATATGAACATAATTAGCCCCCATTTCTGATGCTTGCTTTCTAAGACTGTCTCTTGCACCTCTGGTTGCCACTTCAACGTCCCATTCTGATTTTGCTTTGCCATAAATCTCACCTTTATACTCACAATCTTTAGGGGCATCTTGGGAAAAAGTTACTGATTGTGCTACAGCATTTGAACCTTTCTTATACCCTTCTTTTGAAAATTGAAGAGGTTCGTAAGGCGGTAGTCCAACATGACAATCATACATATTCCCAAAACTGGTATTCGCATCGGCAGTAGGATATATAACTATAGTATTTGCTTTTACAGTTGCAGCTCGTTTTTTTAACCAAGTGTCACATTTTTTTTTATTTCCCGTGCAAGCTTGATATTCCAAGTAATTACAAGGCTCTCCTACAACGGAATCTATAATCTTTACATCTTCCCACCCTTTGTACTTTGCACACCCGTGAAGCACAACAAAACAAAGTAACATCATTACTTTGAATAAACGTAACATAACTTCTCCTCATCTCTATTTTAATAGATAACAAAACCATAAAAGCTTAGGAATACAGACTAAATAAAACCCGAAAGCTTAGCAAATATAGCACTGCCAGTCCCTTAAGGACGGGCAGTGCTTTCGGATATTATTGAATTTTGATTCCTTAGTACACTTACCTATCACCCAAAGTCGCTTTATCTACGGGATTTTTCAACCACTCAGCAATATCCTTACCTAAGGTTTTGGTACAACGCCCTAATAACGCGCAAGTTCCTTTGTAAGCCCCCATAAATCCGCCCATAGAGGCACGATTGGCAGTAAACGAAACGGCCTTTTCCCCTGGACGTATTAACGTACCTTTAACCCCGACCCATTGACCGCCTCGGCCAGCCCATGCGTTCTTTTTTTACTGCGGAAGATCGACGATTTCTATTTCTAAAAAATCAGTCGTACTAGATTTGCTCGCTTGTAAATTAATAGCGGCATATTGATTTTTACTATGGCTTTGAATGAACTCAGGTAATTTTGTTAATAACTGACACTCATCACGGACGGCCTCTCTTACTTGTAGGTCTTGAGCAAATATTACAGGAGCAATATCTAAAGTTCCCGTTCCTGTATTGACGGAGCTAAC
>JAIPFI010000136.1 GCA_021736705.1 Methylococcaceae bacterium | reverse complement strand
TTTTTGAACAGGATTTCCCTGATTTATTTTCATGGATTCTAGACCAGATGGGGGAATTGCCTCTACCCAGAAAGGGTCGGCCTAAGGTTACTCTTGACCCATTGAAATTGGTGGGTGTTTCGGCTTAGACGGGAAGCCCAATTAAATCTTCAGCTTGCAGACCTTTTGGCCCTTGTGTGATATTGAATTTTACTTTTTGCCCTTCAGCCAAGGATTTGAAGCCGGTACTATTGATATTACTGTAATGCACAAAAACATCAGAGCCGTTATCCTGTTCGATGAATCCAAAGCCTTTCTCCGTGTTAAACCACTTTACTGTACCGACATTTGTTTGCATAGACATAATAATAAATCCTAAATTTGTTTTGGTATTAATTCATCTAGCTGACAAAGCGACCTTATTGTCAGCGTTAGGTAAAACTAGATGGCTAAGGTGTTACTCACTGTTTTATTTTTTCAGCTATCACTGGATAATTTATTCAAATGGTTGATTTGTAAATATATTTATATTTTCTTTGTCAGGATAATTATCTATAAAATCAATCATCAAAAAAACTTGAATATCAAGTAATACAACAATGTGATGACTGTTTACAGCAAATTTTCTTGTTCAGCTGCATACCAATCTTCAAGCTCATGACCCGGTTCAAAATTCCTGCTTTTAGCTTTGAAATAGGCAAGTTCAGCAATCTTGGCATCGTAATCTGGAAGACATATTGTTGAACTATTTTTATCAGAATTTGAACTATTTTCTTGAGATTTTTTAATTTTTTCAGTCATTTCTTTTTTCCTCATTAGGGTTAAATATCAATACTTAATACCTGTATTAATCGAATAATCGTCAAATATGGTATTAAAAAAACGAAGGGGGGTATATACGTATGAATACCTAGCACCTTATTTAAAATAGTAAAAATTATTTTGTATTTACAATATGATTTTACTGAGAAAATAAGGGCAATGGACTTATTTTATTAATGCATAAGTATTTGTACGTATTGTTTTACGCCAAAAAAGTGTTGAAATGAATGCTAATTAAACATTTGTCTAATCTTTATTCGAGGTCTTATTTCTGAGTGATTTTTATTAAAGATGTTTTAACTGCATTAGTCTTTATTATCGGCTTGTTTGGTATTTTTAATGGGGTGTTTATTATTTCATCGGTTTTATTGGCAATAGCAACGTCAATAGCAACCGTAAACGTGATAAGGCTAAAAAACTGATTTATATGACCATTATTGACGTTAATAAACAAAATGGACAATGCATAAATGACTATATGTAATTAGCCAACAATAACGAGAAATAATGCATTATGCCATTAAGTGAACTTGAAATCTGGATGTGGGCCGAAGCATGCGAAATACTAAATAGGGCTGATCGTCTGCATCGACAGTTTTTTAAACCCGTGGTTATGAATGTTAAACGTCCCACTTGGGAGCCACCGATTGATATTTATGAAACCCCGTATGAATTCAAAATTATGATTGCTTTACCGGGTGTTGCACAGGAGCATCTGAGCGTCATTCTCAACAGTGACTATTTAATTATTGCGGGTCAACGGCATCTGCCAAATAGTATGCAGGCACATATTCGACGCTTAGAGATTCCTTATGGTAGATTTGAGCGGCGCATTGAACTGCCTACTGGGCATTTTGAACTGGGTACGCGTGAGTTTGTGAATGGTTGTTTATTAATTTCACTACAAAAAGTATAAGGGCTATTTATATGCAAATGGATCTAATTCATAGACTTTTTGGCGCAGGTGAAAAGACCGATGAGTCTTCTTCAGAAACCGTGCCGGGAGATCTATTGCAAGCTCTCAATATTCCGAATGATGCACTGATCATTTTGCCTATGCGAGATACGGTGCTTTTTCCACAAAACGTGGCTCCGTTGGTCATAGGTCGTACCGCTTCTATTACTGCTGCACAAGAGGCAGTACGTTCCGAAAAGCCGGTCGGATTGATCATGCAATTACACGATAAAGATCAAGAGCCTATGCCTGATGATTTGCATAAAGTCGGTACTGTCGCGGAAATTTTACGTTACTTAACAGCAGCTGATGGTACACATCATATTGTTTGTCAGGGTGTGCAACGGTTTCGAGTTAAGGAATTTTTACCCGGTTATCCCTTTCTAGTTGCTCGTATTGAACGTTATGAAGAATCTGATCAGAGTAATAGGGATATTGAAGCGCGTATCATAACCTTAAAACAAAAAGCGCTTGAAGTGTTTAGACAATCCCGACAGATATCGGCTGAGCTGGTTAATGGCATTCAATCCATTAGCTCGCCAACGATGCTGGCTGATATGATTGCCAGTTATCTCATTTCAAAACCTGAAGATAAACAAGAGATACTGGCCTTGTTTAATATTCAGGAACGTATTGATAAAATTCTTGAATTACTCAACTATCAAGTTGAGGTGTTAAAACTTTCCAATAAGATTAATGAACAAACTCAAGAAACCATGGGGCAGCGGCAACGCGAATTCGTTTTGCGTGAGCAAATGAAAGCTATCCAGAAAGAATTGGGTGAAACGGAAGGAAATGTCGCTGAAATTGAAGAAATAAGTAAAGCTATTACTAGCGCCAAGATGTCTGAAGAGGCTGAGAAACAAGCACTTAAAGAGTTAGGCCGCCTGCAGCATATGTCTGATGCTAGCGGTGAATATTCGATGATACGCACTTACCTTGATTGGCTGACAGAATTGCCTTGGTCTGTTGCGAGTCCTAGCGTTATTGATATCGCTAAAGCCCGAGAAATTCTCAATGAAGATCATTATGGTTTAGACAAAATCAAACAGCGCATTTTAGAATTTTTGGCCGTGCGCAAACTAAACCCCAATGGTAAGAGTCCTATTTTATGCTTTGTTGGCCCACCCGGTGTTGGCAAAACCTCTTTGGGGCGCAGCATCGCCCGGGCAACAGAACGTGAATTCGTGCGTGCTAGTTTGGGCGGTCTGCATGATGAAGCCGAAATACGAGGGCACCGCCGGACTTATATTGGTGCACTGCCCGGCAATATTATTCAATCTATTCGCAAGGCGGGTACGAATAATCCGGTATTTATGCTGGATGAAATGGATAAACTGGGTTCTGGGTTTCATGGCGACCCCTCTTCCGCCTTATTGGAAGTGCTGGATCCCGAGCAGAATTCAACCTTCCGCGATAATTATCTGGCGGTATCCTTTGATTTGAGCCATGTGATGTTTATTGGCACGGCGAATGTGCTGGACAGCATCCCTGGGCCTTTGCGCGACCGTATGGAAGTCATCGAATTAAGTGGCTACACCTCGGATGAAAAGTTCCAGATAGCCAAACGCTACTTGATCAACCGGCAACTGGAAAGCAATGGATTAACGGCTGAACAATGTGTGATCACCGACAATGCCTTATCAGCTATTATTCAGGATTACACGCGAGAAGCTGGATGTAGAAATCTGGAACGTGAAATCGGGGCTGTCTTTCGGCATGTTGCCATGCGCATTGCCGAGGATATTGTCGTTAATGAGCAAGTCGACTCTGAACATATTCCGAGTATTTTAGGGCCAAAAAAGTTTGACAGCGATGTGGCCATGCGTACCAGTGTTCCGGGTGTTGCGACTGGGCTTGCTTGGACAGCTGCGGGAGGTGACATTTTATTTATTGAAGCAACTTGTGTGCCCGGTAGCGGAAAATTAATTCTTACTGGACAGCTCGGCGACGTGATGAAAGAAAGTGCTCAGGCGGCTTTGAGTCTGGTGAAATCACGAGCTCATACACTGGAGTTAAACCCTGAACTCTTCGAAAAAAACGATATTCATGTTCATGTTCCCGCTGGAGCTATTCCTAAAGATGGTCCTAGCGCTGGCGTTGCAATATTTACCGCATTATTTTCCGCGTTTTCTGAGCGCACCGTACACAGCGATGTTGCGATGACTGGAGAAATTAGTTTACGTGGATTGGTCTTGCCGGTCGGTGGCATTAAAGAGAAAGTGATTGCGGCGGCTAGAGCCGGAATAAAGACGGTAATGCTGCCCGCGCGCAACCAAAGGGAGTTTGAAGAAATACCTGAGGCAGTGAGAACTCAACTCAAGTTTATCTGGTTAGAGAAAGTCGATGACGCGTTAAAAAATGCGATTGAAGCATTACCCAGCGATATAAGCTGATGTTCAAGTTTTCAGCTATAACGAGGGAAAAAGTACATTTTGCCAAGTGGACTTTATAAGTGATTGCTTCACCTTAGGAGCACTCGACTGACCCGTGCAGGGCACTAAAAGCGGACGAGCTGTCGGAGCTTTAACTGTGTGCCCTAGGCATTGCAAACCACAAAATAGTATCAGCGCATTGAAATAACAATGAGCTTCCATTTTAAGGCGGGACAAATAATTAGGCGTGCAATAGCTTTAGGCGCGGTGCAAGTATTCAATAATTTTTCTGAAAATACGACTTTGTAGCTTGGGGTGAGTTTGCGAACCCCAACAATCAACTTATATGGCTATCATTGTTGGGCTTCGTTCCTCAGCACAATCTACAAAAAATACTTTCACAGTTTCTTTAGCTGAAGCACCCTGTCCCGCCTTAAATTTATAGTCTAACAATGCTTTATTTCTGCCGCCAACTACCGTTAGCTGCTTGATACCACCAGCCAGGCTGAGCATTAGTTATCCAGCGCTGGGCAAAGGTAGCCTTAATTTGTTCTGCCCATTCTGGATGACCATTGGCATCAGCAATAGCTTGATATAATTTATATCGATCAGCATTTTCTGCGGCAATTAATTTATTAATTTTATTACGATCTTTTAACGAGACATTGCCTTTAGTGGTTAATAAGCCATCCGCTTGAATCGCTAAAACACCCTGATCATAAAATGGGTTTAATTCTACAAAACGCGCACGCATTTCTGCTGTTATACGTCTAATATCAGCACTATCAACGGATAAATTCGCTTCCGCATGGGCGGATGAAATAACCACTGATATTGCTTTATCAAGCAACTGATAAACACTTACCTGCCATGCAGGTAAAGCGCTTTTTGGATTAATTGAAGATTGCGGTTTATTGGGCTCAAGTGTTTGTATATCCTGAATAATTTCATCGGCCACTTTTTCTGCCGCCGCCGCTGGGAAATAAATATTTATAGTCACGCATGCGGTTAAAAGCAATGCACTCAACATGGATAGTTTTTTAATATTCATAATACAATTCTTCCTTTATTCAATAATAAATTCATCTGATCTTGTGATTCTGTGTAAGCGTTCAAGCAAAACACGCCAATTCAATCGAGGGTTATAAGCAATAACGTTAATGCTGGGTAGTCCGCCCCCTTTAATAAGGTAAAAACCATTATCTATTGCCTCAACCCCCATTAATTGACAAACACCTTTATACAAGTAACAGCCAAAACCTAGCTTGTCATATCTAAAACTACTAAACAAGCTAAGAAAACCTTTAGATAAAACATCTGTCGCACTACTACCGCCAATACTGGCAATATTTTCCACTGCTTTCTGACTGATTTTATGCGTAGAATCATCGTCGTCAGGTGTTCCCATCCAAGCATAAAATGAAACCGGCTGCCAATTTTCTAAATACAGATTATGCACAACCCCCGACAATTTACCTTCAATATTACCTGTATGAAATTTACGGGTAATCGTATCTAAGTTAAAGTTATCAAATTCCATATCCATATAAAAACGGGCAAAATTGGTAAATATGCCTGATGAGGCTAGATTTCTAATCCTTAGCTCACCATCAAATAATTGCATCTTTAGCTCACCGTCCAAAGATAAAATTTTATTTTGATAACGTACCGCTGGAATATAACCGCTAATTGAACCCGTCAGTGGCTCCCAGCCTAATGCCGTTGATAATTGTTCTAAGGATAATTCCTTCACCAAGCCCGCAAAGTGTACAACTGAATCTTCATTATTTTCAGCCTTAGAAAAACTAAATTCCTGAATAGAAAAGATGCCACCTAATACTGCCAAATCAGCATGTTGTAATAACTTAACTTGCTTATCAAATAAGGAAAAATCTAGCCGTCCAGATGCAAAGGGTATTGCCTTAAGCTGCAATGCTTGCCAGTTAATAAAAGAGGGAGTGTCATTAGTCTGTTGAGTCCAATTGATTTGCATGTTGGCTTGATCTACAGAAAACCGCTGTTCGGTATCATTTAAAGTTAATTTTTGAGCATTGATATTAATTTCTGATAAAGCATTCTGCTGCAACTTTAGTCTAGCGTCTAATTGTCCTTGTAATTCAATCCCTTCTAAAGTGCTTGATTCTAAAAAAGGAGCAAGATAAATAGGTGTCACTGGCTTTAATTGAGGAATATGTAGTACTAGCTCGGCCGCTTCAATCATTAAATCTGCTTGATAATTTATGGCGGCGCTTGCTTGAAGATTTAGGTGTTGAGTATGTTCAACTGTAATACTCTCTAGCTCAATTTTCTTTTGCTCAGGCAACCAAAATCCTTGATTTGTCAGGGTGACGCTATGGGCTCTATCAATAGCTAAATAAATGGGGTCTATATACAGGTTGCCAGAGAAAATATCAGTAATGCCGTGCCATTGCCATGCATTTTTTTGTTGATTTGCGTTAAATTCAGCTTTTAATGTGAGCGCTTCACTAGCAAAATACCCCTGTTGATCTTGTATTGATATTTGATCCAATAAAACAGTAGCTGCTAGAGTCTGCATATCCCCTCGCTTTCCTGTAAGCTCGATATCAAGGTCAGCTAATCCTTGGGTAATTTTAAATATATCTAAAGCTAAAAAAGCCTTGAGTTGCACTAGAATTAAAACTTTTATTTTAAGATTTAATTGCCATTTGCCGGACTTTTCTTGTGCCGTAAGAGAAATTGTCCCATCAAACCAAGTCAAATCAGAGAGCGTTAATTTACTTTTATTATTTTTAACTTGAAAAGAAAAATTAAACGTGTGTGCTTTTAAAACCCCTGAAGTGAAGCGCCCTTGTCCTTGTTGGCACGCCACATAATTTTCAAGCCAAGTGAACTTTTGACAATGGATAGTGGGCTCATTAATATTATGTAAAGGTTCGGGAAGTTTTAAGCTAGCAGAAACAAGAGATACTTGTGGTGTAGCTTGATTAAGCTGGGTTATTTGCAACTTAACATTCTGCAATGACCAATTATTCGCGCTAATTTCATCAACACTAAAGGTTGCAGAATCCAAAGCAGAGGCAACAGAGGAATAACTGCATAAGACAAATAGCAGGCAGATATACCGTATTGAATAATATGAGGTTTTAAATTTTCCTAAGCAGATAGACTTAACAATAGTCATGTTTTGAACTCAGCGAGAGTATTCATCACTCATGTTTTAGCGTGATAAACCCACACAACGGATTTAATTAGCAGACTAAAGCCGCCCTCGCGTGTAGCGACTAAGAATCATAAGCCGCTTGCTTCATAGTATCGGCAATTAAACCATAGGCAATAACCCATGCCTCTTTTACTTCTTCAGTAAAATAATCGCCTAAACCTTGCTCTAAAACCCATAATAAAGCCGCACCAACTGTTTCAAAATGAGCTGCCTCGACACTATAAATAATATGTCGCTTGCCCATTGCCTGTAACATAGCCTCCACTCCACCTAAGTTATCCAGTGAATTAACAACGACATTTAAGGTAGCCATCAGTTTATCGCCTTGATAATCTAGCTTCCCTCTAAATAATTTCTTAACACTGGGATCTAATTCAAATAAGCGCGCATAAAATAATTTTGCCGCCTGATCTTTTATAGGTACAACACGTTGCCACGATTCTTGAATCAAACGTATTTGATGAGCCGTAAGTGGCGAAGGATCTTCCTGTATATATTGCTGTTGATTTTGTCTCTGCTTTTGTATGTTTTGAATCAAAAGCAAGCAGGCTAGCCCTATAACAATAAACAAAATACCGTACATCATAAAGATTCCTTCACCATTAATTTATGCATTTTTTGTAATAAAAAACACTTATGCCCATGTATCTCGCAAGGTAACTGTACGATTAAATACTAATTTTCTGGCTGAACTATCTTCAGTATCTAAACAAAAATAACCCACTCGCTCAAATTGAAAGCGACTGCCTAACTCTGCCTGTCCAAGACTGGATTCTACTTTAGCAGTACTGATAATTTCCAAAGAATGAGGATTTAAGGCATCACAAAAATTGTCTTCAGAACTAGGGTTAGCAACATTAAATAA
>JAIPFI010000135.1 GCA_021736705.1 Methylococcaceae bacterium | reverse complement strand
GTCCGTATTCTGCAACGACCCTGATAATTGATTTTCTGGTCGCTCGTACTTTGGCTGTTGTGTTGTTTTTTTCATGCGCTTATCATACAAAATTATTGGCTTAACGTTAAATTTTGTCCCGCTTTAGACGGGAAGCCCTAATTTCCAAGATGAAATGGTTGAACAATATGGTCGAGTACGTCGATTTTTACCCCATCTACTGGATAAAATTGATTTCAAGGCAGCATCCGCAGGGGAAGCGATGCTTGAGGCTCTTAATTATTTACGCAATTTAGAAGGAAGTCGTAAGCAAAAACTAGAAAATGTACCCTTGGATATAGTGCCTAAATCTTGGGAACGTTTGGTCTTTGATCAAGATAAGCAAATTAACAAACGTGCCTATACCCTGTGTGTTCTGGATAGATTACAAGATAAATTGAGGCGCCGAGATATTTATGTTGAAAGCAGTGATCGTTGGGGTGATCCGAGAGAGAAATTATTATCTGGCAAAGATTGGGCGACCAACAAGCTGCAAATTTGTCGGGTGCTTGACCATCCTCTGGATGTTGATGAAGCCATAAAATCTCTAACAGACACCCTAGATAGCGCCTATCAACAAGCCGCAGCTAACTTCTCTAAAAATAGTGATGTCCGGATTGAATGGGTCGATGAAAAACCGACACTCACCATTACCAATCTTGATAAATTAGATGAGCCACCCAGTCTGCTTAAATTACGTCAGCAGGTGGCTGATTTCCTTCCCCCTATAGATCTTACCGAACTACTTCTGGAAATTCACGCACACACGGGCTTTGCTGATGAATTTACGCATATCAGTGAATCCAATTCGCGAGCTGATGACCTAGCCGTCAGTATTTGCGCGGTATTGCTCTCTGAAGCCTGCAATATTGGCATTGATCCGTTTATTAAGCACAACAATCCAGCACTCACGCGACATAGGCTGAATTGGGTTAAACAAAATTATATGCGCGCAGAAACATTAACAGCCGCAAATATTCAGTTGGTTAATTATCATATGAATATTCCTCTTTCTAAGATATGGGGCGGTGGTGAAGTCGCCTCCGCTGAGGGTATGCGCCTTGTTATCTCTGTTAAAACCATTAATTCTGGATCCAATAAAAAATTTTTTGGTGCGGACAGAGGTATCACTTGGTACAACTTTATATCGGATCAATTCTCAGGTTTTCATGGGATTGTTGTTCCAGGCACCTTGAGAGATTCAATCTTTGTTTTAGAGGGATTACTTGAACAACAAACTCGCTTAAATCCTATTGAAATTATGACCGACACGGCGGGCTCCAGTGATATGATCTTTGGCTTATTTTGGTTATTGGGATACCAGTTTTCACCTCGATTGGCCGATGCAGGAGAATCGTCTTTTTGGCGTGTCGATATGAACGCTAATTATGGCGCTCTTGATGAGCTTGCGAGTAATTGCGTAAAAACAGACCGAATCACTCAACACAGGGATGATATGCTACGTATTGCCGGCTCACTCAAGCTGGGAACGATACAAGCATCAGAGCTCATTCGCTCATTACTTAAAAGTGAACGCCCCTCTAGTTTGGCTCGTGCCATCATCGATGTGGGACGTATCAATAAAACCATTTATCTTTTGAATTTTATCGATAATAAAGACTATCGTCGTCGGATTTTAACGCAGATTAATCGCGGCGAAGGCCGACATGCTGTCGCTCGTGTTATTTGTCATGGCCAGCGTGGTGAAATAAAAAAACGCTACCGAGAAGGTCAGGAAGATCAACTTGGCGCTTTAGGTCTTGTGACCAATGCGGTTGTGTTATGGAATACGTTGTATATGGATGCGGCATTAAATCATATGCAAGACAACGGTGCTGATGTTAGTCAGGAAGATATGAGTCGACTATCACCCTTACAGCACTCTCATATTAACGTCTTAGGTCACTATTCGTTTGTCTTAACGGATCTTATTTCAAAAGGTAAATTAAGACCGTTAAACCAATGAAATAAACTTAACCTAGAGGCTAGCGGGACTTTTCGTACCGTTGCGCTTCAGACCCCGAAAGGTAGTGGCTTGTCGGCACTCATTATTATGGAACGTGAAACATTTGAGATTGCCAAGCAAAAGACGACCTTTGACACCTCTTATTATGTGAGCAATTCAGCGATTGAATCTAGCTCGGCAAAAGCTCTAATTGAAGAACTGTTTGATGCCATTCGTTTTCATTGGGGCGTAGAATCCAATAATTGGATTCGTGATGTCACCTTTAATGAAGATCATATTAAAACAAAAGCAGGTAACCAAGCGCAAATTATGGCTTTGCTGCGTGGTCTCTCCATTGAGCTGATTAGAAAAACAGCTCCCAAAAATTTTCAGGCGGCTATAGAAAATTTAGCTGATTCAGTCACTAACTTAGAGGGCATGCTCAGGCAAGTGAAATTTTTATGAGAAAGCCATGACGTCACGGGGGGACTGAAAAGGGCTATATTGATTACCCGCTACTCAGAGTTTAAAGTTAGATGATACTATGAAACACCATGAAGTTTACCCTTGAGATTAACCACTATGAGCGAACTTAAACAAATCCTACGCCGCTATGAACTTATTTTAAAGTCGGCTGGGGAAGGCATATACTCGGTGTTCAAGTTTTTAGTTTTGAAAAACTATAAAACTGGCATGAAAATTAACATTAAAAATAAATCATTAAATAACAATGGGTTATAGTTTAAATGAATTGTTCTCAAATTTTGAAAAACTTGATTTCCCGTTAAATTGTATTGAGAAAACTCGGTTTTCTCATTTTCATAAATATAAATAAAGATGATTAAATCATCAATACAATGAAAACATAACTCATTGTAATAAAAGGAAATTATTTTTCATGCCAAATATTCCGATCTACTAATTTAAAAACTTGAGGATCGAGATATACGCTTTAGATGCAGAGGGTAGGGCAATTTTTGTTAATCCTGCTGCGCTGGAAATGACCGGTTGGATTGAGGAAGATGTGTTGGGCGAGTTGATACATATTCAACATCATCATAGCCGAGCCAATGGGGAACATTATCCACGTCATGAATGTCCTATTTATGCTGCGTTAAAAGATGGCGAAGTGCATCACGTTACTGATGAAGTATTCTGGCATAAAGACGGCAGCAGTTTTTCCGTGCATTACACCAGTAGACCTATTCGTGAGTTTGGAGAAATTGTCGGTGCGGTGGTGGTTTTTAGCTACCAACTTCACTACCGTACACTTTTTTTCTCCTTACAGCAAAGCCTTACCCGATAAAGTGAGGCAGAACTGAGGCAGCGCTTTACCTTCTCTCAGCAGCCGCTTTAATAACCGCATTCCAAGAGTAAACAAACTCAAATCACAACGGTCTTTGCGGTGAACAATTTTATCCCAGCCCTTATCTTGCGCAAGCTCACCTAAATAAACCATCCAAATATAAGCTAAAGCTGCCGCTATAATAAGTCGAGAAACTCGCTCAGGGGCTCTTAACCCACTCTTCTGTAAATTAAACCCTCGACCTTTGAGATCAGAAAAAAGGGTTTCTATACGGAAGCGTTTTCGATACCAATTAAACGCTTCACCGCCTGTAGGGAAGTTAGTCACCAGATAAATAGGATCCTTATATTTTTTTCCCCAATAAACAACCGCCCTGACTACAATGCTACGTTTACGCGTGAATTCAACCCCTGATACTTCAGTCATTCCGCCTTGTTCGGGGCAAATATCTTTAAATGTAAACTCCTCGCCATTTTCATACAATATCGAATTATTGGCAGTTCGACAGGCATATTCCCAACCATAACCACTGAGGGTTTCCAGCCAATCTACCCCATCAAATTCCCCGTCACCCAAACAAATGACGGACGTACCTTCTGGAATAATCGCCTGAACTGATTTAATCAGCTCAATATGCATCTCTTGAGGGAAATGCCCTTTTTTACCTTTACGGGTTACCCACAGCAATGGCAATGACCTACCTTTATAAATCATACTGACCATCAATGTAATACAGCCTTGCGCCGTCGTACTACCATCAATAGCAAGCACCAGCGTTTGTTTGGCTAAACATTGGATAAGAACCTCTACAAAAGGTAAATAAAATAAATCGACACCCACCTTTTCATTGCTCAGCCAACGGCGCAATTGCATGATTTGGCTTTCTTCTTTACCTGAGCCTGGAATTTCACCTGCCACATTGGCTAATTTAACAGATTTACTCTGTATAATGCCGCAGATAAACCCCGTCAGAATATTTAAGCCATTGCTTTGACGTTTGCTGGGATCAAAATTCCATGATTTTTGAAGACAGCTATGGATAGTACGGTAAACCTTGTAAGAATCTGACAATGTAGGATATTTTCAATGCAAACTCTCTACATTATCATTTTTTCCATACTTGGCAATGCCTGTTTTAAAAAGTGTACGGTAGTGAAGCTACCAACTTAAGGTGGGACAGAAATTTTGAAAACAGAAGTCAGGAGTGCAATAGCTTTAGCTATTGCTGTTTCGGAAATAGCTAAAGCTATTTCACTCCAGTGATTTGTCCCGCTTTAAATGCGTAGCCTGGTTTTTCAAGATGTGAGCAAGCTAAAACAAGCGGAAACAGAACTCGCCTTATTACAGCGGCGCAGTACCTTAGTATTAGCCGCCGCTGGAGAAGGGATTTGTGGTTTTGATTGTGAAGGTAACGTGACCTTTGCTAATCCAACTGCTACAGAGATGTTGGCGTGGTCATTAGAATCACCTCAGGCGCAAAGCATTCATAATATTTTTGGCCGCGATGAGCTTAACGCGGAAGCATACTGTCCGATTCATCATATTATGGGCGGTAAAAGTCAATTCAAAGCCAGTAATAAAATATTCTGGCGTGCAGATGGTAGCAATTTCCCCGTGGATTTCATCAGTACGCCGATTATGGAAGATGACAAATTACAGGGAATTGTCGTGGTGTTCAGCGATATTACGCAACGTAAACTTGCCGAACAAAAGCTCAATCAGGCTTTAGTGGAAATCAAACAGTTAAAAGACCGTTTGCAAGATGAGAATACCTACTTGCAAGAACAGATTAATTACAACCATCAATTTACCGATATTCTCGGGCAGAGTGACAGTTTAAAAGCCGCTTTAAAACAAGTCGAACAAGTCGCCCCGACTGAAACCACGGTGTTAATTTTGGGTGAAACAGATTATTTGCGCGTGCATTACATGATCTAAGCCATAGAAATGAGCGATCTCTGGTTAAAGTCAATTGCGCCGCCTTGCCGTCTAATTTAATCGAAAGTGAATTATTCGGCCATAAAAATGGCAGTTTTACAGGGGCAATGGCACGGCGTACAGGGCGATTTGAATTAGCGCATGAAGGTACCATCTTTCTAGATGAAATTGGCGAAATGCCTTTAGAGCTACAAGCAAAATTATTACGGGTTTTACAAGAAGGTGAAATCGAACGCTTGGGCGATTCTAAAACCATTAAGATTAATGTGCGCGTGATAGCCGCTACGCATCGGGATTTAAAGAAAATGGTCGCTGAGGGTGAGTTTCGTGAAGACTTGTATTATCGGCTGAGCGTTTTCCCTTTAAGCATTCCTGCCTTGCGCCAGCGAAAAAATGATACTAGCGTTTTAGCGCATTACTTTGTCACTAAATATGCGCAGAAAATGAGTAAGCAGATTAACCAAATTCCGCAATCGGTCATGGATAATTTACGTCTTTACCGTTGGCCAGGAAATGTACGTGAGCTGGAAAATGTGATTGAACGTGCGGTTATTTTATCGCCCGAACCTACATTAGAGGTCACCGTATTAAACAATCCTAAGCACAATAATTTAGAGGGAGATAATGCTTTACTATCCCTCGCAGAAATGGAAAGAACGCATATTATTAAAGTACTGGAAAGCGTGCATTGGCAGATTTCAGGTGAAAATTCCGCTGCCGCAATTTTAGAAATGCACCCTAATACTTTGCGTTCGCGTATGAATAAGTTGGAGATACGGCGGGCGGTAATGGCGTCTTGATTACCTAAGTTTAAATAAATACCGGAGCCATTTGTCGCCAATAACGAGGACTATGGGCGCGGTCATGCCAATATTGTAAGTGGTGATGAATGTCCTTCCAGGATAAAATTGAGCTTAAATAATGATTGTTATCTAGGAAAGGGTCTTCTTGACCAATAACTAAGGTAATATCCATTGCTCTTAAATGATCGACTCTCCAAGGGCAATCTAAGTTAGGCAGGTAGTGGGTCGGCATATTAAAATAAATATCCTCGCTATAAAAACCATCGAACAAGTCATTAAAACTTTCTACGTTTAAAGTTAAGTCATAACGTCCCGAAAAAGCGACCAATTTTTTAAATAGGTGAGGGTGGCGAAATGCAATATTAGCCGCTTGGAAAGCACCTAAACTTAAGCCATGAGAAATAACACAGTCGTGCTGGTTTTTATGCTGCATAAAAGGCAGTACTTCATGCAAGATATAGGACTCATAAAGTTTTTGACGCTCAATTCTGCCGTGTGGATGTGCCCAACCACAATATAAGCTTTCGTTATCTATGCTATCAATACAGTATAACTGTAGTAAACCTTGATCAATTTTATGCTGTAATGCGCTGACCATTCCCATATTTTCATATTCATAAAAACGACCCTTACGCGTTGGAAAGATAAGAACTTTTGCACCTGCATGACCAAAAACCAGTAGTTCCATGTCACGGTGCAAATGGTTGCTCCACCACTTGTGATATTCGCGATTCATTGTTAACTCCGGCAGGTTTGAATGTTAGTTAGGTGCTCAGCGGTTTAAAAAACTTAGTTAATTGCGCTAATAATTTAGTTTCTTGCTGGATACGGTGGGGATAATCATGATGTCCCGCTTTTAAAACAAATAATTGCTTGTCTGCCTGTGTCGCATTGTAAATAGCAAATTGTCCAGGTGGTGCCACACAAGGATCGTAAACGGCACAAGCATAGTGCATCGGCATCATAATGCGTTTTGCTGCGGTTGCTGCATCATAAAAACGTAACACTTGTAATGTTTGTTTTTTATGCTGCTGATAATATTGTTGCTGGCTGCACGCGCTACCTAACGTAGGTAAGCGCAAACGTAAAGGGTTATGACCAAAAGCAGGTACATTGAGATGCCCTCTAGCAATACGTTGCTCATAAGCTAATGCCATGGCACCAATACCTCCGCTAAAGCTAATGCCTAAATAACCCAAGTGTCCCGATAATTGCGGAAATAAACGCAATAATGCGCTGACCGCTAGCCATACGTCTTCAACACAAGCTCCGATAATATAATCGTGTAATGTGTCAATATTATGTAAAACATGCCACTGAGGATTGGACGAAATGGGTTCTTTAGCGCTTAAAGATAAGCCACGAAAGCAAGGGAAGAGCATAGCTGCGTCTTTAAACGGTAAATGAAAGTCTGGAGCATCACGTCCGCCATAGCCATGACCAATAATAAAACCGCGTTTAATAATGCCCGATTCAGGTAGTAATAACCAGCCACGTATATTAAATTGCCCTGATGACTGATAGTTAATGTCAAAGATCCGCCAACCTGCTTGATTCTTACCGGTATCTTTAATTTGTGGCGTAGGTTGTAGGTTTAAAGCATTCTGATAACGAGCTTTCCAAAACGAATCAAAGTTACGCGGTTCCTTGGGTGGTTTGATTTGCAGTAACTGTTGCAAGGTATAAGCATAGCTTGGGTCAAAGTCGTAGGGATTTGGCATCTATTTTTATCAGGAATCGTAGGCTAAGATAACATTATCATAATTAAGGTGCTGAGATTAATCGAGTTAAAATGCTGAGTTATTGGATCTAGACTTATTTAAAGCGCCATCAACTTCTGTTTGATCTTCATGTGCATTAACAGATAAAACACTGTTTTATCTGTTTCAAAGTATATGAAGTTTTAGCTTCCCGTCTAAAGCGGGACAAAATTTAACGTTAAGCCAATAATTTTGTATGATAAGCGCATGAAAAAAACAACACAACAGCCAAAGTACGAGCGACTAGAAAATCAATTATTAGGGTCGCTGTAGAATACGGACAAAAAAGTTTACGTGAAATAGCCCAAGCCATTTCAGGCACAAAAAGCAGTGTTCATCGTAGTGAAAAAGGCAGAAAGAAGCGCAATCAGCATCCTGAGTCTTATCTATGGGAAACTGAGGCAGGAAATGAGTGGGCTCGGTTATTATTCTTTGCGACTATTTATCATTTTGGTTTTGAGTGTGGTGTCGGTGCCGAT
>JAIPFI010000134.1 GCA_021736705.1 Methylococcaceae bacterium | reverse complement strand
ATTTCGCTTTGTAAAATATACGGTTTACAAAATTTCTCTTTTATAATGGTCAAGATCAATTACCAAATCATTGCAGCTAATAAATAAGGCGGGCTCTAAGGAATTAGACTTTAATAACTTGAACAAGAGTAAAAAAGCTTTAGCTTTTTTCGTCAGACACAGCAATAGCTAAAGCTATTGCACTCCTGATCAAGTATCGAAGCTAATAAATGCGCCTTCCTAAGCCCTACCTACCTTATTTAGTTTTAGTTACATCAAAAAAGTCAAAGATAATTATTCTTAAATCATTTCACCTTAAAACTCATCCCATTCATCATCTGAACTAGTTGCAACAAATGCTTTACTAGGTGTGGATTGTGGTTTGCTGTGTGCTTGCTGTACTGGCCGTGGAGAAACAGGAGCAGACCTTGCACTAGGCACCATATTATAAGCTTCAGCAGGCGAATTATTTGAGCTAAAGAATTGTAATAAGTTAGTCATATTTTTCGATTGATCACTCATGGATACGCTTGCCGCAGACGCTTCTTCAGCTAAAGCCGCATTTTGCTGAGTAATCTCATCCATTTGTGAAACTGCTTGGTTAACTTGCTCAATACCTTGAGATTGCTCAATACTTGCTGCTGCAATCTCAGAAATAATATCACCGACTTTTTTCACGCCACCGACAATTTCATTCAGCGCGACCCCCGTTTCATTAACAAACTCAGTTCCTGATCGAACTCTTTGTATGCTAGTCTGGATCAGCTCTTTACTTTCACGCGCCGCAGTAGCACTTCGCTGCGCTAAATTACGTACTTCAGTAGCAACTACGGAGAAACCACGCCCTTGCTCACCGGCTCTTGCTGCTTCTACTGAAGCATTTAAGGCCAGTAAATTAGTCTGGAAAGCAATTTCATCAATAACGCCAATAATTTCAGCAATTTTATTACTACTTTCATTAATTTCAGCCATTGCATTCACTGCCGAGGTAACTACAGTTCCGCCTTTTTCGGCTAAAACTCTAGCACTACTAGCGACCTGATTGGCTTGTTGTGCGTTGTCTGCGTTATTTTTAACGGTACTGGTGAGCTCCTCCATACTTGAGGCTGTTTCTTGTAAACTAGAAGCTTGTGTTTCTACACGCTCAGATAGGTTGTTATTTCCGCTGGCAATCTCTTGTGAGGCGTTATTAATAAAGTCGGCAGACTCTCTAATTTGACTCACAATATCAGCTAATTTATCAATGGTGGTATTAATACTATTTTTACAATCGCCATAAACACCGTCATAGTTATTAGTGATTTTATTTGATAAATCACCATGAGCCATACTTTGCATTGAATGATTAATGTCAGAAAAAACACCCTCAATTCCATCAGTTAAGTCATTAATGCCTTGACTTAATTTCTCAAAGAAACCTTCTTTATCTGCCATTTCAATTCGACCAGACAAATTACCTGCCTTAACACCTTCAACTAAATTCTCAATTTCTTTTTCAATCTTAACTTCAAGAGTTCTATCTAACCATTCAACGACTGTTCCTATTCGATTTCCGCTAGAATCTGAAACTGGATTGGCAACAAAATTCATATGCCGGGAACCAATGACTAATTCAGATTTCAAAGTTCCTTGTAAATTAGGTACTATTCCTCGTTGATGCGCAGGATTTTTATGAAACTGATCAATATTAGCCCCTAAAAGTTTATCTGCATCAAAATTTGGTAATTGCTGTTGTATATCTTTCTCGGCATTTTTGAACATACTTTTCACAGTATCATTCATATAAATAATTTCTAGGTTAGTATTAGCCACCATGACACAAGAACTAACATTATCCAATGCTTGTTTAATACGCAATGCCTCTGAGCCAACTTGTTTTGAGTAGGCCAAATCAGCATTTAATTTAACTTGCATAGAATATAAAGCGCGCAAGAAATCACCTGCCTGGTCATTTCTATCCAATTCAATAGTATTTCTGAACTGCTCATCACTCAGTTTCACAAAAACATCTTTTGTTGAGGATAAAGTCATTAACAGGTCGCGTATAACTCTATAAATGATAGCCGTTGCTACGGTTGATAATAATACTAGCCCTATTAATTGCGGCATTAGTTCAGCATCAAAAAGTTGCTTTGCTAAATAAGCATTTGGCAATAAGAGAGCGACAACTGCAAGCGAGGTTTTTACATTAATCGACAATTCTTTAGCTGCTTTAATAGCTTTTGCTAGGCCAGTCGGCCTAATCGTCGTGGCTCTAGTTGCATTTAAGTGATCATATAATTTTTCAGCACTATTCACCTGCTCACGAGTCGGCGCATAACGAACGGAAAGGTACTCTGTCACAGATCCATTCTTAAATACCGGCGTTACATTTGCCTCAACCCAGTAATAATTTCCCGCTTTAGTGCGATTTTTAACTGGAGCAGACCATGGCCTTCCTTGTTTTACAGTTTCCCATAAATCTTGAAAAGCAACGGCCGGCATATCAGGATGCCGCACCATATTATGGTTTTTACCGACTAATTCATCATAAGAGAAACCACTGATTTCAACAAATGCATCATTAGCATAAGTAATAATTCCTTTTAAATTAGTGCGCGTGACTAAAATAGTTCCTTCTTTCATCATGACTTCGTTATCAGTCACCGGCATGTTGACTTTCATTATGCATTCTCCTTACAAATCAACTTTGTTAATTTAAGCAGTTCAATTTTCATCATCATCCTCTTCGGCATCATTATCCACGCCATCTAATTTCAGTAATTTTTTAACATCAAGCAGTATCAGCATTCGTTCATCAACCAATGCTAGCCCACTAATAAATTCGGTACTGACTTTCGTACCAAAATCAGGGGCGCTTTGAATCGATTGTGCCTCAATATTATTAACATCTGACACAGAATCTACAACAACCCCCATAGTACGACTTCTACCTTGCAAAATTGTCTGCAAAACGACCACAACTGTTAAGTTAGTATATTTGGAGTGTTCAAGATTAAATCTTTCACGTAAATCAATAATTGGGACGATTGCCCCTCGTAAATTCACTACGCCTTTTTCATAACTGGGTACATTAGGTATTCTAGAAACAGGCTCCCAACTGCGTATTTCCTGAACACTTAATATATCAACACCATATTCTTCTTCACCTAAAGTAAAGCTTAAGAACTGCATAGAATTTTCACTTTTAGTTCTTTTTACTTCTTGTGTATCAGTTTCTTGAGTCATAACTATTCCGTACTACTGGTTTGACAAACGCACTAAACCGGGAATATCTAAAATCAGCGCAACGGATCCATCCCCTAGTATAGTTGCACTTGATACTCCCTCCACACGCCGATAATTAGCCTCTAGCGACTTAATAACAACTTGCTGTTGCCCTAATAAATCATCAACAAATAACCCGCATCGCACTCCTTGACCATCAACAACAACCAATAGTCCTTCGGTCAATTTAGTCGCTTTAGCTGACTGAACATTAAAAACATTATGCATGCGCACAATAGGCAAATATTCATCACGTAAACGAAATGTTTCACCTTTACCGGCAACACGGTTAACCATTTTATCGCTGATTTTAATTGACTCAATAATAGATCCGAGTGGAACAATAAAAGTTTCATCACCTACTGCAATAGACTGACCATCTAAAATAGCCAAAGTTAAAGGTAAATTAATTGATATCGTAGAACCAAAACCCAAGTTAGATGTAATCTCAATATTTCCACCTAAAGACTGGATATTTCGCCGCACAACATCCATACCCACACCACGCCCAGAAACATCAGTTATTTTTTCTGCCGTTGAGAATCCGGCCATAAAAATAAGCTCATAGCATTGCCTATCAGTAAGCACAGTATCTGCATCTAAAAGCCCTTTTTCTATTGCTTTAGCGCGTAAAACCTCTTTATTGAGACCTTTACCGTCATCTTTGACTTCAATAACAATGTTGCCACCGCGATGATAAGCTTCTAAGGTTATCGTACCCATTTCAGGCTTACCTGCAGCAATTCGATCAGCGGGCATTTCAATCCCATGATCCAAACTATTGCGCACCAAATGAACCAAAGGATCACTAATGAGTTCTACCACCGTTTTATCTACTTCGGTATGCTCTCCAACTAACTTTAACTCAATTTTTTTATCCAACTTACTACTTAAATCATGTACTAGCCGCGGGAAACGGCTGAATACAAAACTAATCGGTAACATACGGATATTCATGACACTTTCTTGCAATTCACGCGTGTGCCGCTCTAGCTGTACTAAGCCGTTTTTTAGTTGGTCGATTTTATCTGCGGTAAAGTCTTCGCCGACTAAACTCAACATAGATTGAGTAATAACTAATTCGCCGACCATATTAATTAATGTATCAATCTTTCCGGTATCCACTCGAATTGAAGTGGAAGCAGCGGCTTTCGCTTTTTTCTCTTCAGCTTTCGCAGGTTTAGCGATGATCGGCGGGGTATTTTGCTTAAAGTCTGAGCCATCTTGACTTTCAGTTGAGCTGGAAATAGAGTTTATTTTCTGAACCAGGGCAGGCGCTTCATCTGAATTTAAAGTTTGAATAGATAAATCACATTCATCTTCAACCCAATCAAAAATATCATCTATTTCACTTCTTTGAACATTACCTTTAAGGATTAAAGTCCATGACAAATGACACTCTTCAGGGTCTAGATCAAAGAGTGAAGGAACACCTTGTAAGTCAACAAGCACCTCCAATTCGCCCAGTTCCGATAATTCACGAAACATCCGCACCGGATCATTACCTGTTTTCAATAAATCCGCATGAGGACAAAAAGAAATTTTCCAGCCACTTTCACTGGAATCAGTAGGAGTGCCTGTTATTTTGTTACCAGCTTGCTCAGAAATTTCAATGGCAACAGCTTGTAAATTAGCTTGCCCACCATTTAATTCAAGTTCCAACGCTTTCTTATGCTCAGCAACACTGATTTCATCAATATCATTTTCATCTTGTATGGCTGACAACATTTCACGCAAGCAATCAACCGAGCCAAGTAAAACATCAACAGCGGATTGAGTGACTTGTCTGCGCCCATCACGCATCTCATCCAGGAGCGTTTCCATTACATGGGTATAATCCGATACAGCGCTAAAACCAAAGGTTCCGCTACCACCTTTTATTGAGTGCGCGGCTCTAAAAATTGTATTAATAGCCTCAGAATCAACATCTCCCATATCTAGGTTTAATAAACCTGACTCCATAATGTCCAAGCCTTCAAAACTTTCTTCGAAGAAAACTTGGTGAAACTGTGCCATATCAATTGACATTGAATAACCTGTATACTTTAAATTTAAGTAAAAAATACCAGCCGATCTTAGCTGCTTATACCACTATAAACTCAACATTTACCCATTAAGCTTTAAGAGCTCAAAACTAAAACTTATGTTCTTATCGGCTAACCTAGAACTTTCTTTATAGTTTTTAATAATTGATCCGGATTAAAAGGTTTAACGATCCAACCTGTGGCTCCAGCCGCTTTACCTTGTTGCTTTTTATCCATACCCGATTCTGTCGTCAACATTAACATAGGTACAAACTTGTAATTAGGCAAAGCTCTTAACTCTTTAATCAATGTGATTCCATCCATATTTGGCATATTCACATCAGTTACTACGCAATCAAACTTTTGTGTCTTTGCTTTATTAAGCGCATCAACACCATCGACAGCCTCAACAACCGTGTAACCGGCACCTTTTAAGGTAAAAGCAACCATTTGTCTCATTGATGCGGAATCATCAACCGCTAACACACTCGCCATGTATCTCTCCAAAAGTAAATTTATAAAATAATTTTCAATTGTCAGAATGATACAGGAATTAGTACAAAAAATAGAAGTTTTATCATTATTACTGTGATCTAAATGAATTTTATTAGCATTAATATAATTTAATATTCCAATACACCACATCCACTACATCAAACAGCTAAATACAAAGAATTTAAAAAGCTAAAGTACTAACAACATAAATATAAAATTCTCTAGCAAAGAATAAATAACGCAATCCTTCCACTAAAATTAACCTTTATAGTAACTACTTGTTTCTAGGCATAGTAATGTAGAATATAATTAATCTTTGCTTGTATGATGCATCACTTCACATACAATTTGAGTCACTTAAAATGTTTTAAAGGACATCAGCTTATGTACGAAAGTTTAGAGACCGCGAGTAATCCAGAACATTTAAAACGAGTGGTCGTTGACCCAGTTTCACGCGTTGAAGGTCATGGTAAAGTGACACTGTTACTTGATGAAAATAATAAAGTTCAACAAGCTCGATTACATATTGTTGAATTTCGTGGTTTTGAAAAATTCATTCAAGGTCGCCCTTATTGGGAACTGCCCGTTTTAGTGCAACGTTTATGTGGCATCTGCCCAGTAAGTCATCATTTAGCGGCGGCAAAAGCCATTGACCAACTCGTTGGTATTGACCCAGCTAACTTACCTGTTTCTGCTGATAAACTGAGACGTTTATTGCATTTCGGTCAAGTCATGCAATCCCACGCTTTACATTTCTTTCACTTATCCAGCCCTGATTTATTATTTGGCTTTGAAAGCGATATTAGCAAACGTAATATTATTGCAGTTTTAAATGATTTTCCAGATGTTGGCTTGCAAGGCGTCAAATTACGTAAATTCGGCCAGGAAGTCATTCGCATGGTCTCCGGCAAACGCATACATGGCACAGGTGCAATTGCTGGTGGCATGAATAAGTCGCTCAGTAAAGAAGAGCGTGACTACTTGCTTACTGATGTAGACCAAATGATTGAATGGGCTGCAGGCTCTGTAGCCTTAGTTAAAAAGATACATCGCTCTAATTTACCGTATTACGACGACTTTGCCACTATCGCCACTAATTACTTAGGCCTAACCAAAGCAGATGGTGCCTTAGAACTGTATCATGGCGGCATACGAGCGAAAGATGCTAACGGTAAAACCCTATTAGACCAGTTCGATTATTGTAATTATAACGACATTATCCATGAAGAAGTACGCTCATGGACCTATATGAAATTCCCTTATCTTACCTCTATAGGCAAAGAAGATGGCTGGTATCGTGTAGGCCCTTTAGCGCGGTTAAATATCTGCGACTACATTGATACGCCTTTGGCAGAAGCAGAACGAGTGGATTTTAAAAATCATGGCGGTACAGCTATGGTGCATAGCACATTAGCCTTTCATTGGGCGCGCTTAATTGAAATATTGCATTGTGCAGAAAGCATCAAAGTCTTACTTAATGACTCTGATATTATGGGCTCTGACTTAGTGGCGCAAGGTGAAAAACGCTATTCAGGCGTTGGCGTGATTGAAGCACCACGAGGAACATTATTTCATCATTATGAAGTTGATGATAACGATATTGTCACTAAAGCCAATTTAATCGTTTCTACCACTAGCAATAATATGGCAATGAATGAATCAGTGCGTCAAGTAGCGGCTGAATATTTATCTGGGCAAGAGCTAACCGAACCACTATTAAATAATTTAGAAGTGGCTATCCGTGCTTATGATCCTTGCTTATCTTGTGCAACGCATGCCGTTGGTAAGATGCCTTTACAGGTAGAGTTAATTGATGCAGAAGGTAAACGCATTGATAAAATAATGAAACAAAGTAATGGTCAAATAGTAAAACAAATCTAAATTTTCAGCTACCAACTTAAGGTGGGACAGAAATTTTGAAAACAGAAGTCAGGAGTGCAATAGCTTTAGCTATTGCTGTTTCGGAAATAGCTAAAGCTATTTCACTCCAGTGATTTGTCCCGCTTTAAATGCGTAGCCAAATTTTCGTTTGATTACAGCTCCTCCATGGAATATGAGGGAGCTAAATCTAATATTAATGTTATATCGTATGGGTGGAACGTTCGGAATCTAAGATTCCCGCCAAGTAGAGTTCAATTTTATTTCTCGCCTGACCACCATCCTGATCACTAAATTGCACCCCTACTCCAGCAGTTCTATAACCTTCAGCACCCACTGGGGTAATCCAAATCACTTTACCTGCAATAGGTAAACGCTCAGTTTCTTCCATCAAATTAAGCAACATAAAAACTTCTTGCCCCATCGTATAACTACGATTGGTCGGAATAAACAATCCGCCATTAGCAACAAAAGGCATATAAGCTGCGTAAAGTGCATTTTTCTCTTTAATAGATAAGGATAGAATCCCTTGTCGTGCTGCTGATGGTTCGGCCATAATTATTTCTTTATCGCCGCTTGAGCGCAAGTAATCAAAATTTCTTCAAAA
>JAIPFI010000133.1 GCA_021736705.1 Methylococcaceae bacterium | reverse complement strand
AGCGAGTAGATCGTTGGTGAGGTCATTTGCTGGGTAATGAAATGGCACTGGGCCATCAGCTTTTGCTTGCATAAATTGTTGAACCCAGTCGGACTTAGATTTATTAAGTTCTTGAGGCGTGCCTTGACCGGCAATTTTTCCTTCGGATAAAAGGTAGATATAGTCGGCAATTTCGGCCGTTTCTTGTACATCGTGGGAAACAACAATGCTGGTTAAACCTAATGTTTTATTGAGTGTTTGGATGAGTTTGACTAAAACGCCTAGTGAAATCGGATCCTGCCCAGTAAATGGCTCATCATACATGATCATGTTAGGATCCAGGGCCAAAGCTCTTGCCATTGCCACGCGTCTGGCCATGCCACCGGATAATTCATTAGGCATTAAGTTGCGTGCACCACGCAGGCCAACAGCATTCAACTTCATTAACACTAAAGTGCGAATCATGGATTCAGGCAATTGAGTGTGCTCTCTGATAGGAAAGGCAATGTTATCATAAACGGACATATCAGTGAGCAACGCACCACTTTGAAAGAGCATGCCTATTTTTTTACGTAAGGTGAATAGATTGTTACGAGAAAGCGTGTGTACGTTTTGTTGGTCGACTAATATGCTGCCACTATCAGGTTTGATTTGTCCGCCTATAAGTTTTAATAGGGTGGTTTTTCCCGTGCCGCTGGGCCCCATGATGGCGGTAATTTTGTGTGGCATAATATCAAGTGAGATATTGTCAAAAATTTTTCTGTTGCCATGCGAGAAAGTTAAGTTACGTATGGAAATCATAAGAAAAAATTTTTACCGATTGAACCAAAATTGGAACATTATAATTGAAAGACGCCTAATACAGCTATTTTTTCAGTGACAAGGTAGCTTTATCAAAAGCTGCACACTATAATTTAGACTTATTTTTGTGTATGTTTATCTAACTCTTGGGGAATTTAAGTATGATCATTGAAGAACAGCCTTTATCGAGTGATGAGTTAACTAAAATACATGCTTATTGGCGTGCGGCTAACTATTTATCTGTCGGGCAGATTTACTTAATGGATAATCCTCTGTTGAGGGAGCCATTAACTTTGGAGCATGTGAAACCAAGGCTATTGGGTCACTGGGGAACTACGCCGGGATTGAACTTCATTTATGCGCATATGAATAGAGTGATTAAGGCGCAAAATTTAAATGCACTTTATATTGCCGGGCCTGGACATGGTGGGCCGGGAATTGTGGCTAATACTTGGTTGGAAGGCACTTATAGTGAGTATTATCCGGATATTTCTGAGGATGCGGTGGGTATGCGCCGTTTATTTAAGCAATTCAGCTTTCCTGGCGGAATCCCAAGTCATGTCGCTCCTGAAACACCGGGATCTATGCATGAAGGTGGCGAGTTAGGTTATTCGGTTTCGCATGCTTATGGCGCAGTGTTTGATAATCCAAACTTGATCGCTTGTTGTGTTGTGGGCGATGGTGAGGCGGAGACGGGGCCATTAGCAACTTCATGGCACTCGAATAAATTCTTAAATCCAATTCGTGATGGTGCGGTATTGCCCATCTTGCATTTGAATGGTTATAAAATTGCTAATCCAACACTTTTGGCGCGTATGCCGAAAGAGGAGTTAGAAAGTTTATTTATTGGTTATGGCTATAAACCTTATTTTGTTGAGGGTTCTGATCCAGAGTTAATGCATCAGAAGATGGCGGCAACGATGGATGTTGTTATTGCTGAAATTAAGGCCATTCAAAAGCAAGCGCGTGATTCGGGTGTGCCAGTTCGACCAACTTGGCCGTTGATTATTTTGCGTTCACCTAAAGGTTGGACGGGCCCTAAAGAGGTCGATGGTAAGAAAACAGAAGATTTCTGGCGTTCACATCAAGTACCTTTTGCTGAGGTGCGTGAAAATCCAGAGCATTTAAAGTTATTAGAAACTTGGTTGAAAAGCTATAAAGCAGAAGAGTTATTTGATGAGAATGGCACTTTTTTAGCTGAACTGAAAGAATTGGCACCGATCCACCAAAAACGTATGGGTGATAATCCTCATACTAATGGTGGTTTGTTGTTGAAAAAGTTACATATGCCTTGGTTTGGTGATTATGCTGTCGATGTGCCTCAGCCAGGTGCTACCAAAGCCGAAGCGACGCGTGTACAAGGTGTTTTTTTACGTGATGTAATGAAAGCTAACGCTAAAGAGCAGAATTTTCGTTTGTTTGGTCCCGATGAAACAGCGTCAAACCGTTGGGGTGCTGCGTTTGAAGAAACCGGTAGAACTTGGTTGGATGCGACAATTCCTGAAGATGACCATTTAGCGGCCGATGGTCGTGTGATGGAAATTTTATCCGAGCATACCTGTCAGGGTTGGTTGGAAGGCTATTTATTGACTGGGCGACATGGTTTTTTTAATTGCTATGAGGCTTTCATTCATATTATTGATTCGATGTTTAATCAGCATGCGAAATGGTTGAAGACTACAAGCGGAATTGAATGGCGTCGGCCTGTTGCCTCGTTAAACTATTTATTGTCATCGCATGTATGGCGTCAAGATCATAACGGCTTTTCGCATCAAGATCCGGGGTTTATCGATCATGTAGTGAATAAAAAGTCTTCGGTTATTCGGGTTTATCTGCCGCCTGATGCTAATACTTTATTATCGGTAACAGATCACTGCTTGCGTAGTCGGAATTATATTAATGTTGTTGTTTGTGGTAAGCAAAATGCCGAGCAATGGCTGGATATGGATGCGGCCATCAAGCATTGTACAGCGGGTGTTGGTGTTTGGGATTGGGCGAGTAATGACCAAGAAACTGGCGAGCCTGATGTAGTGATGGCTTGTGCCGGTGATGTGCCTACACTAGAGACTTTGGCTGCGGTTAAAATGTTGCGTGAATTGTTGCCTGAGCTAAAAGTTCGAGTCGTCAATGTGGTTAATTTAATGAAATTGATGCCACAAGAAGAACATCCGCATGGCTTGTCTGACCGTGAATTTGAAGATATTTTTACGCCTGATAAACCAGTGATTTTTGCTTATCATGGTTACCCTTGGTTGATTCATCGCTTGACCTATCGACGTCCTAATCACGGCAATATTCATGCGCGTGGTTATAAGGAGGAAGGGACAACTTCAACCCCGTTTGATATGGTAGTGATGAATGATTTAGATCGTTTTCATTTAGTTATGGATGTGATTAAACGCGTGCCGTCGTTGCATCACCGTGCCGTGTATGTGCAACAAATGATGCGTGATAAGTTAATTGATCATCAGCAATACGTACGTCAGCATGGCGATGATATGCCAGAAATTCGTGATTGGAAGTGGAGTGATTAGCTTTTTAATTGGCCGTTAATTTATATTTTCCTGTAAAAAATCAGGCGGTTATGGTTATTTTTTAGCTGTAACCGCCTCTTTTTTTGTGCTGGTTTTTGATTTGTGATGGTAGCTTAGGGGGAGCTTGTTTTTGTGTCACAATAAGCAATTTTTACACCAAAAAGAATTATGTTGATTTATTTTATTGCTTTAGTTCTAGGTTTAGTGGCGTTGGTTTTTTCGGCCGATTGGTTTGTTGATGGCACTGCATCGATTGCGCGAAATCTTGGTGTTTCTCCTTTGTTAATAGGCTTGACCATTGTTGGTTTCGGTACCTCTGCACCTGAAGTTTTAGTTTCTGCTTTGGCGTCAATACAGGGTAATTCAGGGTTGGCGATTGGTAATGCTATTGGTTCTAATATTGCTAATATAGGTTTGATCTTAGGGGGTACAGCCTTAATTGCTCCTTTAGCCTTTCATTCGGGTTTATTGACGCGCGAACTGCCTGTCTTGATGGTTATTAGTGTTTTCTGTTATGTGCTTGCTTTAGATGGATTGACGCTTGTTGACGGCGCATTGATGCTGTTGGCGTTAGTTGTCTTTTTATTTTGGTTAATTCGCACTGCGCTAGTTGAACGTAAAAAGGACATTTTAGCTCAAGAAGTGGTAGCTGAAATGTCGGGTATTATGTCGAACAATAAAGCTTGGCTATATTTTTCTGTCGGCTTGGTTGGGCTGTTAATTAGCTCAAAAATTTTAGTCTGGTCGGCGGTGAGTATTGCTCAGGCTATGGAAGTTAGTGATTTAGTGATCGGTTTGACTATTGTTGCTCTTGGCACTAGCTTGCCCGAATTGGCTGCATCAGTTAGCAGTGTTTTAAAAGGCGAAGATGATTTGGCGGTCGGTAATGTAATTGGTTCTAACGTCTATAATTTATTAGCCGTGTACTCTTTGCCTGCTTTGATAGCACCGGGAGTTGTCGACGCAACTGTTATTAGCCGCGATTTTCCTGTTATGCTGGGGTTTACTGGGGCGTTGTTTATTTTAGGTATGGGTATGTCTAAGGCGGGTAATATTAATCGATGGGAAGGCTCGGCTTTATTGTCGGCTTATTTATTTTATCAGTGGACACTTTTTCAAAGTGTTACTTAAGGTTGAGTGCACATGGATGATAAACAACTGATTGCAACAGCACGAGAAGTCATTAATATAGAAGCGCAGGCAGTGAATGCTTTGGGGGCAAAAGTTGATGAAAATTTTATTCAAGCCTGTCATTTGATTGCCGCATGTAAAGGTCGCGTTGTTGTTACAGGGATGGGCAAATCAGGGCATATTGCGGGGAAGATTGCAGCAACGTTAGCAAGTACTGGCACGCCTGCTTTTTTTTTGCATCCAGGTGAAGCTAGTCATGGCGATTTAGGTATGATTACTCGCCAAGATGTTGTGTTAGCTTTATCCAATTCGGGCGAAACAGCCGAAATTGTAACCTTATTGCCATTGATTAAGCGTTTGGCCGTGCCAATGATAGCAATGACCGGGAGACCGGATTCTACTTTAGCTAAGTTTTCTGCAGCACATATTAATAATGCCGTAGAAAAAGAGGCTTGTTCTTTAGGTTTAGCACCTACCGCGAGTACTACCGCTGCGCTTGTCATGGGCGATGCGTTGGCTGTGACTTTGATGACCTTACAGGGATTTACGCGCGATGAGTTTGCTTTATCTCACCCTGGCGGGAGTTTGGGGCGGCGGTTATTGGTATTGGTCAGTGATATTATGCATGCAGGGGATCAATTGCCAGTTGTTGCGGGTAATCTGGGCGTTATGGATGCATTAGTGGAAATGACTGCTAAAAAGCTGGGTATGACTGCTGTTGTTGATGAGAAAGGGGATTTGCTGGGTATTTTTACTGATGGCGATTTACGGCGTTTATTGGCAAAATCAGTCAATATTAATACTGCGCAGGTAGCTGATGTCATGACTGCTGATTGTCAGGTGATACGCTCGGATATTTTAGCGGCTGAGGCAATGCAAGTAATGGAGGCAAGGAAGATTAATGCATTAATCGTTGTGGATGACGAAAATAAAGTGATAGGTGCGCTTAATATGCACGACTTAATTCATGCAGGAATAGTTTAATATGCAAGATAGAATGGAAAAAGCCAGAAATATCAAAGTGTTAATTTTAGATGTAGATGGTGTTTTGACGGATGGAAAGCTTTATTTTGATCAACAAGGTGACGAGTATAAGTCTTTTAATGTGCGTGATGGCTTGGGTATTAAGTTATTACAAAAATCGGGCATTAAGGTAGCGGTAATTTCTGGTAGAGGCTCTAAACCGGTTGTTTTACGGATGGCAATGTTAGGTATCGATTTGGTCTATCTTGAGCAATTAGATAAAGGCGTTGCACTACAGGATATTGTGCTAAAAACGGGCTGTACTCTTGAGCAAATGGCGCATGTGGGCGATGATTTAATTGATTTGCCGGTATTAACGCAAGTCGGTTTAGCGATTGCTGTGCAAGATGCTAATGAACAAATATTGCCTTATGTTGACTGGCAGACGCGGCAGATCGGTGGGCATGGTGCGGTGCGTGAGGTGTGTGATTTTATTTTGCAAGCACAAGGCAAGATGGCGGCGTTGGTTGAGTTGTATAAAGCGAGTTAATGATGTTGCAGCAATATAAAGGTGTTTTTTTTTTGTTATTGATCTTTTTGGCTTCGCTATGGGCGGTTAATCATAGCGATAATAAAGAGGCTAATGAGCCGTTAGAGGCGGTAGTTCATAGCGCCGACCATTTTGCTGTCAATTATAGTAAAACGCAGATGAGTGAACTTGGTGTTGCAAAAGAAAAATTAGATGCTGATTACGCGGCGCATTACAGTGATAATGATGAAACTGAGCTGTCTAAGCCGATGATGACTTTATATCAAGGTGATTTACCGCCTTGGATTATTCGTGCTCAGACAGGTGTAGTGACTTCGGAAGGTGAAAAGATATTTCTACAGGGGGTGGTCTCTATTGATCGCGCAGCAGCAAAAACGGTACGTGAAGTTAATATTAAAACAACGAATTTACGCGTAGAGCCGAAGAAAAATTATGCAGAAACAGAGGATTGGGCTGAGTTAGTGAGTGAAACTGATAGGATGTCCGGTGTCGGGATGAGATTGGTTTATCAGGATCCTTTATATATTAAGTTATTAGCAAATGTTAAAGGCAGGCATGTATATGAATAAATGGTTTTTGGGGATATTTTTTGCATCGATAATTACTTTTTGTATGAGCGCTTACGCCTTAGAAAGTGATAACAAACAGCCTATTACCATTGAATCAGATTCGGGATTTTATGATGATAAAAAAGGGCTGAGTACTTATGCTGGGAAGGTGGTTATTATTCAAGGAAGTATGCGCTTAGATGCTGATAAAGTAGAAGTTTATTTAGAAAATAGAGAAATAAAAAAAATGGTTGCGACAGGAGCGCCGGTAAAATTTCAGCAAACACCTGAGGCAGGCAAAGAAGATGTGCATGGCAACTCTTTAATTGCTGAATATTATCCGAAAACTGAAGTATTAGTTATGATACAAAAAGCTGTGATCTGGCAGGGCGGTAATAGCACGGCTAGTGAAAGAATAGAATATGATCGCGTTAGCGAAGTGGTTAAAGCTGGGCAAACAGGTTCATCAAGTAATCGCGTGCATGTGATTTTGCAGCCAAAAAGTAAATCTAGTAAGTAATTATGGCTATTTTAGCAGCAAAAAATATAGGCAAAACTTATGGTAAGCGTACTGTCGTGCAGGATGTGTCCTTGCATGTTGGCAGTAACGAGATTGTTGGTTTATTAGGACCTAACGGGGCAGGTAAAACCACGAGTTTTTATATGCTAGTTGGTTTGGTACGTGCAGACTCTGGGTATATTTTTTATGATGATAAGGATATTACTCAATACCCTATGCATATACGCGCTAAGATGGGTATAGGTTATTTGCCTCAGGAAGCCTCTGTTTTTCGTAAATTAAGTGTTGAAGATAATTTACGTGCGGTATTAGAGTTACGCAAAGAACTGAGTAAGGAAAAAATAGAGCTTATTATTGATGAGTTATTGGCTGAATTTAGTATTACTCATATTCGCCATAATATCGGGATGAGCTTATCAGGTGGAGAGCGACGTAGGGTTGAAATTGCCAGAGCTTTAGCTACCGATCCCGAGTTTATTCTATTGGATGAGCCTTTTGCTGGCGTTGATCCTATTTCGGTTATTGAAATTCAAAAAATTATTGCTCACTTGAAAAATAGAAATATTGGCGTTTTAATTACCGAGCATAATGTTCGAGAAACCTTAGGAATTTGTGATCGGGCTTATATTTTAAATGCTGGACGAGTCATTGCAGAGGGTTCTTCTGTCGATATTGTTGCTAATGAAGAAGTGCGGCGCGTCTATCTGGGTGAGAATTTTAGTCTTTAAGGGATGTGATTATGGTTTTTTCTTTGTTTGATCTTAAGGTAAGCTAACGGAATGAAACAGTCTTTGCAGCTCCGCATGGGTCAGCAATTATCTATGACGCCTCAGTTACAGCAGGCGATCAAGTTGCTGCAGTTATCAACACTCGATTTGCAGCAAGAGATTCAGCAGGCATTGGATTCAAATATGATGCTGGAAGTTGTTGAGGATGAAGGTTCATCTTTGAATGAGCAAAAAGTAGTTGAGAATTCTGTCGATAGAACGGATCAGCTTGGTAGTGAGGGCTCGCAAACAGATATTCCTGATGAGTTACCAACCGATAGTTCTTGGGAGGATGTGTTTGAGCCCGTACAAATGGGGACGGCTGCCGAGCCTGCTGGAGATATACCTGATTTTGAGGTGCAGCGGAGTAAAGCGGATAGCCTGCAGGATCATTTATTATGGCAGATGGAAATGGTACCTTTTACTGAAAGGGATCGTGCTATGGCCGTGGCGGTTATTGATTCAATAAATGGTGATGGTTATCTAAATAGTACGC
>JAIPFI010000132.1 GCA_021736705.1 Methylococcaceae bacterium | reverse complement strand
GAATAATGGATTTAAATAAGAATAGTGAGAGTTCTAACCGCCTCATATCAATAATGGGGATACTGGTTATTTTTATTTCTATGGTGGCTAATGTGCAGGCAGATGGCTCTATTATTCCTAATTTAATGATTTTATTAGGATTAGGCATAGTGCTTTTCGCAGAAAAGTCTTCACTTAATGAAGGGCCAAATAGTTAGGGAATATCATTATCTCATTTTGTAGGAGCGACTTTAAGTCACGCTATTTGTGCTATAGATGCCAGTTTATAGAGGCTTTCATTTAAAGCTGAACCTCCTGAATTTGTAAAGCGTGGCTTTAGCCCGCGAATGTCAATCGCGGCTGAAGCCATGCCCTACAAGGATAACTCATGTCCCAGCTTATAAGTGAGAAAACCACTTTTCAGAGCGCTTAATCAATCCAGGGTCGAGCTTGCTTAATCGCTAAGCGTCCTCGACTGTCATCATCCGTTTCGGTAATCTTGAATTCTATATCCATAGCAAAAGTATCATCGCCTTGATATATTTTTTTAAAATGTGCGTGAATAATTTGCAGATTATCCCTTAGCTCGTTTATTTCGCTGTCTGTTAAGACATTTTTAGTCTTCACTGGCGCGTCGTTGATCTCATTAATATTCGAGTGTCTAATAAATAAAGTCTCCCAAGCGAAGCCATTCGTTGATGCGGGTAATCGTGTGACAATAAATTCATCCGGTATTGGATTTACTAAGCCATTCGCAGTGTTAACTGGTTCTGGATTGGTAATCGACAATTCGCCATATTGGGCATTAATATAAAAACCCTCCCAATTAGGATTATAGATATTTTTGCTAATAGCTACACCATTGGCCTGCTCATCGCCATAGCTTGGATTAATGAGTATCCCCATATAAGTGCGCAAATGATCAATACGATGCAAACGCCGCTCGTTAAAGGCGCGTTCATTCCATAAGCTCGCCCAAACTTCTTTGATGCTCTTGATTAGTTTGCCCTCACTGGGTTTGTGCGTATTGGAGTCATATAATCCTGCACCGTTAAACCCGGGTAGATCTTCGTTGTTAGTACTGGAGCGCACCCGTAATTTTTGCGTAAACGGCTCGCCTGCAGGCTCCCAAAATAAACGTACCGCTTCGATTCGCTCAATCAATGTATCGGGTACTTCTGCTTGCTCTATGAGTTTACGCAATTCAGTCAATTTTTCTGTGCGTATCTGATTATCTTGATTAAAGCTCTCATCATTGAGTAATTGCTCAATATAGTCATAAAACGACAAGCCATCGCTAGTATTGCACAGAGATTTTAAATCATCAGCACAGCGTTTAAGGCGCATAAACTCATCATACATCGCAAAAGGTAAGGCATAACCTGTTGGAGGTACGCCTTCCGGTAAAATGCGTCCCAACTCGGCGACATTAGCGGCTTTAACGCCAACACGTATCCAGTCGTTATGTGTCAATGTGCTTAAAGGCATAGGCTCTGTGGCACTTAAATCACTGGCAGGAATAGTCATCTCGCTGGGAATACGATCAGCAAGCCATTGTAACGATTCTGCCTCAGTTGCAGACTCCAAATGCACGCCGTCATCATTCACTACATAATGTACCCAGCTATCAATCAGCGGACTAATGGCTGGATTACTATGCACATGGCGCATATAGGCATTCGGGGTATTATTTTGTCGCGCTTTTAAATTAATATGTGAGAGTGGTGTTTGTGGTTCTTCCGTAATGATTCCGCCAACATGCCCAAGGGTATTAGGAATAAAGGTATAAATAGCAATCACATCTTCACTTGGGTTTGGATCGCCTGGGTTGATGACTTTTAAGCGACCGTAAGCTTCCCCTTTATTTAAAATGGCTGAATCAAGTTGGGCAAATAGGCTATCAGTATGGATGGTACGAATATGCTGCGCGGCAAATTGCTCCGCAAAAGTTGCATATTCTAGCTCATGGGTATTGCCGACAGGATGATAGGCTAGCGGTGTCGATAGAAAGGGCATAGCAGCGCTGACGGTATGATAAACCTGCGCAATTAAATTTGCGGGAACTGGATCGGTAGGCCAGAACTCCAGCGCATATAAACCGCTTGTTTGAGTGTTTTCACTCTCACTAAAATGATCGTAAGCAACGATAGAGCCCGCAATATGATGTCTATTGTTTCTAAAATAAGTTTCATTAATAAACTGAGTCGCGCCTTGATCGTAATTTATGTTTTGATAGCGATTGAGTACCTCACGGACAAAATCATAATGCAGTGGTGTTGCTTGTGAGTTCATAAAAAACAAAACAGGATGACTGCTATCCAAATCGACTATCACAAACTTTAGCTCTTGCACGCCAGATGCACCTGATACATCAGATTTAGCGGCTAAACGCTCAAAGGCTGAACGGTCAGGCAATAACAGTGCGCCTTTATTTTGTTCGATTGCCCAGTTGAAAATGGGCATGCCGTTTGAATCACTTACGCTTTTAAGCAAAAACTGCAGAGGCATAGAATTAGGAATTGCCTGCATTTGTACCTGATAGCCTAGAGGAGAGGCTTCAGAGGGTAAACAAAGAGAGCGAATGCTTAATAATTGCTCGCTAGTTTGGTAGTTAGCGATGCTTGCCAAGTTGGACGCTTGAGTCGCAGAGGTTAATTGAAAGTGAAACGGACTTTGGCTGTTGAGTACATCAAGTTGGGCATTATAAGCTAATCCACCATCTACGCTAACTACTGGCAGGGTGAGGCGTTGTTGATTCGCACTATAAATAGCAGCATCCAATGGGCAGTTGGCTAGTGCTGGAGTAATAAGTAATGCGTTAGCAGTTGAGGCCAGCAACAAGGGCAAGGTACATTTAAAAAGGTGGAATTTCATATTTAAGGGTTGAGGGGTTGAATGGATGAAACCTGAAACTGCAAGGCTGTGGCATGTGCGAGTTGTTGTAAAGTAACCTTAAAAAAGGTCATCTCACCATTACTTTGTGGTACAGCTAAGCGCGGGATAACTACTTGATTTGTTTCTGCTAAATATTGAATATGACTGCTGAGTATGTCGGTGCGTAAATGACTTGCTGTCAGTGTTAATAGTAAAGCCTCGCCCGATTGACTTAATTGTAGTGTGGCACTAAAAACACCCGCGTTTGCAACAGAGACTTCATTGAGTTGTAAGATTTGGCTGTCGGGGTAAAAAATAGCGGGTGTGGTTTCTAAGGGCGCATTTTGGAAAACATAAACGGCATTTTTTGATGTTGCTAATATTTGCTCGGAGCCTAAAGCGACACTTTGTCCAAAAAAATCATGCGCCTGTAATGCCGCATTCGCTTGCTGGTGAATGATTGACCAATGCCCAGTCGTATCTTGTCCAAATAAATATGCTTGACCGCTGTTAAAGCCATTGGCATGAATTCCACTTGCGCCGACCAAAATATGTTGATCCAGTATTGAAAAGCTATTACCGAATTGCCCGCGCATATTATTAATATCAGGAAATAGAGCGCTTTCTTCGGTCCACGTTTCAGCGACTTTTCTATACACATAAACGGCTCCTGAGCCCAAAAAATCAAACACATCTTTGTGTTTGATTCCGGCAACAATCATATCGCCTTCAATGGCGATATTTTCGCCTAAATGATCTCCCGTTTCACGATTTGATGCGCCTATTCGAGCTGTTTCTTGCCAAGTTCCTTCTCTATTTTCATAAACAAAAATAGCGCCACTTTCAAATCCAGGGTCAACCGTATTGCCACGAGTAATCTGAAAGCGCGCTTGTCGCTGTTTATTGTTTTTTATAGTTGATTTGGCGGCGGGTGAATTAGCATCGGTATAAGGTGCGCCAATAATCAATGTTTGCGCATTTTGAGCAATAGCAGCACCAAATTGTAATGCCTGTGCATCCTTAGGTTCTATAGTTTCCTGTAGTGACCATTGAGCAGTGCTGTCATTCTGAGTAAAGACATAGACTTTACCTTGCCCATGAAATGGCGCGCCTATATAAAGCGTCTTATTGACCAAAGCAATAGCACTGCCAAACTGGTCGCCCGCTTGTGCATCGGGAGCGCTTAATTGGGCTATTTGTTGCCACTGCTGAGTTTTATTGGCCAGATCTCGCTGAAAAATATACACCGCACCGCTGTCAGTTCCTTTTGTGTCATCACGATTTGCACTCGCCACCAATATATTATCAAGCAATATAATACGCCTCGCGAAGTTATCAGTCGTATATGCGCTGTTTAATTCTGTTGTTAAATGCCAGCTTTTTTGAGCATCATAAAGATAGATTGAACCTGTGTGCGTATTGTTATCAGGTAATGCGGCAACAGCGGCTAGCGAGCCTGAAATAGATAAGGCGGTACCTAAGGTTTTATCACCTAAGGTCGTGGGAGTGGATAACTGAATTTCATGTAAATTGGGTAGTTGTAAGTTAATCGCCGATGCGATAGAGCTAACAGATAAGTTAAGCAATAAGGCAGCAGTAAAGTGTCGTAGGATCATAGTGAGGGGGATAAAAGCCATAAGGCTTATTGCAATAACCAAAATTTGGTGTGCATAAACTGCCAAAGTATTAGAAAACAAAGCACTAATTATGCCAAGGAATGGTCAGCTTGGACTATCTGGGTATTCTGCTTGGAGAGTAGACGAAATAAAAATTAATCTATGTTAAATAAGGTCTTTTTAAGGGGGATATGGAGATAAATGTAGTGTTGATTGCTAGGTGTAATAAAACAATGTAGTTTACACTTTCTATTCCGGACGAGCTAAGCAGATAGCTCGCCTGCGAGTCTAGGTAAAAAATGGCAACGATGTCAACGGAGATATGATTATGGGCTATCTAATGTTGAGTACTAAATTATCCAAAATAAACATAATTAATTGTTTTGTTTTTATCTGTTGTGCTTTATTTAGTTTGTCTTGCGATGCTAAAAAACTGTACAAATTTCAGGATGCAGACGGGGGGTGGCATTATACGGATAAAGCGCCAGAAGCTAAGCAAGTCACAGATTTGAAAGTCGAGGTCAGGCAATTAAATGTAGAAGCTAAGCAGCGTGTTTGGTTGAATCAAATAGGTGACAAAGGCAGCCCTGAATTTGTTATTAGAAACGATTATTCTGGGCCAATAGAAGTGGAAGTGAGTTTGTTTGAGCCATCGAATGTGCAGGCAAAGCCCGATTTACCGCGTAAATTTGTGGTTCAACCGGGGATTTCTGCACCACTATTTGGCTTAGCTGCGCGAAATGAATATCAAAGCTGGCAGTATAGTTTGAAATACCGTTATTCCTTAGGTGAGCCTCTAGCGAGACATAACGAGCAGGCTATTTATTATCCGCCTTTTGTTGCTTATAAGACCTTTCCCATTACTCAGGCATTTGGCGGACAATTTTCACATACGGATGAGCAAAATAAATATGCTGTTGATATTTCTATGCCTGAAGGCTCTGAAATTCATGCGGCGAGAGCGGGTGTAGTCATGAGTTTGGAGAATGATTTTTTTAAGGGCGGCATTGACAAGCAGGCCTATAAAGCAAAAGCGAATAGTATCAGGATTTTACATGAGGATGGTTCTATGGCGATTTATGCGCATTTGCAAGTAGAGCGCGCTCAAGTGTACGAGGGGATGCGAGTCAAAGCAGGGCAGTTAATTGCCTATTCAGGTAATACTGGATTTAGCTCAGGGCCGCATTTGCATTTTTCGGTACAAGTTAATCAAGGCATGAGCTTAGTTTCTGTACCTTTTTCGTTTGTTGACGCTAAAGGATTTGTTTCAGAGCCTAAGCTTGGGCAGTTGTTAGTTGGGTTTGCCGTGAATTAGTAATTATTTAGGCCATGAACTTAAGGCGAGACAAATATCAGGCTGGAGGTGCAATGGTTTTAGCTGTTTGTTGATTCGAAAATAACTACGGAATATCGATTAAATAAAGCCCGCAAGTTTAGCTCATGTAGCACTGCCAATCCTGACTTTCCACTTAAGCCGGGACCTTAGGAATGAGCACAAAATAACTTCGACAACTAATTTTTTTGTGGGAGCGCAGACGGCTCGTCTGCCTTTCGCAGGCAAGCTGCCTGCGCTCCTAAGATGAAGACATTATTTCATGCACATTCCTTAGTTATATTTGTAGCGCTGGCTTCAGCCCGCGAATGCTAATCGCTTGCGCCTAAAGGCGGGCTGAAGCCACGCTCTACACACTTTGATAGGTTTATTTTGATGCCTAACGTATATTCCGCTTTAAAATGAAAACCATTATTTACTAATTTCTAGCGGCCAGCCCAGTAGCAAGACGGTTAGTGTTGCTGCGCCTGCTAGCAGGTTCATAGGGATACCAACGCGTAAGAAGTCGGTGAATTTATATCCCCCTGGACCGTAAACCATTAAGTTTGTTTGATAGCCTAAAGGCGTGGCAAAACTGGCTGAGGCAGCCATCATAATAGCAAAGACAAAAGGCACGTCGTTTAACCCAGCTTTTTCAGTAATTTCCAATACGATGGGCAGCATTAAAATAGCCGCTGCGTTATTGGTAATCACTTCGGTTAATAAGGAGACCGAGACATAAACCAACACGAGTAATAGCCAGGCTTTACCATCACTTAAATCAATGATATTTGTCGCCAGAAAAGTAGCAACGCCTGTCTTGTTAAGCGCCTCGCCCAAAGCAAAAGAGGCAGCTATAGTAATGATGACGTTAAGGTCTAAACTTCGTTCGGCCTGATTAACCGAGCAGCAGCCAGTAATAATCATAAGTCCAGCGCCAAGCAGAGCCGCATTGAGCATGCTCATAACATCAAAACTTGCGGCAGCAACCACGACGATGAGTGTTAGCCATGCGAGCGGGGCGCGTTCGTGGCGAGGTGTTTCAGTATCTAGGTCATTAATCAGTAAAAAGTCTTTGTTGTACTTCTGGCGACTGACAAAGGCGGGTCTTGCTTCTAAGAGTAAAGTATCGCCTGCCTGTAAGATGATGCTGCCTAAATTACCTTTAACACGTTCACCGTTACGTGCCACAGCCAGTACCACCGCGCCATAACGATCCCGAAAGCGTGCATCACGTATGGCATCGCCAATGGCTGTGCAATGCGGAGAAACGACGGCTTCAACTAAACTTCTTTCTGCGCGCTGGGTCATTAGCGGCTGTTCGTGGCCATTTTCAGCAGAAGGAACAATGCCGTTAATACGCAGTAAGTCAGAAATGGCTTCAGTATCACCGGCAAAAACCAAGCGATCATCGCTTTGCAATTTTTCTTCTGAGGAAACCGCAGTCACTATCGTGCCGTTGCGTTCAATTTCTACCAGATAGATGCGCTTTAGGTTTCTTAAGCCAGCTTGCTCGACTGATTTACCAACTAAGGGGCCGTTATGTGCGACCGATACTTCTAGGGTGAATTCTTTTAAGTTGGCAAATGCCTGGTTTTGCTCGCGGTTTGGCAGCCATTTAGGAAAGAAGAGCCAGATAAATAAAAAGCCTATAATAGCCACAGGTAAGCCGACAGCCGTTATAGAGAATAAGGAAAATCCAGCTTTTCCCGTCAACAGTTGATATTGACCATTAACGATTAAATTAGTGCTCGTACCAATTAAGGTCAGCGTGCCCCCAAGAATTGCGCAGTAGCTTAAAGGAATCATTAATTTGGAGGGGGCGATGCCAATTTTACGCGACCAGGCATGAATCGCGGGAATCATCGTGGCGACCACGGGAGTATTGTTTAGAAAGGCGCTGAGCAATACGACGGGCGCGCCCATGCGGAAAAGTGCAGAACGAATAGTCTTAGGTTGACCGAGTACATGCGTCACCAGTAAATCAATGCCGCCTGAGGCATGCATGCCCGCTGCAATAACAAACATTGCGGCGACGGTAATAAGTCCTGAGTTACTAAATCCCGATAAAGCTTCTTGGCTAGTGAGAATCCCACTGGCACTTAATAGCGTAAGTACGGCCATCATAACGAGATGCGGGCCAATACGGGTGAATATTAAAGTCAGTAAGGCGATGATGCATAGTGACAGAGAGAAGATTCCTTGCCATTCCATAAGAGGGATTATTTAAGTTAATGTTAAAGTGAATGCTGTTTAGGAGCATTGAATTAAGGAGTAAAAAAGCTTTAGTTTTTTTTAAATTGAAAATTGTAGTTTATAAAAACTCTGGCTTCCATTTTAAGGCGGGACACTTGCCATTAAAATTCAGGCTATCCACTTAAAGCGAAACTTATTAAAATTTGTTGGGTGCGGCTTTAGCCCGCTAATGCCAATCGCTCTGCGCCTAAAGGCGAGCTGAAGCCGTGCCCTACAAGTATAACTAATGTCCCGGCTTAAGTGGAAAGTCAAAACTCGTCACTTCCGAGGTTTTTTAATCAGGAATTCCTGGTAACAATACGCGAATGACGACAAACATAAGCTTATGTTTGTCTGTCTTGCTGGGCTACGCATTTAAAGCGGGACAAATCACTGGAGTGAAATAGCAATAGCTAAAGCTATTGCACTCCTGACTTCTGTTTTCAAAATTTCTGTCCCACCTTAAGTTGGTAGCTGCCACGTGCTACAAATTT
>JAIPFI010000131.1 GCA_021736705.1 Methylococcaceae bacterium | reverse complement strand
CCGCCATGACCAAAGAGTCACTAAAGGCGGGCTAAAGCCGCGCCCTACAGTTTTCATAAAAGATCGGTCTAAGGAATGAGCACAAAATAACTTCGACAACTAATTTTTTTGTGGGAGCGCAGACGGCTCGTCTGCCTTTCGCAGGCAAGCTGCCTGCGCTCCTAAGATGAAGACATTATTTCATGCACATTCCTAAGCGGTGTTTTGGCCTAGACCGAAAAACCTAGTCGCCACGTCCCGAAGTAGTCACTAAAGACTGAATCGCTTCACGGTTAATCTCAATATTTTGATCATCTAACAATTCTGCCTTATAGCGCTCATTGATTTTAGCTACTTCGGCCTTGGTAAGGTCGTCTATTAATTTTTTCTTTACTTGCTCAAAAGGGATAAAACCGCTTTCCTTTATGGCTTCCAGGCGAATAATATGCAGGCCAAAATCGCTTTCAACAACCGGGCTAATATCGCCAGACTCTTTTAAAGCAAAGGCTGCATCGCTAAAAGGTTTGACCATTCGTTCCTTGGTAAAAAAACCTAAACGCCCGTGATTAGTGGCTGCGCTTGGATCATCTGAATACTGCTGTGCCAAGGTGACAAAATCTTCACCACTGACTAATTGTTGTCTTATTTTTTCTGCTAAAGCTTGCGCCTCTTCTTTAGAACGGGTTTTATAATCAATTAAAATATGCGAGGCATCAACTTCTGGCGCAGTTTTATACTGCTCTTTATTAACGGTGTAATAATCTTGTGCTAAGCCATCAAACTTTTTCTTGGCTAACTCTTTGTCCAGATAGGCCTGATACATCTCTTGCAACACCGCATCACCCATGGCTTTCTCAATTAAAGCCTGCATCTTGGGCGTATCATATAAACCGGATTGTTTCGCTTGAGCGAGCGCAACCTCGGTTATATAGTAATTTTTAACCGCTTTAAAAACTCTATTTTCTTTACTCAGAAATTCACGCTGCGTTCTTGCATCCATACGCTGTAAGGCGCCAAGAAATTGTTCTTTGGATACTTGAGTTAACGCTCCTTTTACCAAAACCTCATCCGCAGCAGCCGTGGTATTAAGCGCTAAACACGATACCGCGACTAAAAAAACTAAAGCCTTTTTTTTCACTTACAACCCCCTAAACAAAAAAAGGGCGGAGCATAAGCTCCACCCTTCCTTAGATAACTAAGTTAACCTTAGTTTATTTTGATTGATGTGGTAACGCAGCTGTGAAGTTACCTTCAAAACCTTGAGCGCCAGACACCAAACCTTCAACTACAAAACCTACTGCTGGCAAACCAGGAACAGGAGCACCAACTACAGGAGTTATAGTTGCAGTACCTGCCGTATCAAATGCCATTTCAAACCAACCAGACTTAAATGCTGTTGGGAAATCAATGTTAAATGAATTAGTTCCCGTTGCTGAGTTGGCAACTGTTGCCTCTAAGCCATTAGCAATACGTGAGGTTAATAAATCACCATCATTTAATGTCAATACGTTTGATTCATGACAAATGTAGTTTTTGCTAGCATCAACGTTAATAGCAGGAGAAGGCACCAAACCTGAAGACGTTACATTTGGTTTTGCTTCTTCTCGGTTAAATAACTGACCGTGATTAGCGCCCATTGTATCAGCGTCATTGATTGAGAATCTTTCACACGCTCTATCTCTTTTACCACTTGCAGTAGAACTCACAAATTGAGCGCTAAAAGGAGCAAGCTTATAACCATCAAGAGTAGCATCAGGAACAACCACACCTGAATCATTTAAAACTTTACCCGTTGCGGCGTCAAAACGTCCGTTATCACTGAAATACCATTTTGTTGGAAAAGTGACAACAACATCCGTTCTAAAGTCAATACCTGCTGCAGCATCACTTTCAAGTACATATTCATTAATAATGCTTGATTTAGCTAAAACAGCTGAAACAGGACGTGCATTTGCGCATATTTTATCGGCAACAGCAGTACTTGCTACACCATTAAAACCACCACAGTTCGTAGCTGCAACAGCAGCATCAACATCATTAACCGCAGCAAACAAAACATTTGTCTTGTCGTTTGTTACACCAGTAGACACGAGCTCATTTTCTGCCCATGTAGCAGTAGCTGATGCTAATGCATCTGCATCAAAAATATCACTTACTTGAGGGTAAGACATTGCCAAGTTAGGGTAAGTTTGAATAGATCTAGCATTCGCTGTTGATGGATCTAAATCTTTAAAACTGTGTAGATCATCGAAAGCACGCGCAGTTGTAATTACATCTGCAACTAAACCATTTGTTTCACAAGCATAACCATTTGCTCCAACGCCTGTTGCAGTAGCATCATCAAGACAAGTACCAGTCAATGACGCATCAACATCATAAAAATGCTTTAATGCAGTCGCATTATACGCAGCAACTGTACCAGCAGATGCCTGAACAATCATGGCACTACCTGTTAAACCACCCGTAGGTTGAGACACACCTACGTGAGTTGTGTCTAATGAACCACCATTAGCACCAATCGCCCATGTACCGCCTGTTAAAGCAGTATGTTGTAATGCTGCACAACCTGCAGGAATGCCACTAGCCGCATCCATAACACCACCTGGGATATTATTGATGTGTTTAATTGCTTCACCTAGCGTATTGATAGTTGCATAAGCAGCAATTGGAGCAGTTCCTGCAGTTAAAATAAACTCAGCTTGATCAATCACACCCATTTCAATAACTTCGATGTAACCTTCATTGGTACGCAATGCGTCCTGGTTACCACCGTCATTATTACCCGCTTGCGTAAACGCTAGGGTACTAAATGAATTGGTTTGACTCATGATTTGTGACGGAATAGTACAGCTTGTATCACTTGTTGATAGCTGAGCTACGCCGTCTGCACCACGAGAAACGGCACCTGTCCACACATCATTAGGAGAAAGGTATAAGTTAAAATCTAATGCGTCGCGTGAGTTATGTGCTTCGTGGAAACGCACTTTAACTGCTTTGTACTCATTCATTGTGTTGGTAATAGTAAACAATGTAGTACGTGGCGCACTTTCTGGACCTTGTACTGTGTAGAATGGGTAAATGAGTACTTCGCCCGTTCCATCATCAGACATGACAACAGCTTGTGACGGCATAGAGATTGCTGCACCTGCAACAAGCCCAGCCGCAACTAGCGCTTTATTAAGTTTTTTAAGCTTCATATTGCTTCCTTAGTTTAGTTAAGTTAAGAGAAAAAATTAAAATTTCCATAATAAAGACTCTCTTTCGAGAATCTTAAACTTGATTGCTGGGCTACCGGCAACCAACCTCATGGCAGAAAACCACCAATTTCGTACCCGCTATTTTTTCATAGAGGGCAAATAATACCAATTACTTCCATCGAACATCCATGTCTCTTTTATAATTTCCGTTGCGCTTGTTCCCTGCGGAAGACCAAACATAGGTGGAATATGATACCTAGCTTCAACATTAACCTTGCAAACCTGCTCTTCGCAGCGAGATCTTATTATATCAAAACCATCCCAGACTATTCTTGGATTAAGGCTTTTTATATAATCATCCTGAGATACCATATCCCTATAACTGCCAGTTAAAAATTCATAAGCTTTTTGATGATCGTGTTTTACCAAAGCCTCCCAGCGACCAGAGACTCGTTTTTCCACGCCCTGCAAATGCAAGAAATCTTGATAATTCTTATCTACCGCGCATCCCGATAGAAATATAACAGGCAATGCTAGTAGCATTTTAATCGTTTTTTTCAAGTATAACTCCAGAACTACTGAAAACCTTAGTTAATCATTTTTGACGTGATAGAGGTTAACAAGTTTTTTGCGTTGTCAAAATCAATCACATGCCCATTTAGTGACATGTCGACCATCTTACTTAATTTATTTTTTTTTGCAAGCTATTTAACAAGTCACTTAATTTTCTGCCCTCTCTCTTTAAATTAAGAAATACATACCAAACAAAATCCAACACTTGACTTTATCGATCATCATTTTAACGCTGGCATATTGGCAGTTAAAGGAAATAGCTTTTGCCCGCCTTTTAAAGTCGAAGTGAGTATTGGCGGACGAAGAAGCCCCTCCCTGCAAACATAGAATCTCGGTTTAAAATGACAGGTATGCATGTAGCATCACCAGCCCTTAAGGAATTAGCAATGCTTCGAATATTATTTAATTTCGACGCCTTAAAACATCGCCATTCTGCAGCCTTTTAGCAGCAATCAAACAAGACAGCAGCCCAACTCACTCCTTTTAAAAATACACCTATCTGATTTTGCTAAAAATGGCTAGAATATACACTCAGCTGTTTATTATAAAGGTCTTTACTTCAAATCTTTAAATTATATCCCATCTTTATGTCAGCTCAATGAATGCCACCATACAATCGCATTAATAAAATATCGTCGAGCACACTTATTGAATGCCTCGGAATAAAGAAAAGAATAAGACTTACTTTGCAGGTAGTTTTTTTGACTAAAAATATTAGCCACCCTGAGCTCGGGATAATAGTTATTGATTTTAAAGGGTATTTTTATATTTCCATGATTTTCCTAGGCCAATCATGTAGATACCCCCTCAAAAGCAGCTCCTTACACACAACTTTATAAGTAACTGATTTTAAATAAGATTTATTTTTAAATCAAAAGGTTACAGACTTATGTGTAAGATTATGCTTAAAAGGCGACTTAAAAATCCAAGATTATTTGAATTTTTAGGCAAAAATATACAAATATAACCGTAACGACGAGATATTAAAGGGATTTCCTTATCCCGAACTCAGGTCAAGTAGTAAGTTAATTTCATCTCACTACTGAGCATTGCCGTGAGGACTTTAGCGTTTTTGTATATAATTATCAATATTACTTTTCTCTTTTGACTATTGCAGCTTCTGTTTAAGTTTAGCGAACTAAAGTCCGCACTAGGAAATCATTTTTTCATATTAATGATGCACTACAATTTCATTGCTCCTTATCGCTTGTCGCTTGTCGCTGCTCTTAATATTAACAAGCGCTCTTATAACCTTCACTTTTTTGAATTATGTTTGACACCATTATAATAGGCGCTGGCTTTGCTGGCTCTGTACTGGCGGAACGCCTTGCGACGCAAAACAATAAACGTGTGTTAGTTATTGATAAACGCCGCCATATCGGGGGCAATTGCTATGATCGCTATGATGATCATGGCATTTTGATTCATCAGTATGGCCCGCATTTATTTCATACAGATAATCAATCTGTGTTTGATTATCTTGGCCAATTTACGCAGTGGCGGCCGTACCAGCATGAGGTTCTGGGTTTTATTGATGGCCAGAAAGTACCAGTGCCGTTTAATCTGAATAGCTTGCATGCTTTATTGCCTGAATCTCTGGCTGCCTCGTTGGAGAAAAAATTAATTGCTCGCTTTGGCTATGGCATGAAAGTGCCGATTTTAGAGTTGCGTGAGATTGATGATGCGGAGCTTAAATTTTTAGCCGATTTTATTTATGAGAAAATTTTTGTTAATTATACGGCGAAGCAGTGGGGTAAGCTCCCTGAGGAAATATCTGCGGAAGTAACGGGGCGCGTGCCGGTGTTTATTTCTCGTGATAATCGCTATTTTCAGGATAAGTATCAGGCGGTGCCGGCTTTGGGCTATACGCGTATTTTTGAGACTATGCTGGATCATGCGAATATCAGTGTTATGCTGAATACTCACTTTAAAGATGTGTTTACGCTTGATTTGGAGTCGGGCGCGATGCAGCTGATGGGCAGTGAGTTTGAAGGTGAGTTAATTTTCACGGGTTTGATTGATGAGTTATTCGAGAGGCGTTTTGGCGAGCTGCCTTATCGTTCGCTGGATTTCCAGTTTGAGCATTTGCCTTGCGCTCAGTATCAGGAGAAAACCACGATTAATTATCCAAACGATTATGATTTTACTCGAATTACGGAGTTTAAGCATATCAGCCAGCAAAGCATTGCGGGTACGTCTATCGTTAAGGAGTTCCCGCAGGCTTTTGAGCGCGATAATCCACTCAAGAATATTCCTTATTATCCTATTTTTACCGAGGAGAATAAGGCGATTCTGGATCGTTATCTTGCTTTTGCAGAAAAATTTGAGCGGGTTACTTTGGTGGGGCGTCTGGCTGAGAATCGTTATTATGATATGGATGATATTGTGGCGCGGGCGTTGGCTGTGTTTGCGGATAAGTTTGCTGATTATTAGGGCTTTTCGCGGCTGGGAAGCCGCTCCTACGTAGGAGCGGCTTCTAGCCGCGAATGACAAACAATAAAAACAGCTTTAAAAATTTTTAGGGGTTATTATGACACTTCATCTATATATTAGGGTTTTCTGTCTTGCATTACTGGTATTTCCTCAGCTTTCAATAGCAAGTCCGAATCAAATAATGCCCCGTATTATTGGCGGTACGACTTCGGAAGGCAGTCGCTGGCCCTGGATGGCAAGTTTAGTCATGAAAAATGCTTCGGCTGCTGAAGGATTATTTTGTGGGGCAAGTCTTATTGCTAAAGATTGGGTGTTGACTGCTGCCCATTGCGTTATTGACCAGCCAACGGCTGCTTTTGATGTTGTGATTAATCAAGCTCAATTAGATGCTGATACTGGCGAACGCATTGCCGTAGAGCGTATCGTGCTACACCCACTTTATAATGATAGCACCTTAGATAATGATTTAGCTTTAATCAAATTAAAGTCGTCTTCGAAAACCCAACCGATTCAGTTAGTCGCGCCTTATTCCAATCAAGATACGCCTAACAAATCTGCCCTGGCGCTTGGTTGGGGGGCGACGCACTCCACTAAACCGCTCTTCCCTCCGAATTTACATCAGGTTGAGCTGCCTCTCATTAGCAATAGCGCTTGCTCTGCGGGTATGCATGAGATGATTAATGACAATATGCTTTGCGCTGGCGATGGATCGGGGCTAAGAGATACATGTTCTGGGGATAGTGGCGGCCCATTAATTGTTTTCGATACGGAGAGTAACTCTTGGCGTCAAGCGGGCATTACCAGCTGGGGCTATGGCTGTGCAAATATTGGTTCTTATGGCATTTATACGCGCGCAAAAAACTATGCGGCGTTTATTTCCAGTCAAATATGTAGCGTACCAGAAGTTCCTATCAGCACGTCGCTAAAATTGACTATTAATGCTAATATAGCAACCCTTAATTGGAATAGTGAGAGTAGTGCGGCAGGCTATCGTTTAAATTACGCGCCTTATCCTGATGCTCAGGCGATTTATAGTATGGATATGAATTTATTGACGAATTTTAGTGCTGAATTAGCCTCAGGCAGCGCCTATTATGTTGCGATTACCAGTTATAAAAATAATTGTTTGAGTGCTTATTCAAATATTGAGCATTTTGTTATACCGTAGGCTTCTCTTTTGGTCGCGGCGGGTAGGAGCGGCTTCCTAGCCGCGCAAAACATCCATAGCATAATAACCATGCTCCGCCAGGGAAGCCAATCGCGGCTGGGAAGCTGCTCCTACGGTGTGATTAATTGTTATTAACATTTTTCGCGGCTAGAAGCCGCTCCTACAGAAACTAAGGCGTTTAATTTACTACATGAGCCACTCTATTAAATTAAGCATTGTTTTTCTTAACTTTAACAAGCTAACGGAAACGCAATTTACTTGTACAACATTACAATCATTGTGTGCTGAACGCTCTGACATTGAAATAATAGCCGTAGATAACGGCTCTGAAGATGGTACTAATGAGTATTTACAGGCTCAAGCTCATATTATTAGCCTTTCGTTGCCAGATAATCAGGGCATTGCCGGTTACAATCAGGGGTTTGAGCTTGCGCGTGGAGAGCATATTTTAGTCTTGGATGATGATTCCTGCCCAGCCAACCTTGCGGGCATTGATCATGCCTTATCAATATTAGATCAGCGTGCTGATATTGGTGTTATTGCCGCACATATCAAAATGCCTGATGGCAAGCCACAATGGAGCTGGCATTTACCTAAAAGTGAGGTCTTTGGCGTTTCCCCTTTTTTTATTGGCTGTGGTTTTATTATCCGACGCGATCTATTTGCTAAAATCGGTTGGTATCCTGATGATTTCTTTTTGTATCAAAATGAAATTGATGTCAGCTTTCAAGTGCGTATGCAAGGATTTGAAATTTTTTATGACCCTGAGTGTGTCGTGATACACCGTGGCTCACCTAGCCAACGCCCGAACTGGCGGCGGATATTTTTCCCTACACGTAATACTTTGTGGTTGATACGCCGTTATTATCCTCAGCCTTTGGCCAGCTACATGATGGGGTCTCGAATCATTATTGGCTTAACTCGTGCGCTTTGTTTTCGTGAGTTAAGGTATTATTTCAAGGCGCTGAAAGCCGGATTATTCACGCCGATACAGAAAACTATTTTGCCGCACATGCTGCGTAACCAAAAGGACGTTTTTTTTCGGCAAAATAGCCTGCTGCATCAATTATTACTAAAGTTTCGGGGTTCATTTGCCCCCTAATTTAACCCCAATTTACGTATATCTCATTGATTTATTGAGTCTCTAGCCGTAGAGTTTTTGGATCAAGTTGCAGGGCTTGTACAAAAAAGCAGTTTATGTGTT
>JAIPFI010000130.1 GCA_021736705.1 Methylococcaceae bacterium | reverse complement strand
AAGGGAATAGCCTAGGCATGATAACAAAAGACAATTTCAACAATGTTTTAGAAAAACTAGCTTTCACAATGAATAAAAATGAAGCCTATAAAAAGTTTGATGATTTTGATTGTGAGCTTAGAGTTGATTTTAAAAACGCCAAACTCATTTACCCTGAAAGTAATGGGCTAATCATTAACCCCTTGTCGCAGAAATTGAAACCCTGGAACAACAAATCTCCACTGCCCAAGCCGTTATTGAGCAAGCCGCCGTCAAAAAACAAATGGTTTTGAAAAAATATTTGTAAAATACCTGATGCTTATAAAATTAAAAGATAGCTAATCGTGAGTGATGCTAACCAGCCCAAGACAGGCAGTAAGGCAATAATTGACATCGAAGTGTATTTTTAACAGATACTAACAAGAATTTAACCCCTCAAAACCAAGAGGCTTTAAAATGAAAACCATCCATTTACAAGTAGAAGACAGCAGTTATCAAGCTATCATAAACTTTATCAAGCTGTTACCCGAAAACCGTTGCCGTATTTTAGAAGATGAAATGCTTTCAAAAGCAGAACAGCAACAACTTCAACACAGTTTAAACCAGATAAACCAAAAAGATTACAGCGAATTTGAAGACTGGGATGCGGTAAAAGATCAATTATGAGTTATCGCTTGTTATTGCATAAAAACGTCAGTAAATTTTTAAAAAAATGCCCAGGCAAACAAAAGCAGGCATTAAAGGAAAAGCTGGATCAACTGAAACAAAACCCATTGAATAACACCTTGGATATAAAAGCCTTACAAGGCTACAACAATCTATATCGCTTGCGAGTGGGTCAAGTCCGCCTAATTTATCAAATTGAAAATGATGAGCTTATTATTTTTATCATTAAGGCAGGCAATAGAGGTGATATTTATAAGGATAATTAATGGCAAGCAAGTCACTTGAATTTAACGACATCCTGCTTTACACCGATGCTAACGGAAAGGTGAAAATAGACGTTATTTATGAAGAGGATACTTTTTGGTTAAGCCAAAAGAAGATGGCTGAATTATTTGCGGTTAGCGTTCCGACCATTAATGAACATTTACAAAATATATTTAAGTCTAATGAGTTAACAGAAACGGCAACTATTCGGAAATTCCGAATAGTTCAACGCGAAGGCAAGCGTGATGTAAAGCGTGAGATTGATTTTTATAATTTGGATGCGATTATTGCCGTCGGCTACCGCGTTAATAGCCACAGTGCTACCCAATTTCGGATATGGGCAACGGCAACGCTGAAAGAATTCATCATTAAAGGCTTTGTCTTAGATGATGAGCGGCTTAAACAAGGTAAACGCTTTGGCAAAGATTACTTTGATGAACTTTTAGAGCGAATTCGTGAAATCCGCACACAGGAAGTCTATGATTTTTTCCTATTCATTAAGCAGCGTTATGGAAAGCAAACAGATCAAGATAAATCCGAAACAATAGCCTTCTCAAATCATAGTGCAAATACTATTGAAGAATGGCGCGATGATAAAGAGGATGACGTATGGAAGTAAGTATTCCCCGTATTTTGATTGCGCCTAAAAGCCTTTAAAATAGGATGACATTTTCTTTTAGTAACACCCATAGTAACACCCATAGTAACGCCATGCAATTATCTATACCACAAAACCTATAGTTAACAATGGCTAACACTGCCAATTAAGTTCCCCCCGTCGAATCTTAGGGTTTGAGGCTAATCTACATGCCCTACAAATTTTAATAGGTTTCACTTTAAGTGAATCGTCTGAATTTTGATGCCTAACGCGTGTCCCGCCTTAAAATGGAAACCACCATTATTATTCATTTCGCATTCCTTGCTAATCAAATTCAATAGTATATTTAATATCGCTACTTTGTGTTGATCCTGCGCGAGTTTCTATACTGATATGTTCGGTTAACTTATATTCCACTGCTAACTGCATTTGCGCACTCAATACATCGACTATATATCTGACCATTAAATCAGGGGTGATACGCTTGCCCAAAACCATCGAATTCTGGCCAACGGCGGTGCTTTTTATGTCAATCTCATCAAGACCAACAGCGCCCATGACTGCATCAACATAATCGCCGCCCAATCCTAAAGCCGCCTTAGCTAATAGCCCGGTGCTGTTGCCGCCACTTTTACTCAGTGAGCCACCGGTTAACAAATACGCTAAAGATTCACTCTCGCTTAAGGCTGGTTTTGTGTACACGGAGGATGTCGGTTTGCTGAGCATCCCTTTCAAACTCAAGTAGGCAATTGTCTTATCATCCCAGTCACTGGCTTGACGTGAGGCGACAATATTAACGCCCGTATTGCTTATATCGCCATCAAATAATAACTGTCCTTTATCAATCGTTAGCTCCTGACCATAAGCCTTATAGGTGGCATCTAATAAAGTTAATTGATTGTATAGTTTGAAATCATTATCTTTTAACGTAGCACGTAAGCGCCCTTGCAAACGCGATTTCAAGCCAAAGCCTTCAATAGAAACCGCATCCCCCATTTGAATAAAAACATTCATATCAATTGGGTAGCTTGGTGCTTCGACCTTAACGGCCTCTTCATTAATAATCACTTCATCCCCGCTCAACTGTACCGAGCCTTCGGGTAAGGTAGCAAAAACTAACGTTGCTTTTGGAACAATCACGCCACCTCTTATTTTAATGCCTTGCTTATTCCCCGTTAGCGTTAGATCAGGTGATAGCCACGCCTGCATTTCTGGTAATTGTAAGAGTTGTAAATTATCCCCTTTAAGGGCTAATTTAAATTGCAGTTGATCGCTCGCGTAATGATCAAGTTGACCGTCAATTAACAAGGTTTTATCAGCAATATTAGCGTTGCCTTTTAAAAATAATTGCTGTTCTTGACCGTGAGTTACAGCCATATTCAAATCACGTACCTGTATGCCCGCATCAGGCATACTAAATTTAACATTAGCTAAGTCTATTTGCGTACCTTTTAAATCCGGTGCAGATAGTCCTCCCTGTAAATACACATTAGCTTTTATGCTGCCTTCAATGTCGTTAATAGGCTCAATTAGCGCATTTAAAAAGCCTAGGTCATTAATGTTCAGATTCAGCTTGCCATCAATCTGCGCATTCGACATTTGCTCTAAACCCAGCACGTTGACCTGTCCATCTATGCGCTTTGCCGCATCTAACTCAATAGCGAGCGTTGATTGCAATTGATTAGCATCAAGTCGCATGTGCACCTGAGCCCCTTTAAAATCAAACTTTTGTTCGCCCAGTTTTTCATGCGCCACGACAATCGATCCAGGAACAAGACTAAGATTAATAGCGCCTTGTAAAGTCTGTTGTTGCAATAAAGAAAAGTCGCTATTTAGTGCGCTATTAAATTCTAAATTGTCTGGCAGCCAGGCAGAAAATACCGATAAGGCAAGCTCTTTTATCGAACCTTCTATTCTTTGGCCGTTGACCTGTTCGGGCTTAGCATGAACACATAAGAGCCCTGATCCTGTTGATTGTGCTAGGCATACGTCGGTTTCTACCTGCAGCGCATCTTGCTTTGCAAACAGCAGCTTTAAAGGCGCTATTTGACGTAATTGCCAATCACCGACCGGGCTGTTTTGTATTTGTAATTGCTTTACTTCACCTTGCCATGATTTTTCTGGGTTTAAATCACCCTTTAATGCAAGGTTAAGCTTACCTTGAGAGCTTGCTACTTCGGCCGTTATCTTGTGCTGCGCAAGCTGGCCGGCACTGTGTAAGTTTAGCTTTTCTATTGCTAAATCAGGTAAGCTAATTTTCTGTGCTTTAACATCCAAATCTAATTGCCCAGTCCCTATGCTAATTAAATTCGCTTTTGCTTGTAGTGCGCCGATTTTTTGTTTTTGAAAACTCAGCCCATCAGCATGTAAATCTAATTGCACGCTTGGTTTGGTTAATAAACCCTGCAAGCCACCTTTTGCAAACAGTGAGCCATGTAAATCAGGACTTAATTCCTGTAAATTGGCCGCATCTAACTTAAACGTCAGAGCATTATTAGCTCCCACAGTTCCTTGCATGACCAATTGATTAGTACCGACACGGACATTCAACTGTTCAATCTCGGTTGTTTCTGGCTGATAATAAAGATTAGCCTTCGCCTGAAGCGCGCTGATCTTTTGTTTTTGAAAGCTTAGCCCATTAGAATGTAAATCTAATTGCACATTCAGCTTACTTAATAAGCCATCCAGTGCGCCTTGCGCAAAAAGTGCCCCTTGTAAATCAGGGCTCAACTCATGCAAGTTTGCTGCATCTAGTTTAAACGTCAGGGTATTGTTAGCGCCCACGATCCCTTGCATGGATAACTGATTATTACCGACACGCAGATTTAATTGTTCAATATTACTTATATCTGGTTGATAACGGATATCCGCCGTGCCATTCAGTGCTTTATTCATCATCACGCCATTCAAACGACTAATTTGCACGCGAATATCCTGCTTATCCACCAGTTGGCCTGTTAGTTTTGCGTCTAAACTTAATTCGCCCGGATAGTCAGGTGATACCGAAGCTAACTGAAGCTTGTCGGCTACTAACTGAAAATTACTGGCAATACTTTCTGTCCAGCTCACTCGTCCTTTACTGTGTATCTTTCCTTGTAAAATATCTAGACTTAAATCACTTAAAGTGAGCTGCTCAGTATCGCCTTGCCCGACTAAATGTAGTGCCCCCAAGGGTAAGTCTTTGGCGAACAATGTTGAGTCTAACGCTAGCGCATAGCGGTCAGCCGTGCCTTTTATGCTCAGTTTCGCCTGTTCGCTGGCATAGTCTTTGACGCCCTGTAAAGGCCATTGCAAGGCTGCCCAAGCCATTTGTAAATCAAAGCTAGGAAGTTCATCAGTCAGCAGCACCCAGCCTTGCGCATGGGCTTTGCTGGGCGCTTGTAAATCCGCGTTCAGATAAATTTTATCAAGATCACCGTGCAGAGAAACCTGTGCTTTTATCTCAGCAAAATCCGGAACTGACTTGGCTATAGTCAGATCGACTTTAAAAGGTAGTTGCGCATTAACTAACAATTCCCCCTCGCCGTGCAATTGCACTATATCGCTATCAAAAATAAACTGATTGAGCCGTAAAGACTGACCCTGATACCATAAAGCAACCTGTATTTTCTTAACTAAATGCGTGGCTTCATCCTGCTTTATTTGTAATTCATTTAGCGTAAAATCTTGAATTTCCAGCGTCACAGGCAGAATAAATTCGCTCGATTCTGTTTTTTCTTCTGCTTTGCTATCTTTGATGACGACATCAACACCTGTGATATGTAGCGCTTCAAACAATACCTGTTGATTAAACAGGTTCGCCAGTTGATAACGATAAGCAATTGAATCAATGCTGACATCGGTCTGCTCTGATTGGTAGCTCAGTCCAGATAGTTGCATCTCGCCCAAGAGCAAGCCATCCACCTTTTCTATGCTCACTTCAGGTGCTAGTTTGATCGCTTGTAATACCAACCAGCTATTAAATTGTGGGCTATACAGTAGTAATGCCAGCAGTAAAATAATAACTGAGAAAATACTCGCCAGTGCAATGAGGCAGACTTTGAATGCGGCTTTCATAAAACCGTACTTAAACTAAAGTGAAAATGTACATCGCCAATATTATCTGTGGGTACGGCAATATCAACGCGCACTGGCCCCACAATCGAATACCAACGCACGCCCAAGCCTGCGCCAAATTTGATATTCATACCACTGGTAAAGGCATCACCCGCATCAATAAAGCCCGCAATACTCCAGTTTTCAATGATTTTTTGTTCATACTCCAAGCTACCTGTTACCAAATAACGGCCACCAATAACATTACCTGATGCATCGCGTTCGCCTATGCTTTTATAATCATAACCTCGCACACTATTATCACCCCCCGCATAAAATCGATAGCTGGTCGGCAGATTTTCAAAAGCATCGACCGCTGTCGCGCCTAAATCAGTTCTGGCAATAATGCTTCCACCCCAAAAAGTCGAGTAAGCCATTTTTAAGTTAAATCGACTCTGAATAAAGCTAACGCTAGAGCCAACGCTACGATGCGCGCCATTAAGGTCTAACAGATATTTATAACCATCTAAATACATGCCTTTTTTCTCCGCTCTGACATTGGAAATAGCAATCCCCGGCACTAATAAATAACGCGTTTGATAAGGGTCACTATTGCTATTGCGAAAGCGTTCAGCAACAAACTTTAATTGTTCAGACAATAACAATTGACCATAAAATCGATTGGATAGCCTACTACCTACTTCAACTTTCTGGCTATCAACAAATGTCGTGTTTTCATAAGTGATGCCAGAAAAAAAGGACAATCGATCTTTTAAAGGGTCGTCATACGGGAGAGCATACTCCATGATGAAGTTCGATTTTTTCAAGGATAAATTTAGATCCGTAATAAATTGGTGGCCACTCTCATTTAAAAATCTATTTTTATACCCGCCACTGATACGCGCGCCTAAATTGGTGTCATAACCCAGGCCGGCAGACAGGGAATGGCGAGGCAAATTGCTTAACTTAACTTCAAGCGGAGCATAATAATCCTCGGCTTTTTTACGTAAGTATTTCAGTTGCACATCTTTATAATACCCGGCAGAATCCAGTAATTGGTGGGTCTCAAGTATCTTTGTTCGGTCATATGCTTCACCTGGCTTAATCTGTAAAAATTTACGGCTAAATTCCGGATCAAGGGCGTTCTCTGAAATATTAATATGACTAATGTAATAGCGATTTCCTGTTTGTAGATGCAGTTGAATCTTTGCGCTATTGTTCTCTAAATCAACGGCAAGTCGCCTAAGCTCATAATGATTATCAAAATAACCTTTTGCTTCAGCCATTGCTTGTAAGCTGGATTTCAATGCTTCATATTGTCCATGATTAACAACACTAGCAACCTTAATGGGATTGTTCGCCAATAACTCAGCAAAGAAAGGCTCTTGCGCCCCTGCGCCTAGTAGCTGAATATCTAATTCCTTAATCAGCATAGGCGCCCCCAACTGTATATCAAATAAGGTAGTCCAGCAGTCTTTCTCCCAAGTTAAGGTTTTCTGTATTTTTGGCTGATAATAACCTAAAGCACGCAAGGCCTTTTCAATCTGCTCCGGTGACTCGTCAAACAAATGTTTAATTTTCCATTGCGGTGCATCACAGGCTTCTTTACTTAAGGCTAAATAAGCGCGCGCATTAGCTTCTAGCTCGGAAGTTAAGCCCGTAATTTTAATGTCTGGAGCAGCATACAGAGCGGCAGAATAGCTAAATTGAATGAATATTAATCCAAGATAACAAAAGCGCCTGAAGCTAAAGCAAGGGATAATTTTCAAAGAAAGTAATTGTTTTAAGGAGAGTGAAACATAAGAGATTTTAACACTTTAAGCAGTAAAGCGGTAAAAACGCCAGCTGCTTGAATTAATGAAAGGAATGTTTGATCTTCTCCTAAATGCAGGATAATAAGTACATAAACAATAAAATAAAGGAGGAATATCTATGCGTTGGCGGGGTAATCGTAAAAGTGACAATGTCGAAGATCGACGTGACCAGCAGATATCTGGTTTTACAGGGGCGGGCAATAGCGGCGGAATGCTACGTTTGCTATTTATGGTGTTTAAGGTTTTAGGTGTCAAAGGTACCTTGATTCTTGCTCTCTGTGTCGGTGGTTATGGGCTTGCTACGGGTAATTTAGGCGCTATGTTGAATATGTTAAGCGGGCTTAGCCTGCAAAGTGGTGCGCCCAGTGCATTGAGTAAACCATTTCACGAGTCAGCAAGTGAGAAAGAACAAGTTGAGTTTGTTTCTGTCATCTTGGCGGACACCGAAACAACTTGGACGACTTTATTCAAAGAGCAGGGTAAAGCTTATCAAGAGCCCCGCTTGGTCTTGTTTCGAGGCGCAGTAAAATCGGCATGTGGTATGGCGCAATCAGCGATGGGGCCTTTTTATTGTTCTGGAGATCAACAAATCTACATTGATTTAGCATTTTATGATCAATTGCAAAACCGCTTTAAAGCACCAGGAGATTTTGCCCAAGCTTATGTGATTGCACATGAAGTCGGGCATCATGTGCAAACCTTATTGGGCATTTCTCAAAAAGTACATTTAGCACAAAGTAAATTAAGCCAAGTAGCAGCAAACAAGCTGTCTGTTCTGCAAGAGCTGCAAGCTGATTGTTTTGCCGGTGTTTGGGCGAGTCATGCGAATAGTATGCGTCAGTTACTTGAAGTGGGTGACATAGAGGAGGGTTTAACGGCCGCTAGCGCGATTGGTGATGATACTTTACAGCAGCAGGCGCAAGGTTATGTAAGCCCTGATTCATTTACGCATGGCAGCTCAGCGCAGCGCGTCCAGTGGTTTAAAATGGGTTTGGCAAGTGGCACAATGGCGAGTTGCGATACCTTTGCTGATTATAAGTAGGGCAGCGCTTCAGCCCGCCTTTAGCGCTAAGATTCGCTTAGGAATGAGCACAAAATAACTTCGACAACTAATTTTTTTGTGGGAGCGCAGACGGCTCGTCTGCCTTTCGCAGGCAAGCTGCCTGCGCTCCGAAGACATTATTTCATGCACATTCCTGACTATCATTTTAACACGGGACATATTGAAAACCGTAGGGCGCGGCTTCAGCCCGCCTTTAGAATAGATGATGGGT
>JAIPFI010000129.1 GCA_021736705.1 Methylococcaceae bacterium | reverse complement strand
CTATGTTCCCTTATTCCCTTATTTTAGATTCTCCTGTTCTCCTTAGTTTAGTCGCGGGAGCATTTGGCTTATTAGTCGGTAGTTTTCTCAATGTGGTTATTTATCGTTTACCGGTGATGATGCAACGCGGCTGGAAGCAAGAATGTCAGGAATTTCTTGAGCTGCCGATTGATGTACCGACAGAAACGTTTAATTTATCCCTGCCCGCTTCGCATTGCCCCCAATGTAAAGCTGGCATTAAGGCTTATCAAAATATCCCAGTCTTTAGTTACTTATTTTTGCGTGGAAAGTGCGCTCATTGTGCGACGCCTATTTCTGCACGTTACCCGTTTATTGAAGCATTAACAGGCATATTGTCTGCTGTTGTCGCTTATCAATTAGGCGGTCAGATTGAAACGCTATTCGCTCTAATCCTAACGTGGACACTGATTGCGCTTAGTGGCATTGATTTTGATCATCAATTATTACCCGACACTATAACGCTACCGGTATTATGGCTAGGCTTATTATTAAGTTTATTTAATGTCTTCACCGATCCCGTCTCTAGCATTATTGGCGCGATTGCAGGCTATATGGTTTTGTGGACTGTTTACCAGTCATTCAAACTACTGACCGGCAAAGAAGGCATGGGTTATGGTGACTTTAAGCTACTCGCCTTATTTGGTGCCTGGTTGGGCTGGCAAACCCTGCCGCTAATCATCATGCTCTCTTCTTTAGTCGGTGCTATTATCGGTATTACTATGATTTTAATGCTCGGACGGGACAAAAACATTCCTATTCCTTTTGGCCCTTATCTCGCCATTGCCGGCTGGATAGCTTTACTATGGGGCGACCCACTGAATGCGCTTTATTTAAACAGTGTTGGTTTATAAGACGCATGTATAAAGTAGGCCTGACTGGCGGCATAGGCTGCGGAAAAACAACGGTATCTAATTTATTTAAACAACTTTCTGTGCCAGTCATTGATGCCGATGACATTGCTCACGCGCTTGTAAGCACCGCAGGAATTGCTCTCGCGCAAATCAGCCAGCAATTCGGTAAATCGTTTATTCTGGCAGATGGTCACTTAAATCGGGGCAAACTTAGGGAAACTATTTTCAATGATGCCGAGAAAAAAGCTCAGCTGGAAAATATTATGCACCCTCTTATTTATGCTGAAATAAAACGACAACTCAGTGAATTGTCTAGTCCTTATGCCATTCTAGCGATTCCGCTGTTACTAGAAACTAAGATGCAGGCGTTGGTCGATCATATCTTAGTGATTGACTGTCCTATGGAAGTACAGATTAATCGGGTAAAATCACGCGACAAACTCAGTGCGGTACAAATTACCGCGATTATTAACAGCCAAGTAAGTCGGGCAGAGCGCTTAGCACAAGCAGACAGTGTTATTGATAACACGCAAGACCTGCAAAAACTAAGCAGGCAAGTCCATCTCTTACATAAGCAATTTCTTAGACAAGCGCAGTGACTACAGAATATATTAGCTATGAATTCCCTCTTAATGAACGCATCCGTGTTTTCATTCGTCTAGAACAATTATTTTTGCAGCTTGATCATTTCCTTGCGGGAACCAGTATTTGGGACAAACGCACCACGGTCAGCACGCTAGTCGATATTTTACAGATTTTCACGCGCCACGACTTAAAGGCTGAAACGCTTAAAGAATTAGAGCGCCATTCCAATCGATTAAACCAACTGTCAACCCATGATGGCATAAATACAAAAAGGCTACGGCAAATCATCCGTGAATTAAATTCTACCAGCAAAATTCTCTACGCAACTAATGGCAAAATAGATCTTTCCAGCATGGAAAGCGATTTATTCAAAACCATTACTCAGCGCAGTAGTATTCCGGGGGGAACCTGCTCATTTGATCTGCCTTCTTACCACTTTTGGCTAGAGCAAAACACAGAAAAGCAAGAGCAAGATTTAAAATTGTGGATCAGTCAATTTGCAACTATTCGCGGTGCTATCGACCTGATTTTGAATTTTATTCGCTTAAGTGGTGAAACAAACAAGAAAAACGCTGAAAAGGGCTTTTATCAATTTACGTTAGAGCCGTTACTGCCCTATCAAATAATCACGATCAAACTGTTAAAATCTGCCCCCTATTTTGTCGAAATCAGTGGCGGAAAACATCGCTTTACTGCACGCTTTATGCAGGCAGCCGCTGGTACGGAACGCCCCAAACAAGTGTCAGAGGATGTCCCGTTTGAACTCACTCAGTGTATTTTTTAGCTGCAACTCACACACAAACCATGCAGTTCCAGAGTTAAGCATTGAGGCTTGAACTGCATGGAATCACTTAAAGTAAATAAACTTTCATACACGGCTGTTGCATCTATCTCATAAGCATTTTTACAATTATCACAAATCAATATCGCTGACTTATGCGGCGTTTCCGCCTGCAAACAGCCGATAAAGGCATTCAGCGATTCAATTTTATGTGCTAATCCGGCTTCCATGAGAAAATCCAAGGCACGATAAATGGTCACTGGTTTTGCTTTAGGGTCTTCTAACTTAAACAAGTCCAATAATTCATACGCGCCAATGGCTTTATGGCTTGCACAAATCAATTCTAAAATGCGTTTTCTGATTGCGGTCAGACGCATGCCTTTTGCGCCACAAATCTGTTCAGCGGCTTGCAAAGCATGCTGCATACAGCCCTGATGATTATGCGGGTGTTGCACGGTTTTATTGTTGATATTATCTTGCATATTAAAAATTCACTCTGATACCTACTTCTGCTCCGCGTCCTGCTTCAGGTGCGACTTCTTTCAAAAACGAAGTCGCATTACGGATGGTTGCATTTAATAAGTTGTTCGCTTTGACAAAAAATAAAGCATCCACTTTATCTGCAAGACGCACACTATAATTCACATTCATACCTAATAATAAATAACCGGCTGTATCCACCTCATTTTCACCTGCATGTGTTTGCGCCTCAGCGCGTGTTAAACGCAAACCAGCGGCAAAGGCATCATAACCCGTATAGTCCAACTGAAAACCATAACGTAAGGGTGGCATGCGCGGCACATTGCCCGCACCATTCAATTCACCACGCACATAATCACTGAACAAACTCATTGTAAGCTGATTATCATCTCCCTCCCAAACTGGAAAAGCGACTTGCGCTTCAAAACCATAAAAACGTGCATCCTGCTGCATTGCCTGGTAAACAGGCAAACATTCTGCTCCAACAGCACAAGCCGAAACAAAAGCCTCGCTATCAAGGTCAAATAAATCTCCGGTATTATTCTGGATAATATAATGATTGCTCCAGTTATGAAATACATTCAATTCTGTGCTGATCCAATCAAAATCGGTTTTAAAACTAAGCTCTAAGTTATAAGAGGTTTCCAATCCCAGATTTTCATCGCCTAATTCATAACTTTGCGCCGCAAAATGCACGCCGTCAGCAAACAACTCCTGTACATCTGGTGCACGCTGCGCATGCGTAAATGCTAAACTCGTAAACACATTGTCTGTCACATGCCACAAAGCAGATAAAGAGGCACTCACCGGCGTATGTTGTTTACCTGCAAAGCCCTGCGCATCAATCTGCTGATGCTCAAACCGCAAACCCAGCTCATAGGTCATCGCACCGGCATGCACATCTTCAACAATAAAACCGGCATAATTTTGTACCGAAGATGGCGGTATAAAGGCTTCTTCGCCAATGGCTTCAATATCTTTACTCTGCGCCTGAAAACCAAAAGCCCCGTGATCAATAAAGCCCAAGGACTTATGCACTAATTCCGCGCGCGCCTCAATTCCCTGATTATCAAATTGCGTACCCACGGTTATGCCATCTTCTAATTCCACATGTTGGTAATCATTATAAGCAAAGCGTAGCTTTATGGCTTCCACCCAGGCAAACGGCTCGTACAGCTCGGCTTTTAGATCATAGCGATTTTGCTGTAAATCAATACGCACCAACTCATCAACTGGCGGCACGCCGTAATTATTATCCAGATGATTATAGGAAAAACCGAGCATTCCCCAATCATCGACCCAAGAACCACCGAGTGTGCCACTCCAACTTTGTGCGTCGGTATTGGGCACATAGCCCAAGCCATTGGACTCAGCAGGTACATGGTAGTTTTCGCTGTTCCGGAAAAAACCATCGACATGCCAAGCAACATTATCCAGACCACCCTCATGTTTTAAGGCACTACTCCACTGATTTGACACCGAGTTATAACGCTGTTCAAAGCTAGTGCTTAATGCTTCAGGCAGATACATAGGTATGCGGTTGTCGATGACATTGACAATACCGCCTATCGCGCCACTGCCATATAATAAACTCGCAGGGCCGCGCAAGACTTCAATTCGCTCTGCTAATAACGCTTCTGTGCTATTTGCGTGATCCGGACTAACCCCTGAAACATCAAGGCTACCTAAGCCATTTTGTAATACTAAGACCCGATTACCTACTTGCCCCCGAATTACTGGCTGCCCCACACTAGAACCAAAAGACATGCTGTGTATGCCTAATTCCTGCTTCAAAGTCTCGCCAATAGTTGTTGCTTGTTTAAGTGCTAAGTTATCACCTTCTAAGATATTGACTGAATGTGCCGTTTCCGATGCCTTTTTATGCAAAGGCGCGGAAACAATCACTGGCTCTAATTCTTGCACTTCTTCGGCCATTAAGGGGGTAGAAACACTGATAAAAAATAATAGAAAATACGGCTTACACATCACGCTAAAAATAGACTCTCAAATAACAAATGGAATGTTATAATATTACACTTTAGCTCGTATACAAAATTATAATCTCAACTTATTCATTGCCGCGTTACTCAGAATGAGCAGTCACTCCCGTAAAACTTGTGCAATCCCCTATTATTTTGTGTAAGGCTCGGCATCCTTCATTTTCCATTTACCTGGGAGCGCAGGCGGCTCGCCTGCGTATGATTAAGCAAAGCGGGCAAGCTGCCCGCGCTCCCAGAAAAAACCTCAATACTGCCGTAATGCCTCAAGATCTAAAATCTCAATAAATTTCCCATCAACCCGAATAACCGCCTCTTGAATAAGCTGCTGCAAAATACGGGAAAACGTTTCTGGGCGAATCGATAAACGAGAAGCGATGACTGTTTTCGGGGCACACCATTGGAGCTGATAAGGCGCATTGACATCAGCAGGTAGTTCACGCAATAAAAACTGCACTACGCGCATTTTTGCATTCTGCAAAGTTAATTGCTCTATTTCCTGAACTGCACCATGCAAACGCTGACTCATATGCCCGAGAATTTTCAGGCAACTTTGCGGTGAATGCTCTAACAATGCTCTAAACATCAGCATTTCTACGCGAATCAAGCGGCTGTCCGTTAATGCCTGCGCATTAACCGGATAAAAACCACCTGCCATAAACATCACGGCTTCGGCAAATGTCTGCCTTGGGCGAATCAGCTCAATCACTTTCTCGCCGCCATCGGGCGACAAGCGATACAGCTTAATATCTCCGGTCACCAATAAGTAAAAATACTCCGCTACTTGCTGTTGCCTAAATAAAACCTCGCCTTCCCTAATTTCCACTGATTTAGAACCCGCAAGAACCCGAGCAAACTGCTCCTCACTCAACCCTGAAAATAAAGTATTTTGACGCAATAAGTCCATCATTTTTAAGTCACTTGATTTAGATCAATTACACCCTAGCGTCATATTGATACATTAGCCACACACCTTACAATATTCTTATCAACTTTGCTGGAGAGATTATGTTTTGCTACCAATGTGAACAAACAACCCGTTCTGAAACTGCCAACGGCTGCGGTTCAGCCTCAGCCAATGTTGGCGTCTGCGGTAAAGATGCGACAACCTCAGATTTACAAGATTTATTAGTCTATGCCATTGAAGGCATCGCTCGTTACGCAAAGCGGGCGCGTGATTTAGGTAAAACAGATCATGCAGCGGATGCGTTTATCCTTTATGGCTTATTTACCACCTTAACCAATGTCAATTTCTCAGCAGCACGCTTTGTCACTCTGATTCAAGAGGCCGTTGAACATCGTGAGCGGGTTAAAGCACTTTATGAACTAGCCGCAAAAGAACAAGGCATTACGCCCGACATTTTACAAGGCTCAGCAAGCTGGAAACCCGCGACCACACAAGCCGCCTTACAAATACAAGCGCAATCTGCGGCAATAGACAAAGATCTAGCTACCGTAGGCGAAGATATTGTCGGTCTGCGCGCGATGATGTTATACGGATTAAAAGGTGTTGCGGCTTACGCTTACCATGCCTATGTTTTAGGCGGTGAAGATGAGAGCATCTATGCTGGCATAGCAAAATCTCTGGATTTTTTAGCGAATGATCCTACCGATGCGTCAGCATTACTCGCCGCTAATTTAGAAGTCGGCAGTATTAATTTAAAAGTCATGGAAGTGCTGGATGCCGCTAATACCGGCAACTTTGGCGCTCAAGAGCCTGCCCAAGCACGCATTAGCCCAATCAAAGGTAAAGCCATCTTAGTCAGTGGTCATGATTTAAAAGATTTACATGAATTGCTTGAGCAAACCAAAGACATGGGTATTAATATTTATACTCACGGCGAAATGCTACCTGCACATGCTTATCCTAAACTACGCGCCTACTCTCACTTAGCAGGCAATTATGGAACGGCTTGGCAGAATCAACATGCTGAATTTGCCGCATTTCCCGGGGCAATTTTAATGACCTCTAATTGCCTGATTGAACCGATGCCAGCCTACAGAGGCCGTATTTTTACGGCGGGGCCTGTCGGCTGGCCGGGCGTGCGTCATATTGAAAACCATGATTTTGCGCCAGTGATTCAAGCGGCAAAAGCACTACCTGGCTTTAAAGAAGACGCGCCAGAAAAATTCGTCACGGTTGGCTTTGGTCGTCATGCTGTGCTGGGTGTTGCCGATAAAGTCATTGCAGCAGTTAAAGGCGGTGATATTCGTCATTTCTTCTTAGTCGGTGGCTGTGATGGTGCAGCACCGGGGCGTAATTATTACACGGATTTAGCCGAGCAGACGCCAGATGATTGCGTGATTATGACTTTAGGTTGCGGTAAATATCGTTTCCATGAACAAGATTTTGGCAATATTGGCGGTATTCCACGTTTATTAGATATAGGCCAATGTAACGATGCTTATTCCGCCATTCAAATCGCGAGTGCTTTGGCGGGTGCGTTTGATTGTAATGTTAATGAATTACCTCTTTCAATGATGATTTCATGGTTTGAACAAAAAGCCGTCGCGGTTTTATTATCACTCTTATCATTAGGCATTAAAGGCATTCATTTAGGCCCAACATTGCCTGCTTTTATCACACCACCGGTATTAGCTATTCTGGTCAAAGAATTTGATCTTAAACCCAATGGTGAAGCGGCGGATGATTTGGCAGCGGCACTAAATAAAGCGGCTTAATTTTGTAGGTCGGGTTAGATTCTTGTTGCAGAGCAATAAAAACCTAACCCGACAATAACGCGTTATGAATGTCGGGTTACCTTATCTGCGCTTCGCTTGATAATCTAACCCGACCTACGACTCTGAAATCTTATGAGCTATAAAATCACTTTAACAACGCACGACCAGCAACATTTTGAATTTGCGTGTACTGAACAACAAAACGTCCAAGATGCCGCTGAAGCAGCCCATATTTACCCGCCTTTTGGTTGTAAATCAGGAAGTTGCGGCGCTTGCTTAGGCACTTGCGATGCAGGTGAATATCAATTAGAAAGCCACACAGATGCCGCCTTATCTGCTGAAGCGGCTGCCCGAGGCGATATTTTATTATGCCGCACGCGACCCAAAACGGATTTGCATATCACCCTACCCTACGATGCCAGCGCTATTCAGCTAACTCTAACGGCTCCGCGAACAGCTGAAATTATCAGCATAGAAAGCATTGCAGAACGCACGTTACAAGTTACTTTGCAATTACAGGATGATCCGGAAACGGGTTTAGCTTTTGAATTTGAACCGGGGCAATTTGTCGAACTGGAAGTACCCGAACTTAATTTAATGCGTGCTTATTCAATCGCTAATACGCCTAATTGGGAAGGTCGTTTGGAGTTTTTAATTCGCTTACAGCCTAATGGCAAGTTTTGTGAATTTTTACAACAAGCAACTATCGGCCAACAACTCTTAGTCCATGCGCCATCGGGTGCTTTTGTTGTTCATAAACAAAGCTTAAACCCGCGTTGTTTTGTTGCCGGCGGAACAGGTTTAGCGCCTTTTTTATCTATCTTAAGACGCATGGCCGAATGGGGCGAAGATCATCCAACACATTTATTTTTAGGTGTGAATAAGGAAGCTGAAATTTTATGTCAGGATGAGTTAAATACCTTGCAACAAAATTTGCCACAATTAAGCGTAGAAATCTGCGTCTGGAAACCTGAAACTAATTGGAGTGGTTTTATTGGTACACCCGCTGACGCGCTAAAAATACATCTTGAAAATAATGCGAGCGCTGATATTTATTTGTGCGGCCCACCTATTTTAGTAGCTACAGCGGAAGATATAGCACTACAAGCTAATATTCCAGCAGATCAGATTTTCTGTGAACGGTTTTTGTAAATAGTCACTAAGTAATGAGCACAAAATAACATCGACAACTTATTTTTTTGGCTTCCATTTTAAGGCGGGACAAATAATTAGGCGTGCAATAGCTTTAGACGCTGTGAAAGTAGGCTATGAACTTAAGGCGGGACATTATATATTGGTAGGGCGCGGCTTCAGCCCGCCAATGC
>JAIPFI010000128.1 GCA_021736705.1 Methylococcaceae bacterium | reverse complement strand
ATATATCTAGAAGTTCTATTGACCTCGCAAACATTTACATCTGTATCATGCAATGCCCCATTGCAGCATGCCACGTTTCTGGTGAAACACATCCATGACTGGCATTAATGCCAGCATTTTGTGCATTAATAAAACTTTCCGCCGTTTGCAGATCAAAGTAATAGAACTCTTTACCATCACTTGTGCCTTGACTTAACTGTTGAGTATCACCAGTCCAGATAATCTCAATATAATCATCGGAATTATTGATAGCTTTTACCCATCTGTGCTCAGTATCAATATTATTTTGAGGACTCAAAAAATAAATATAACCTTCATTAGTTATGCTATAAGGCTGATTTTCAAAGCGATTACTTGAATCAAATATAGTAAATGTAGAATCAGTAAATATTTGAGTAATCAAAAACCACTGCTCTTCATCACTTTCATAATAAACGTTGTACAAGGTTTTTCCATTTAACCAGTCTGTAGAGAATTTAAAATCAGCTTCACCGGTAGCATCCGAATGAAGATTAGCAGCCGTCACAGCAAACACCAAATTACCTTGATGCATCATTTCCACTTGATAATTATCAGCGCCGACATCCACGCTAGGCATAGACAAAACGCCGGTCATCGCATCAAATGTATCTGCTAGCATTTCAGAATTAGCACTAGGTACTGCAGAAATTACTTTGAACACCAAATTACCTTGGTGCTGCATATTAACTTCATAACTCTCTGCACCAACATTAACTTTTGGTATCAATAAATTTCCTGTTACAGCATCAAATGAATCATTCGCTGAAGCCAGCAGGGGTAATACACATAATCCTGCCATCAATATTTTCTTTTTCATTTATATCCTTCTTTAAATTTAAATACATAATTATCAAACGACGCGACACAATACCTGTGCAGCATATACTCTAATCTAACCTATTCTTACTACCAAGCTCCAGCTCTGGAAATGACGCTCTGCTGTGAGTCTTTAAATAAGAAAAACTTATTCACCCTGGATTCCAATTAGCCGAAAGTTCGGCAGAATTCAATTTTACTTCCAGCTTGTGGCGTTTTCATCTGAACTACCGAATATATTTATAATTTAAACTCATTAACTAAATCAGTTAATTCTCTTGCTAAACGTACCAAATCATTACTAGCAATATTGGTTTGCTCTGCATCCTGAGTGGTTCTATCAGCAAGCTGGCTAATCATCTGGATATTTTGACTAACGCGTTGCGCTACACTGCTTTGGTTATCCGCTGACTGCTGCATATGCTTATTCAGCTCCCGTATATGGGTCACTCTATCGGCGATTAAAACCAATCCTTCATCAGCACTTTTTACTTGCTCTCGTCGATGTTCAGCACTGTCTTTTGCACTTTGCATCACAGACACGGCATCTTTTGCTTCATGCTGTAATTGCTCTACGATACGCTCAATTTCTTCTGTTGCTTGATGAGATCGAGTAGCAAGCGTACGCACTTCATCGGCCACCACAGCAAATCCTCGACCTTGCTCTCCAGCACGCGCAGCTTCAATCGCTGCATTTAGTGCTAATAAATTAGTTTGTTCCGCAATACCTTTAATGACATCTAAAACAGAACTCACGCCATTACTTTTCTCATCTAAGCGTTTAATAACTTCAGAAGCGCGTTCAATTTCAGTGACTAATTCAAAAATACCATCAATCGCATTTTTTGTCGTTGCAGCACCATTTGAAGCAGCTTGATCCGCGATCACTGATGCTTCTGCTGCTGCCTTTGCACCAAGATAGACATCTTGTACTGAGTGCTCTAGAGCTTGAATTGCCGAACTGACAGCCGCTGTTTCTTTATTTTGCTGTACTGCTGCGCTCGTAGTTTGTTTAGCCACTTCTGAAATTTTAGTGGTTGCTACACTTAATTGCGCATTTGCATTAGAAACATGGGATAAGCTACCTGAAAACTTTTCCAGCATATTATTGAAAGTGCTGCTAAGTTGAGCAATCTCATCTTCACCGCGCACTTCCAAACGTAAACTTAAATCACTGTTTTTCTCAACTTTTGTCATCGTGTCACGAATGGCAACTAATGGCTGAACAACAATCTTCTTCATTAAGGTAAAGATAAGTCCCATACCCAATAAAAACAACACCGAATTAATACCTAAGGTGATCATTAAATCATTATGAATTTTTGCATCTAAGGCTGCTAATGAATAAGTAACTCTTATTGCTCCTAATACCTCACCTTCCATTACAGGGTGACAACTCAAGCAGTTCGTTCCTCTAAAATCAACGCTGGCTTTTATTGGCTCAATAACGGTAACCTCTCGTCCTTTGCCCGTGTTTACATGCACGATAATCTCTTCGCCTAAGATAGCCCTTTGATCTAATTGATCAATAATTTTCTGCTCATCATTTCCTGCACCAAAAAATTGTGTTATACCCTCACCTCGAATAGAACGAATATCCAAAACACCATCATGGGCTAAGGCTTTTTCCTTTAACACTGAGCTTTGATGCATTGTCCCAGTCAGCATCATCGTATTTAAACCATCAAAATAAGTTCTCGCTATATCTTTTGATTTTTCAGACGCCAAATCCAGAATCATTTGCTTTTGATTTTGCGCTGTATACCAAGTGCTAAACAAAATAATACCCAAAAATACAAGGGCAATACTTAAAAGAACCTTAGTTTGTAAGGAGGATTGTTTATTCATCAATTTAACCAAATTTTAAAGTAGGTAATTAATATATCGGCAATACACGACAAAGCTTAATGGATTTAACATGTACCAGTGAATCATAACTGACAAGGACATATTTATCGCGATATAAAGATAAATAAAAAGACTGGGAAATGAAAGAGATATAATCTTTATCTAAGATGAAATCCACAGATATTTGACTCTTACCTAAGAGCACTACAAAAAATAAACTACAATTTTTCTATCAATCAAAACCACACCACCACTCGCAATATTTCTCGGAAATGGCAGTATGCTAATTAGAATATGTTCAGTTATTAAATAGAGTGCACATAACGATTAATAACTTTTTTCGCAGGCTCACCCGATTCTAAATACTGCTCGAACAGCGCCAATACATCATTAATAGAAACATAAGCAAAGGCACCAAAACCTTTGTTTACCAAAAAAACCTCATGTAGTTCTGCAATAAATCTAATACGTTCTCTAGCTAAATCAGGCATGCTCGTGCTCCTTTTTATTATTTCATAAGAAATTAAGTGTATTGGTAAATTAAATCTGTGAACCATTCAGCTATTTTGTCAAACTAAAGTCTAAGTACTTCAAATAATTCACTCAAGCTTATCCTTTACTACAAAGGATTCATAGAGCATAAATGCTACACCAATAGTAATCGCTGAATCGGCAATATTAAACACTGGCCAATGATAAGTTTGGTAATACACATCCAGAAAGTCAATCACATAACCATAAATAATGCGGTCAATTAAATTACCAAGCGCGCCACCCAGAATTAAACTTAAAGAAACAGCAAGTAAAATTTCATTCGGTTTTAATCGTTTAATATAAATCACTAATCCGATACTTATTGCCGCAGCAAGGGCAGCAAAAAACCAACGCTGCCAACCACCTGCATCACTTAAAAAACTAAACGCAGCACCATAGTTATGTGCATAGGTAATACTAAATCCAGGAAAAACGGGAATAGACTGATATAAGCTCATGCTAGTATCAATCCATATTTTACTGATCTGATCAAGTATTAAGGCCAACCCTGACAGCCATAGCCATTTCATCATAAATATTTACTCTTAAAATGCAAACTAAAACTCACATAAACATGTGGGAGTGATTTTAGCCATGATTAATCATGATTAAAGTCACTCCCACTTAGCTAGATAATTTACTTGATTATGCAAACTGTCTAACTTCACCATCACCCGAGATGTTTTCCACGCAACGACCACATAATTCTGGATGCTCATTATGAGTCCCCACATCTTCTTTATAATGCCAACAACGCACACATTTTTCATGTTCTGAAGCGAGCACTTTGATTTTCAGTCCTTCCAGCTCAGTTACTGCAGCATCATTACTAGCATCTTGCATAGGTAAAACAACAGCATGTGAAGTAATAAAAACAAAATGTAACTCTTCCGCTATTTTATTCAAAATAGACGTATATTCAGCATCGCAATATAAAGTGACTTCTGCATTTAACGAGGCTCCTATCACGCCTGATTTACGCATTTTCTCTAGTTCTTTACTCACTGATTCGCGTACCGACATCACGCACTCCCAATCAGCATTGGACATAAGCGCATCATCATCTAAAGCAAACAAGCCTTCATACCACGTTTCTAATAATACCGACTCGCTACGTTTCCCGGGCATATACTGCCAAATCTCATCCGCGGTATAACTGGTAATTGGCGCTAACCAGCGAACCATCGCCTCCATCACATGATACATGGCAGTTTGTGCGGAACGACGTGCCAAACCATCCGCTTTAGCCGTATATTGGCGATCTTTAATAATATCCAAATAAAAACCACCTAAGTCCATCGCACAAAAATGATGTACTTTTTGGTTAATCACATGAAATTGATATTGATCATAAGCTTGCTTCACTTCTTCTTGCAAAGTAAACGCACGAGCCACAATCCAACGATCTAAAGCGAGCATATCTTTTGCATCAACACGGTGCTGGGCAGGATCAAATCCATCTAAATTAGATAATAAAAAGCGCGAGGTATTTCTTAAACGACGATACACATCAGAGGTGCGCGTTAAAATTTCATCAGAAACTGTCATTTCACCCCGGTAATCGGTACCAGAAACCCATAGACGCAAGACATCAGCCCCTAAGGAATTCATCACGGTTTGCGGTGCAACCACATTACCGCGTGATTTAGACATTTTCTTGCCTTCAGCATCCACGGTAAAACCATGCGTTAACACAGCTTTATAAGGTGCAACACCATTCATTGCCACTGATGATAATAATGAAGATTGAAACCAACCGCGATGTTGATCAGAGCCTTCTAAATATAAATCCGCAGGGAATCTTAATTGCTCGCGCTGATTTAAAACAGCTTGGTGCGTTACGCCTGAATCAAACCAAACATCCAAGGTATCTTGCATTTTTTCGTAATGCTCAGCTTCAGCGCCTAACCACTCTGATTTATCCAAAGCAAACCAAGCTTCAATACCTTTTTGTTCGACATGCAAAGCAATATCTTCAACCAATTTATCTGTTTCAGGATGCAATTCACCCGTTTCCTTATGGATAAAGAAAGGAATCGGCACGCCCCAAGTACGTTGTCTGGAAATACACCAGTCAGGTCGATTTTCAATCATACCTTCAATACGTGCTTGACCCCATTCTGGTAACCACTGCACTTTTTTAATTTCTTCTAATGCTTTCTCACGCAGCTTAGCTTGCTCCATAGAAATAAACCACTGCGGTGTTGCGCGAAAAATAATCGGCGTTTTATGGCGCCAGCAATGCGGATAGCTATGGAATAAAGCTTCATGATGTAACAACTTATGTTTGCTCATTAAAACTTCAATCACATGATCATTGGCCGAAAATACATGCTCACCGGCAAATAATTCAGTATTAGGCAAAAATACGCCATTATCACCAACCGGATTATCTATAGGTAAACCATAACGCTGACCCACGACATAATCGTCTTGACCATGCCCAGGCGCGGTATGTACAGCACCTGTTCCTGCTTCTGCAGTCACATGATCGCCTAAAATAATCGGTACTTTACGATGATAAAAAGGGTGCATCAATAGTTGATTTTCTAGGGTACTACCCAGACAATGCGCTAAAACACGGCAATTTTCCATGCCATAGCGTTCAGTTGCATCAACCCATAACTGGTTAACTAAAACCAAACGTTCTTTTTGACCGTTTTTTTCACATTGGACAATCACATATTCATATTTAGGATTTAAGCTGACACCTTGGTTAGCCGGCAAAGTCCAAGGCGTTGTTGTCCAGATGACCACAGATAAAGGGCCTTCGCCTTTATTCTCAGGCATACGTTCACAACTCGCAAACAGCTTCTCTTCATCTAATACTTCAAAACGTACATCAATCGCTGGCGAATGCTTATCTTCATACTCGACTTCGGCTTCAGCCAAAGCAGAACCGCAATCCGTACACCAATGCACTGGCTTAGAGCCTTTACTTAAATGACCTTTGGTATTAATTTTGCCCAAGGAGCGAATAATATTCGCTTCAAACTTATAATCCATCGTTAGATAAGGATGACTCCAATCACCTAAAACACCCAGACGAATAAACTCATCTTTTTGCATTTTGACTTGTTTGGTAGCGTACTCACGGCACGCTTTACGAAACACTTCAGCCGACACCTTAGCACCCGCTTTACCGACTTTCTTTTCGACCATCAGCTCAATTGGCAAACCATGACAATCCCATCCTGGAACGTACGGTGCATCAAAACCCGCTAAAGTTTTAGATTTAAGAATAATATCTTTTAAAACTTTATTCACTGCATGACCAATATGAATAGCACCATTCGCATACGGAGGACCGTCATGCAAAATAAACTGAGGCTTACCGGCAAATTCAGTACGAATTTTTTGATATAAATCGGCTTCTGTCCATTTCTTTAAACGTTCAGGTTCGCGCTGCGCCAAGTTACCTTTCATAGGAAAGGCTGTTTGCGGTAAATTTAGTGTACTTTTATAGTCGATGGTCATGTTGTATTAAATCTGCAATAAAGTCTTCGCTTGAGCAGTATCCAATTGAATCTGCCGTTTTAAATCTTCCACTGATTGGAAGCGCATTTCACTTCGTATTTTGTGTTTAAAATGCACTTCTACATACTTTCCATAAATATCTTGGTCAAAATCAAACAAATGTGTTTCTAATAACACCTTTGATCCGCCATTAACCGTTGGCCGTGTTCCTACATTTGCTACGCCATTGACGGCTTGATTAGCGATGCCCGTCATGGTAACAGCAAACACACCTGCTATCGGCGTATTTTTGCGTAACATTTGTATATTTGCGGTCGGAAAACCAATTTTCCTGCCTAATTTTTCACCATGTACCACTCTGCCACAGACAGAATAGTTACGCCCCAACATAGACTCAGCCGTTGCTAAATCCCCTTCATTCAAGGCATCGCGAATTAAAGTGCTACTGACCCGAGTTCCTTTTATTAAATAAGAAACTGTATCGGTCACATTAAATCCGTATTGTTTCCCAGCGTCTTGTAATAAAGAAAAATTGCCGCGCCGTGCCTTACCAAAATGAAAGTCATCACCAACCACTAAATACCTTACATTTAAGCGTTCAATCAATATTTGTTGAATGAAGTAGTCAGGATCCATATTGGCAAATCGTTGATTAAAATTAACAATGAGTAAATTATCAACGGGCAAATTCTCAAAATGTATTATCTTTTCTCTTAAGCGAGTTAACCGTGAGGGTGCGTTATCTTTAAGAAAAAATTCTAAGGGTTGCGGCTCAAAAACCATGACTACAACAGGCAAGCCTAACAAACGCCCTTTTTCAGCTAATTTATTAATAACAATACTATGACCTATATGTACGCCATCGAAGTTACCAATGGTCAGGACACAGCCCTGAGCAAAAGATGATAACTGATTAATTCCGCGAATTAGCTGCATTCAATTGTTATTAAGAAAAAGCGTTATATTATCATTTATAAACATTAAACGCAGTTGTATAAAAGAATATGTCACATTTAACGTCAAAAGTGACCCTTCATTACATATTTGCCAAGGCATCTTGCAGTTCTTGGACAGTTTGCGGACGGTTTGCGGGCATGACTTCCATAGCCCAATCTATAATCTCCAAAAAGCGTTTATTTAACTTTTTAGCATAAGCTTTCTGTGCCAGCGGAAACGCATCATTAGCAACGCGATCAGGCGCTTGCGGTGGTACATCAAAATCCAAACAAGCCCGCATACTGGCACCCACAGCATAAATATCTGAATAAGGCCCTAAAACGCCTGTGGCAGAATACTGTTCAATAGGCGAAAAGCCCTTAGTTAAGATATACGTTTTACACTTACTTTTATCCAGAGGATAAGGCTGTATTGCACCAAAATCTAATAACAAAGCATCATTATCAGGGCGGATCAATAAATTACCCGGCTTTACGTCTAAGTGTAAAATATTATGCTCATGAATTAACTTCAAACCTGTTAATAAAGAACCAAAGATATCCATTAACCATGACTCAGTAACCTTAACCTCTTTCGCTTTTAATATCTTATCCAAGGTTATTCCATAATCATAAGTCATAACTAAATAAACAGTCGAATTAGCCTGAAAAAAATTAATAACCTCAACGATATTAGGATGCTTAAGTATTGTCAGTATTTTAGCTTCCTCTATAAACAACACTCTGCCGCGAGCAAATAATTTTTTAGACTCCTCATCATTAGCGACAACTTCATTATTCCAAGTGCGGTGCGCTAGTTTACGCGGCAAATATTCTTTAATAGCAACTTGAACTTGATCAGAGCGCTGCCTAGCTAAATAGACAGAACTAAACCCACCACGAGCCAATTCGCGCTCAATAATGTAATCATCAACAACAGTCCCCGTTTGCAAATAATTCCATTGCGTTGGGTAGGTCTTTGGATCGTAATATTCAGACATAGAACCCCTACTGATTAAAACCTAACTACTCCTATTGATTGCAACAGGAACTGACGAATAAATTTACAAAAAGGCTTGCTAACATAACATTAAAAGAACCC
>JAIPFI010000127.1 GCA_021736705.1 Methylococcaceae bacterium | reverse complement strand
GGCATTGAGATGATTTAGGTCAGGTGATGCCATAACATCATCTGCTTTAGCAACTTGCTCTGCTAATTGCAAACATAGCATTAATAAGTCATGCAATCCTTCGCGCTCATGGGGAAACAAGTCTCCGAGTTGCTGCACAAGCGCAGCAATAGACGAGGGTAATTCAACTGATAATTCAGGCAATGAAACAAAGGCAAAGGGGTTGATTTCAATAAACTCAAGCTGCTCATAGCTATCGACAGCTTGCAGTACTTTACGAATGATTTGCCCACCGTCAAAGCCTCGCATGCCGCATCCGCTAGTGAGGTGAACACCGGCATCAAATGTGTATTTTTTGCGTTTAAAACCATGAGCATAACCACCCGCACGGTCATGCTGCTCTAACACTAAGACTTGTCGCCCCGCTTTTGCCAATAAAGCAGCGGCTGTTAAACCTCCTATGCCACTACCAATGACGACAACATCCATATTTTATTAATTCCAATCACTTAAAAATTCTAGGCGGACTTTGATCCGCTTGCCTTGCGTACAACAGAAACTTAAGGTTTCCTAATTTCAAAGCTTCCCAAAGAAAAGCCAAAAGTAAAGCCGGCACCTGTTCCTGATAGCGTTATATCGCGTTTTCCTCTTGGTATCCAGCGCCCGTCAGCGGCCCAATTAAATCCGGCATTGCCACCAACCTGAAAAGCCTCAACATAAATATCTTCAATACCTTTTACACCACGAATTTTACCTTTACCATCACTAATTTCTGCAGTGCCAAAGGTAACACCAATACCTGTAAGCCTCAATTCGACAAGAGCTCGGCCATTAGGACAGGTTACTACGCCGCTTCCTTTGTAACTTTCATATAAAATCGACCAACCACTCATGTTATATTCTAAATCACAATCATCCGCTTCGGCGGTGAAAGAAAAAGACATTAAAAATAATGAGCTTGCTAGCAAGCCTAAAATTGTTTGTTTCACTATCATATTCCTAATTCTTGTTATATTTCATAAGTCACTCATAACTAAAAGTACCTTATGCGGTGACGAATGATGCAATATATTCAAGGCCTGCTATACAACAAAAGAGCCAGACAAGCCTATCAATATATAATCTGAAATTAATTATTAAATTTTATTTCGATACGACGATTTTTCTGGCGTCCAGCGGTTGTAGTATTAGAAGCAATAGGCTGGCTTTGACCATATCCAATCGCAATAATACGGTTTGAATCAACACCTTTAGTCATTAAAACATTACGAATAAAATTAGCTCGTTGTTGCGATAATTCTTTATTTTTCTCTGCGCTACCTACGCTATCAGTATGCCCGGAAAGAACAATCGTTTTAGTCGGATATTTAGTCATATATTCGGCTAATAAATCAACACCAAAAACTGCCCCGGGGACTAAATCAGCTGTTCCTGTAACAAATTCAATTTTACCAAACGCTAATAAAATTTCCCTTTCTGCATTACGCTCTTCCATAGAAACAACGCGCTGCTGCATTGCAGCTAACTGCTCCTGTTCACTCATTTTTTTTGCATCGACAACGGCAACTATAAGTTGCTCTTTTTGCGCCATTAAGGCTTTCGCATTTTGATGCGCCTGCTGTGCTTCTGCTTTAGTCACTGCCGTTTCAATTTGCGTATTGGCAATATAAGCCAAAGAAGCCATATCCTCTTTGTTTTCGGCTGCCTTTGCACTCATCAGTGTTTTATTCGCCGTATTTAACTCAGGCGTCGCATATTTAAGAACACTTGGGCTATTTGCTGCGTAGCTATACGCTGACTCCGCATCTAGCAATGACTGAGATTTTGGTAGCTGGGCACAGCCAGAAGCCAATGTAACTAAGATTGTCGGAATAAGCAGCTTGCTTACTGTTAATGATTTCATAAATTAAATCCCAATTAATAAGTTCAAATCAGAAAAGCTTATTTAAGCTGTTCTTCCAACATTTCAAGGCTTTTTTTCATATCCTTCTCAGAACTCTGTGCAATTCCCGCTTGCGCTTTTGCTTGAGCAAGGTTGGCATCAGCGATTGTTTCATTTGCCAATCGCAGCGCTTTAGCATTTTCACCGTCTTTTAATTCTGCTTTAGCTCGCTGCAATTTGTTGGCTGCGCGCTCTATTTGAACACCAGCATTACCTTCTAAATCAGCATTCCTAGCAGACTGAAGTGCGGCTTCTGCATAAGCAATTTCGGCTGTAGGTGGCGCTATACCACAGGCCGTTAAAACTGAGACAGTAGCACTTAAAGCAGTCGCTTTAAGTAGTATTGCCGTACTTTTTTTTGTAAACATAATTTTATTCTCCATTAAAATTAAAAAACTAAGAGTAAATACAAAATGATAGCTTTTGATTCTAGCCGAGTTACATGAAATTACCAACCGCTTATCCCCAAATCAATTCTTAATCCCAACCCCTTTTGCGAGTAAAATCAAGCAAAAAACAACAAGTAGCACAACAAAACTAAGTGTCATCATCATTGCCATATAAACATCTACATCTGATATACCAATCAAGCTATAACGAAAGGCATTAATCATATACAGAATTGGATTAGCCAGAGCTATTTTTTGCCAAATATCGGGTAACATCGAAACCGAATAAAAAACCCCGCCCAAATAACTTAACGGCGTTAAAACAAAATTGGGAATAATAGCAATATCATCAAAACTATCAGCAAAAATCGCATTAATAAAACCAGCTAAAGAAAATAAGGTCGCGGTTAATATAATCACACTGATTGCAAGCCACCCATTATGCAAGGTGACATCGGTAAATATTGTAGAAATAGCAGCGACGACACCTCCCACTAAGACGCCTCGTGCTACCCCTCCACCAATATAACCAGCCAATATTACCCAATTAGGTACAGGCGCAACCAGCAATTCTTCAATATGACGTTGAAATTTTGTCGAATAAAAAGACGAAACGACATTGGAATACGCGTGATTAATCACTGACATTAAAATCACACCAGGCACAATATAGTCCATATAACTTACGCCATTAACTGCCCCGATACGCGCACCTATTAATTTACCAAAAATTAGAAAATATAAGGAGGTAGTTATCGCAGGAGGCAATAAAGTTTGCGGCCAAATACGAGAAAAGCGGCGTATTTCTTTAAATAAAAGTGTTCTTAAAGCGACTGAATTGTTCATGAAATAATGGTTTCGCCTTTTGCTAATTTAGGCAATCGCCCTTCCAAGCCCATCGCGCCACGCATCACTTTGTTTTTTAATGGCGTAATACGTTCTGCCAAGCCTAAGCCCAAGTTTCTAAAAAATTTAACGGGTAGCGCCTTATTACTAAAAACACGATAAAACAGATCCATGACGGTCATCATTTTTAGATTCTCATTGCGGCGTAAGCGTTCATAACGCTTTAGTACGGCTAAATCGGCAATATTCTTGCCTTTATCATTTGCTTCAAGCAATACTTCTGCCAGCATTGCCGCATCTAATAAACCGATATTCACACCCTGTCCCGCTAAAGGGTTAATCATGTGCGCCGCATCGCCAACTAAAGCGACACCTTGACTGACATATTCTTGAGCATGCTGACGTTTTAATGGAAAACTGGCAACGCCCAAAATTTTATTTATTTTGCCCAAACAGTCGGGAAACGTGGTTGTTAATTCAGCCAATAAATCCAATTCAGGCAAAGCCTTCAATCGCTTCACTTCATCTGGCGTATTATACCAAACGATAGAACCATAATGCCCTGTTAAAGGTAAAAAGGCTTGCGGCCCGGTGGGTACAAAACGCTGCCAGGTAATATCTTGCTGTTCATAATCGGTTGCAACATTAATCACCATCGCATGCTGCCGATAATCCCAACTGGTCACACCTAAACCAGCGGTTTGCCTAACGCGAGATTGTCCACCATCCGCGCCAACCATGACTTTAGCCGAAAGACTGCGGCCATCCTCTAATTCAACACTGCCCCGACCACCCGCATAATGAATCTTTTTAATGCTCGCCGGACAGAGTAATTGAACATTAGGAAAATCTTGCGCTCTGTGCAATAAAGCCAGTTGCGTAACCCGATTTTCGACGATATAGCCCAGCGCATCATAATCAATGGCATCACTATTAAATTCGGTATCGCCGGCCGTTTCCCACACGCGCATACGTTTAAAAGGACAGCTGCGCATGCCGATAACCGAATCCCATGCTCCAACTGTTGCCAGAATAGTTTTAGAAGCAATGCTGAGTGCTGAAACGCGCATATCATGGGGTTGCTCAGGTAAAAATGCCTCAGGCATAGACTGTTCGACTAGGCCTACTTTAAGATCACTGCCCCCTAAAGCACAAGCGACTGCCGCACCCACCATGCCACCACCGACAATCAAAACATCAAATTCTTCGTTCATATAAGCATCCTAGGCAAATCGATTGATTTGTAAATTATAACACTGCGCAATAGGCAGTTTTACTTGTTTTGGTAAGGCGTTGGATCAGCAATACCTGCCTGTTCAAAACCTATTTTTCTTAAACGGCAGGCATCACACTCACCACAGGCAAAACCTTCAGGGCTGGCAGCATAACAAGAAACTGTCCGCGCATAATCAACGCCAAGCTGAACGCCTTGTTGAATGATCTCGCCCTTACTCATATGAATAAGAGGGGCATGCACTTTAATTTCATGTCCTTCGACACCGGCTTTCGTGGCTAAATTCGCCAAAGCTTGAAATGCCTCGATAAACTTTGGCCGACAATCGGGATAACCCGAATAATCCACTGCATTCACACCAATAAAAATATCATGCGCGTCTATGACTTCTGCCCAACCTAGTGCAAAAGAAAGAAAAATCGTATTTCTAGCTGGCACATAGGTAACCGGAATGCCTTCTTGCGGCGTAATCGGCACAGTCAAAGCGGCATCAGTTAATGCGGAACCACTAATTGAACCCAAACCCAAAGTAATCACTTTATGCTCCAGCACCTGATAATGCTGCGCTATTCTTTGTGCAGATGCCAATTCTGCATTATGTTTTTGACCATAATCAAAACTCAATGCGTAAATTGAATAGCCTTGTTGTTTAGCCATTGCCAAAACAGTCACCGAATCCAAACCACCGGATAATAAAATAATTGCTTTTTTAGTCATATCACTCAAATAATAAATTGTCTCTATATACCTTATTATACTGATATGGGCTTAGTAGGGGGAATGAATTAAGCGTATAATGCCCATCATTATTCAGATAGATACCGATATAACTTATGAAACAAACAGACGTTTTACGCCGCTTTTTATTTGACGATTTAGCCGTGCGCGGTGAATGGTTAAATTTAACCGCTAGCTGGCAAGCCGCAAAGCAACATCACCAGTATCCTGAAGCCGCTATGCAGAAATTAGGTGAAGCACTCGCTGCCGCAGTCTTACTTTCCGCGACGATTAAATTTAATGGCACGCTGATTTTACAAGCGCAAGGTGATGGTGCAATCAAATCTATGGTGGCCCAAAGCACTAATAAGCATGAAATTCGCGGTTGGATTCGTTGCTCTGACACCATGTCTGATGACAATTTACAGAATCTACTGGGCGAGGGCTATATGGCATTGACCATTGAACCTAAAGAAGGCGAACCTTATCAAGGCATCGTACCGCTGACTGGCGAACACCTAGCTGGCGCAGTAGAAAACTATTTCACCCAATCAGAACAATTAAAAACACGTCTCTGGTTATTTGCTAATGAACATCAAGCTGTCGGTTTTTTAATTCAAGAACTGCCTTCGGCGAAAAACGAACAGGATCTTGAAGACTGGGCGCGTATTGAGACTTTGAGCAACACCATCACAGAAGAAGAGTTATTAACGCTTTCTTGTGAAGACATGCTACATCGTTTATTTCATAATGAGGAATTACGTTTATTTGCGCCGGAAACCGTGAGTTTTAAGTGTCATTGCTCACCTGAAAAAGTCGAATCAACTTTGCTCTCTTTAGGTCGTGAGGCGGTCGATGAGCTATTAGCCGAGCAAGACACCATTGTTGCCGACTGTGAATTTTGCAGTGCAAAATATAGTTTTGATAAGGTCGATGCAGAGAGGATATTTGCTCAAAACCCAGTTATCACAAGCTCAACGACAAAGCATTAAGGAGATTCTGACATTTGCACCTAAATATTATTGCTCGTTCGGAATAAGTGTATAAGCCATCATTAGGGCATCTTCGCGCTCGCCACTGGCTGTTTTATAATAACCTGGACGAATGCCAATTTCATTAAAACCTAAGCTTTCATATAAAGCAACGGCCGCCGTATTTGATGGGCGCACTTCTAAAAAAACACTTTCAGCTTTTCTATCTCGCGCCGCTTCAATAACATGACGCATAAATTTGCCACCTAAGCCCTGCTTACGCTCATCAGGAGCAATACAAAGATTAAGTATTGTGGCTTCCCCCACTGCCGTGGAAACAATACAAAAAGCGGTCATTTTATTTTCTGTATCTTCACACACCCAACAATCGTAATGAGCAGCCTTTAAACAATCAAGAAAAATACCTTCGGGCCACGGAAAATTATATCCGGCATGTTCTATCTTCAGCACTTCAGGCAGGTCAGCCTTAGACATTTTACGAAAACGCATGAGTTCTACTCTATTTAATGATTCTGGAAATACTTTGGCATAAAATTCTCGGTCGGCATCATAAGTTACAAAGCCTTTTACTAGCTGAAATACGCGTTTTATCATTATTATTGTTGTTGTTGTTTTGAAAAAAGGCTTAATGCTCGTTGCATATCTTGCCATGCCTCACGCTTCTTACTTAAAGTACGCAATAAATAAGCAGGATGATACATCACAACTAAAGGAATACCTGAGAATTCATGACTGCTTTCTCGCAACTCACCTAAGCTTGCTTTACTTTGTAATAATTGATGTGCAGCAATACGCCCTACAGCAATAATTATCTTAGGTTGAATAAAATTGACTTGTCGCACCAAAAACGGTGTGCAAGCATTTAGTTCTGCTACTTTCGGATCATGATCTTCAGTTGGCCTGCATTTTACAATATGCGTTATAAATATCTCATCCCTGTTTAATTGCATAGCTCTGAGCATTTCGGTTAACAACTCACCCGCCTCATCTGCAAAAGGCATGCCCTGCTGCTCATCTGCTAAGCTAGGTGCTTCCGTTACCCAAAGCCAATCAGCGCGAGGATTACCAGAGCCGATGACAACTTGCTGCCGCGCCTCACTAAGAGTGCATTGCTGACAAGCACGCATTTCTGCATTTAAAGCTTCCCAGCTATCTTCTTGGCTGTCGATTACGGGCGCTTGCGCTTGCACTTCTGCGCCTTCTTCAGCATAACGAGGCACCCAGACATCGATGCCCATAGCAGCTAAATACTGTAATCGCGTTGCATTATCCATATAAGGTTTAACAAGTTTTGTAGATACTCTTAAAATTATTAACCTAGTTTTTTCTTGCCCCCAATCTCCATTTGGGAACGAGAAAAAACACAGCAATTCGGGTTACATTAAACCTGAGGATGCTGCTTAATACCTTTATGCTCTAATTTGTTTAGAGCATTAATATAGGCTTTCGCGGAAGCAATCACAATATCGGTATCCGCCCCCAAACCATTAACAACACGGCCACCTTTCGCTAGTCTAACCGTAACATCACCTTGAGCATCCGTGCCGTTGGTAATATTGTTAACCGAATATAACTCCAATGTAGCGCCTGATTTAACAAGAGAATCAATCGCTTTCAAACTTGCATCAACCGCACCACTACCTTTTGCACTACCGGTTAATTCATCATCACCCACTCTAACCGTTACTGTTGAATTGGGTGTTTCACCCGTTTCTGAGCACACTTTTAAAGCAATTAATTTAAAATGTTCCTCTTCTGTTTCAGAACTCACCTCAGTAATTAAAGCTTGTAAATCTTCATCAAAAATCTCATGTTTTTTATCGGCTAATTGTTTAAAGCGATAAAAGGCATCATTTAATTCTGACTCAGAATGAAATTCAAAGCCTAATTCAGTCATACGACTTTTAAAGGCATTGCGCCCTGAGTGTTTCCCTAATACCATGCGATTAGCTGACCAACCAACGTCTTCAGCACGCATAATTTCATAAGTTTCACGGTTTTTTAATACACCATCTTGATGAATACCCGATTCATGGGCAAAGGCATTAGCGCCGACAATGGCTTTATTCGGCTGTACAGGAAAGCCTGTAATGCTAGACACCAACTTTGAACAGGCCAAAATTTCTCGGGTATCCAAGCGAGTTTCACAATTAAAGGCATCGTGACGCGTTTTAATTGCCATCACCACTTCCTCTAAAGAAGCATTACCAGCGCGCTCGCCCAAACCGTTAATCGTACACTCAACCTGACGCGCACCATTCATTACCGCAGATAAAGAATTGGCGACGGCCATACCTAAATCATTATGGCAATGTACGGAAAAAATCGCTTTATCGGCATTAGGAATACGTTGCATTAAATTCGCAATCGTTGCCCCAAACTCAGAAGGAATACTATAACCGACGGTATCAGGAATATTTAAGGTGGTTGCCCCAGCATTAATGACGGCTTCTAAAATACGACATAAAAAATCTTCTTCGGAGCGCCCAGCATCTTCAGCAGAAAATTCCACATCATCGGTATATTGACGTGCGCGCTTAACCGCGCGTACGGCATATTCAATAACCTGCTCAGGTGACATTTTTAACTTCATCTGCATATGGATAGGTGAAGTCGCGATAAACGTATGAATACGCGAACGCTCGGCACCTTTTAACGCTTCACCTGCTCGATCAATATCTCGATCTAAAGCACGCGAAAGACCGCATACAGTACTGTTTTTTACC
>JAIPFI010000126.1 GCA_021736705.1 Methylococcaceae bacterium | reverse complement strand
TCCGGCATATTTGTTTAAATTTATTTCAAAATGAGCCTTCCAAAATGAGTGTTAAGAAGAAAATGAACAAAGCGGCATGGAGTGATGACTATAGAGCTAAGTTATTGTTGGGGAAATAATTTTAATGCGTTTACCCTGGTGTTAGGCGATGTTGCGGTTAATGCTTATTTAATTGATGCTATTATCGGGTTATCGGTCGTTTATAAAGGTTTTGATAATTTAGGCGGCTTTCAGCGCTTGTTTGGATTTCAACCCAATACCCAAGCGGCTGTGTTGATTTTTGGTTTATTTCATGGCTTGGGGTTGGCGACAAAATTACAAGATTTTGACTTACCGCAACAAGATTTATGGAAAAACCTACTGGCTTTTAATGTCGGGGTTGAGCTGGGGCAAATTTTTGCCTTATTGTTTATTTTACTGGCTTTAAATATTTGGCGGCGTTTTCACAGCTATTACGCTTTTGCAATGCTGACTAATACTTTGTTAATGAGTGGTGGCTTAATTTTATTCGGCTATCAGATGGCTGGCTTTATCTTGATGGTGTAATGGTTATGAATGAAACAAATATCCCAGTACAATCTTTAAAAACGCTGATTATTAGTATGATCGGTGCGGTCTGCCTTGCATTTTTTGTTTTAATTGCTTTTGTTGGGCCCGCTGAATATGCGATTGATCCAACGGGTCTGGGTAAGGCGCTGGGCTTGACTGTATTGGCTAAGCCAGTCGAGCAAAGTCAAAAAGCGGTACTTGCCTGTCCAACGGGCGATGCTATGGCTAATTGGCAGGATATAGTGATGATTACTATTCCAGCCGCTTCAGAATTAGAATATAAGTTTTATTTGGATCAACAGGCTGAGATGTCCTATGCATGGGCAAGTGATGGCGCGCAATTATATTTTGATTTTCATGGCGAACCGGCCGGTAATAAAACGGGTTATTTTAAAAGCTACCAAGAAACTACAGCTAGTAAAGCCGAGGGTGTGCTAGTTGCTCCGTTTACCGGCACGCATGGTTGGTATTGGAAAAATGAAAGCTCAAAACCCGCTACTGTGACTTTGAAAACCAAAGGGCAGTATCGGGTTAAAGGCTTAATTTAATACAATCTTGGTGCAATTTAGGTTCTTGCCGCCCGCGAAACTTTATCAAATGGCTCTGGAAATGCTTTAACAGCCCCCGTTTGTTCGCGTAATTTATCCAGTAAGCTATGGTCAAACATCTCGCGGAATTCTTCGCGGGTCTGAAAGGTATCTGCATATAAGGCTTGAAATCCACCCATGTCGCGCATAAACGCTTCTAGCTTGCGTGTGGTCTCTTTGGAATTGTAATTATCGACATTGGGTTCGCCGTAAATACCGACATCAACAAACATTTGCTCATTAGGCAGGGGATTAATCATCCCGCGTATCGGTGTTGCAAAAATACGCATAGGGCAGAGCCATAAAGGATAAAAATCTACTTCTTTATCAAAATAGGTGAGTGATTTATCTAAATTGGACAGAGGCAATAAAAAGTCTTGATCCATGTGGTGAGCATCATAGAGTTTATGTAAAGTTTCAGTATCCGTGAGCTTTAATAAAGAAACTTCAGGTGGTGACATCCAACCTAATAGGTAGCGAAACCAAGGGCTATTACCGAAGGGAATGATAAGCGCCATTTCCCAGAACAAGGAGCGCGTGTGGCGGTGATAATAATGACGCAAAGGAATCCATTCTTCTTGTTCTGTGTTTTGCTTTAATATAGCGCGTACATGCTCATAAAACCAAGGTTTCCAAAAGTTGTTGATGGCATTTTTAGTTTTTCCTGAAGGTACTTTGTCAGCAAAATTACCCAGCATTAAAACGCCTTCCTGCTCGGAATACATCAGTCCTTCAATGAAATCATAGGCTTCATTAGCGGGCTTTAGAGATTCTTCGGTAAATCGCTCTATAAAGGCGTGTTTACTCTTAAAGGGAATATAAGAAAGCTGTACATAATCTTTGCTAGGAATAATTTTAATTTCTGCACAGACGAGAAAACCTAATGAGCCGTAAGACCAAGGGATTGCGTAAAATAGTTCGCTATTTTCTTCTTTTGAGCATTTAACTAAGTCGCCATTAGCGGTGACAATTTCCAAGCTTTCACAAATAGACTGAAATAGCCCGTATTTATGTGAACTAGATTCAATACCGAAACCATTAATTAAACCACCAACGGTTAAGGCATCTAATTCAGGCACAACCGCCAAAGACCAGCCTAAGGGTTTTAACAGCGCGGAAATTTGCCCCATATTAGCCATAGGCTCAAGTCGTACTGTGCCTTTTTTCTCATCAATTTGTAAAATATCCATTAAGCTGACATCAACTTGATAATGAGTTTTTTTATAATTACCCTGTTTGTGTGACATAGCTTGCCAGCCAGGTCTAGCGGTACACATTGGGATTTTCCCCCCCGTTTTTTGCTGCCAGGCTAGAACTTGTTGCTGTACTTTTTTGACTTTATCATCATGTTTTTCTGGTGCACTATTTAACCAGAATACTAATCGATTGCGGGTGCCCATATAGGCTTTAAAAGCCAAGGATGCTGGCAATACAAATAAGACGACAAACAACCCACGATATTTGATTAGAAAATCTAACATAAACTTATTCCCCCCGAAATAAGATAAAGGTATAAACCGTTATATTGAAATAAATTGAATTTTACCTTAAAAAAGTCGATGTTTGCTAGACAGGAGCCTGATAGTAAGGGTGTTTCTATTTGATTTTAATGCAGTTACGACCATCATTTTTTGCGCTATACATAGCACTATCAGCGACTTCGATCATTTCTTGATAAGTACTGAAATCAGGTCTATATAAACTAACGCCTATACTTACGGTGAGAGCATGACCTTGAAAGCGTTGACTGAGAATAATGCCTTTGCGTTCAATTTCTTGGCGAATACGTTCAGCATAGCTAAAAGCGCCTTGTTTGTCGGTATTACGCAGGATAAAAACAAATTCTTCACCGCCATAACGACCAATGAAGTCACTCGGACGTGTCAGTGTGCGCATGATTTGGGCGACGATTTTGAGTACATCATCACCGGCCTGGTGGCCACAGGTATCATTAAATTTTTTAAAATAATCAATATCAATAAAGCCAACAGCAACTGTATTGAGTTGCTCAGGCTTTAATTCAAACGTTTGAGTTAAGAAATCAGTAACCATACGTTTATTTAATAAGCCTGTTAATGAATCAAGTTCCGCTCTTTTCTTTTCTAGTTCAAAGCGTTTGGCATTCGCTAAGGCGACACCCAGTTCATGAATGATAGGTATGATTTGATTCACGCAATGCTCTGCTATGGGGGTCTTTGTTTTGTGCTTATCTGCATATAGAATCGCTACCAGTCGGTTAAGACTTAATACAGGGATAATAAGAAATTCTTGAACACCAAATTGCTTGAGAATGGATGTGTTTTTGTTGTTATTAACATTAATAATGGCAGCATTACGTTCTCTTAAGCTGCTTAAAATAGTGCTGGGTAGCTCATCAAGTTTGATATTGAAGGCTTGTAAACTATTTTTATCAATTGCTTCGGGCCAAGTATAAGTGGCCGCCAAGCTACGTTGTTTAGGATTAATATCAAGCATAAGCAAGCGTTCAAAAGCAAAATCTTTTTGAATGACAGCTAATGTCCATGGGACTATTTCGTTAGAGATCAGGCTTTTGTGAGGTGTAGTCAGACTGGTAATGGAAATATTATCAGTGCGCATAGCTGATTTACTATTGCGTTTATTGTGAGCACTTAGCAATAATGTGGTTTGCACTAATGCGGCGCGCAAACGATTAATATTAGGGAACTGTATGCCATAAAATTCACGAGTATACTGCATCTCTTGATCAACATGACTGAGTAAAGTTTCCAAATCTAGTTTTTCAATAGCAAGGTACTTGGAAGTTTCAGAATGCAATTCAGGTGGGTTGTTAAACGCAATAGAACCTATACCTTGCATCCACGCAATATAATTAGCGAAATTGACAATCGCAATGTCGCGTTTATAAATGGCAAAAGGGCTATTGTTATCAGGTAGTTCATGATGACAATAAACGATGGCGCTAATTTGCTCGGGGATATCCCATTGCTGACAGAATGCATAGCCCATTTCAGCATGATTTAAGCCGAAGAAATCATGCTCGCCTAATAGGGTAGGTTGTTCGTCATTTTTACAGGCAAGAATAAAGTCGCTGTAACTCACTTTGCCATGTGTTTCTAATACGATTTTACCTATATCGTGCATTAGGCCTGCCGTATAAATAAGATCAGGGTCAGGATGTTGGAAGGCGCTTGCTATGGCGCGACTGAGCGAGGCTACAAATAAACAGTGCTGCCAGAAAAAAAGTTGGTCAAATTGTTGCTTAGCTTTGTGATCTATAAGCTTGTTGTAGAATAATTGATTTAGCGCGAGTTGACGTACTGCGGAAAAACCTAAAATATTTACGGCTCGTTTAATCGAGGTGATTTTATTTCTGAGAGCAAAGGCTGCAGAATTAACATTACGCAGTACTTTTGCCGTTAGTGCTGGCTCAGTTTCTATCAGTAGAGATAAATCGGCTATATTAGTATTTTCATCTTGCGTTAAGCGTAACAGTTTAATCGCGACAGCCGGAATAACTTGCAAGCTATTAACTTTATGTTTCAGTATTGCATCAGCCGCTTGGTTAATGGCTGATATCTGATGGGCGATGTCGGTCATGATCTACGAAAGAGTGGCTAAATAAGGCGTGTTTTAAGTTTAACAGTAAATAGATAATTTGTTTTGAATATGTGTAGTAATGTGACGTAGTTACTCAAAGTCCGTAAGGTGCAGAATAATTCGATTGTCATCTTTGATGAAGCGTAATACTCTATTAAAGCACGATTGAAATAAATTAATTTTACTACTATTAAAACTTAAATTCAGCGTCTTGATCAGTAGTTAAAGTTAAAGATTTTAATGCACAATAATTAATTAAGATTTGGAAATTTTTTAAAGGATATTTTTTATGATACGTATATTTTTGTTTGTGGCCGTTATGTTTTCTAGTGCAAATTTATGGGCTAAAGAGGTCGTTTTAACTACAGCAGATAATGCCAGTATTCAGGCCGACCTTGTTTTGCGAGGTCCAGAGGGTGTTATTTTGGCTCATGGTGCTGCATTTGATAAAGATAGTTGGGGAAGTATTGAGACGCGGTTAATTGATAAAAATTATACTGTTCTGGCAATTAATTTTAGAGGTTATGGTAAATCTACTTTAGGTGATAAGCCGGGTGCTTTATATGAAGATATTTTAGCAGCGGTGCAGTTTTTAAAAGAGCAAGGCGTCACTAAAATTTCAATATTAGGCGCAAGTATGGGAGCAACTGCGGCTGCTCAAGCAAGTGTTGAGTCCGAACCGAAAGATATAAATCGGATGGTTTTATTGTCTCCTGTGCATATTGCAGAACCAGAGAAAATGAAAGGCTATTTATTATTCATTGCTAGCGAGGATGAGCCGTCAATTTCTGCTATTAAGGCTAATTTTGATAAAGCACCTAATAATCCAAAAATTATTGAAATATTAAGTGGCAAAGAGCATGCCCAATATATTTTTACTACTAAGCAGGAAAGTGCTTTGACGCATCTTATTTTGACTTTTTTTAGACAAGATGTTTTTGTTAAGAAAGAGATAGTCACGGTGCCTGAAGTCTTAAACCAAGACGATGCGCTTAAGCAACCAGTGACAGAGCAACAAGGTGAGTAGTCAACTATGGCGATTTTTAAAGCGCACTGTACCGCTGTTTATCTTAATGATAAATAGTTGTGCAATTGATTTAAATGAAGGGGCGGGTATTGTGCAACTTATTTATGCACAGCCTAAAAAAGAAGCCTGCGAGTTTATAGGGCAGGCTTCAGCTTCTGATGGCGGCATGGTTTCAGGTGATTTTATGTCGGATGCCGATATTCATAAAGGTGCTGCCAATCAAATGAAGAATAAAGCCTATGAAATGGGCGGAAATCTTGTTTATATACATCAGCAATTTGATGAAAATGCCAAGTTAACCAGCACTAAAACCAAGCAAACGATGATGGGTTTTGTCTATCGTTGTGATGGCCTCAAGCAAGTTCAGCCAAAAGATACTCCGGAGTAATTTTCATGATTTTAGCTTCAAGTATTTGATTTTCTAATGACTGGCTGTTATCTATAATAGCGACAACGCGTAAATAATTGGGTGTGTAACCAAACACTTTATGACTTTGTACGTTGAGCTCTTCTTTTTGACCTTCCCATAAGACGTCAAACGATTGGCCTTGGTTTTGGCTGAAAAAGTCCTGTTTCATTGTTTCGGCGAGTTTATGCAATTGCTGACTGCGTTGCTTTTTAACAGCATTAGGTACTTGCTCTGGCAAGGTGGCGGCTTTGGTGTCGGCGCGTGTCGAGTAAGTGAAAATGTGAATATGGCCAAAACCAATGCTTTTAATATAGGCAAAGCTTTCTTGCCATTCTTGTTCTGTTTCACCGGGAAAACCGACGATAATATCGGTAGTGATATTAATATGCGGCACTTGAGCGCGCGCATCAGCAATAATCTGAGTAAACTCTTCCGTTTTACAGCGCCGTGCCATACGTTTTAATACGCTATCTGAGCCACTTTGCAAAGGCAAATGTAAGTGCGGCATAAGGCGTCGATTATTAAATAAAGCAAAGAAATTATCCGGCAAATCCCATGGCTCTAAAGAACCTAAACGTAAGCGTGGAACGGTCGTTTGTTGCAAAATGGCAGTGATTAAATTCGCAAGATTTTGCTCAATATCTGAACCGTAGCCACCTAAATGAACACCCGTTAATATAACTTCATTAATGCCTTGCTCAACCAGTCGATTCACATCTTGAACAATCTGTTCTATCGGTGTGCTTTTTTCTTCGCCGCGTGCAACAGTTACAATACAAAAAGTGCAACGATAACGACAACCATCTTGCACTTTAACAAAAGCACGCTGTCTACCGCGGCTAAATAAAGAAATTTCACCGGGTTCGGTGGACATGGCTGGCATGCTCGGAATTTCTAATTCTTGGATGGCAAGCTCGACCAGACGGTCTTTATCTTGATTACTAACGATTAAATCCACGCCTAACAATTCCGCAGCTTCATCAGAATTAAGGGTGACATAACAACCGCTGGCAACGATTTTTGCGCTAGGGTTATCTCTATGGATACGGCGAATAAGTTGACGTGATTTGCGCACTGCATCTTGTGTGACGGCGCAGGAATTAACAATAATCAGCTGAGCTTCATTTTGTTCGCGGGTAATTTGGTGGCCTGCTTTTTGAAAAGCTTGCGCCCAACTTTCCAATTCTGCTTCATTAAGACGACAACCGAGGGTTCTAAGGTGAACTAACATTATGCGAAAAACCAATAGGCGATAAAGATTGCGGAAACAATCCCCGCAAAATCCGCTATTATCCCACAAGCCAGTGCATGACGAATATTTTTAATGCCGACTGAGCCAAAGTAAACAGCCAAAACATAAAAAGTGGTTTCGGTGCTGCCTTGTACAATGGATGATAAACGGCCAGCAAAAGAATCAGCGCCAAAGGTTTGCATCGTATCGACCATCATTGCGCGTGCGCCGCTGCCGCTAAAGGGTTTCATTAAAGCAGTTGGCATGGCATCAATAAAGCGCGGATCTAAATTGGCTTGCATCACAGCAAAACGTAAGCCATTCATTAGTAGTTCTAATGCGCCACTAGCGCGAAAAACGCCTATGGCAACTAACATGGCAACTAAATAAGGAATGATGACAATCGCTGTTTGAAAGCCTTCTTGTGCACCTTCAATAAAAGCTTGATAGGCATCTATTTTTTTATAAGCCGCGGTAGCAATGAAAATAATAATCAGCGTAAATAAAATCAGATTACTGATTAATGCAGATTGCAAAAGCATTTCAGCCTGACTGAGTTGTGCGAAATAATAAATAATCCCCGCCACTAATAAGCTAAAACCACCTAAATAGGAAAGGATAGTTTTATCCCATAAGTTCAGTTTTTGTACCCAGGCCACGGCTAATAAACCACAAAGCGTAGACATATAGGTGGCTAATAAAATAGGAATAAATACGTCAGTTGGATGCGCTGCGCCTAGTTGAGCGCGATAAGTAAATATAGTGACTGGAAATAAAGTGACAGCCGAAGTATTAATAACCAGAAATAAAATTTGCGCATTACTAGCCGTCTCTTTATTGGGGTTTAAGCTTTGTAATTCCTGCATAGCTTTAATGCCTAATGGCGTGGCGGCATTATCCAGTCCTAGTGCGTTGGCAGAAATATTCATTACCATGGCTCCGAGCGCTGGATGATGCGCAGGCACTTCGGGCATTAATTTACTAAATAAAGGCGTCAATCCTCGTGTTAGTAAGTCGATAAAACCACTGCGTTCACCAATGCGCATAATGCCTAACCACAAGGCAAGGACGCCGGTTAAACCTAAGGAAATTTCAAAGGCCGTTTTTGACATGGCAAATAAAGCGGCCATCAACTCGGTAAAAATGGCGTGTTCGCCCAGATAGAGTAGTTTGAATAAGGCGGTAATAAAAGCGCTGATAAAAAAGAAAATCCAGATAATATTGAGCATAAGCTATGGTATTGTTAAGTTGAGACATATGGGACTGAAGATTTCCACTTCATTCGATGCAATGAGCTGTCAGCGTACCTTGCTGAGCAAATCATTGATCAAGGCGGTGACTATTGTCTGGGGCTTAAAGGTAATCGAAGTGAGTTGCACGAAGCGATAGAAAATTTTTTTGTCACCGCTCGGCAGCATGAGTTTCAAGGCATTAATTATAGTTACCATGAGGAAGTGGATAATAACCATGGTCGATTAGAAAAACGGCGCTACTGGATTTGTGATGAATTATGCACACTCCCTAACACGGAATTAT
>JAIPFI010000125.1 GCA_021736705.1 Methylococcaceae bacterium | reverse complement strand
GATGGCACCAGCTTTATTGATGAAGTTCGCTGCGAAGCACGGCAATCTTTAGCGATTGCCACTGTTAAAATGCAGGAAAGCGGTGATTTTGTACAATTCACCAATGATATACGCAGTGCGGTTGATGAAATCGACAATTTCCCTATTGATAGCGAAGAACCGATTATTCGCGAATTAGGGCGCACGCAAGATGTCGTTACGATTGCACTCAGTGCCAATTTGCCGAAAACCGAATTAAAAGACCTCGCTGAAGAGATTAAACAACGCATGTTGCGCGTGCCCGGCATTCCTTTAGTCAGTGTTGAAGGTTTCTCCAAACGCCAATTTCAAATCCAGCTAACGCAGGATAAATTACGTCTTTACGGACTGAGTTTACAAACTGTCGCCATGCGTATCGCCCAGCAAAATCTGGATTTACCCACTGGGGAAATTCAAACCGCGGAACGCGATTATCAAATCCGCGTTAATGATGAGCGCCGTTCACCGGATGAACTCAAAGAGTTAGTCATTATAAAAGGTGAACAGGGCAATGAAGTGCGTTTAGGTGATATAGCGACGATTATCGATACTTTTGAAAAGGCAGAAGATCAGGCGACTTATAATAATTTACCTACCGCATTTTTAAAAATACGCAAAAATACCCAAGATGACAGCTTGCGTATTTTAGAGACGGTTAAACAATTTATTAGCGATGAACAACAGCGTTTACCGGCACAAGTACAATTTAATTTAACGCAAGATTTCACTAGCATCGTCAATGACCGCATTGCTATGCTGATCAAAAATGCTTGGCAGGGTTTGCTCTTGGTGTTTACCGTTATGTGGCTATTTTTTGGCTCACGTTATGCATTTTGGGTGGTCATGGGCTTACCGGTTTCTTTCCTTGCCAGTGCCTTTTTATTAGTCCAGTGGGGCATTAGTATTAATATGCTGTCGATGGTCGCTTTGTTACTGGCGCTGGGTATTCTGATGGACGATGCCATCGTTATTAGCGAAAGCATCGGTAAGCACATTTCATTGGGTAAAACAGCGATACAAGCCGCGATTGATGGCACGATGGAAGTTAAAAATGGCGTACTGTCTTCCTATGTCACTACCTTGTGCGTTTTTGTTGGCTTATTATTCCTTAATGGCGATATAGGGCAATTACTGTATACCATTCCTGCCGTTCTGATTTCAGTGATTAGTATTTCATTAGTGGAAGCTTTTTTGATTCTCCCACATCATTTACAACATTCATTACAAAAAGGCTCGGATCGGCCTATTCCCAAAATCAGACAACAATTCACCAGCGCTTTTGAAGCTCTGCACAACAAAGTGAATGGTTGGGTAAAAAAACTGATTATTTATCGCTATTTATTTATGGGTTCGGTCGTTGGCGTGTTTATCTTATCGGTCAGTTTATTAGTGTCAGGTGTGGTCAAATTCTCAGCTTTTCCTGATGTGGAAGGCAATTTATTGCAAGCACGGATATTGATGCCCGTGGGCAGTTCTTTAGCACAAACCCAACGTACCGTAGAAAAAATCAATAACAGCTTACAAGCCGTTAATAAGGTTTACCAAGAACAACATGAAGCCTCATTAATACAAGGTATTACCGTACATTATGGGATGAATTTGGATGCCTTTGAAAGTGGCGCACATCTCGCTACGCTCAGTGTTGATTTACTGACGGGCGAACAACGCAAACTCACTATTAATCAAATGGCTCAACAATGGCGTACCGAACTGGGCGATGTGCCAGAAGCTTTGAATATCAGCATTAAGGAACCTAAGGTGAGTCCCGCAGGTCGTGCTATTTATATCCGCTTGCAAGGTGATGACTTGGACACGCTTTCCCTAGCCTCACATCAGCTACAAAAATGGCTATCGGGTTATCCAGGTGTCAGTAATTTAATGGATGATCTACGCCCTGGGAAACCTGAATTTACCTTAAAATTAAAATCAGGCGCTTATGCGCTGGGCTTAAGCTCTCAGGAAATAGCCGCACAATTACGCGCGGCTTATCAAGGTATTGAGGTATTAGAAACCTCTATTGATTTAGAAACCTACGAAGTCGTGGTAAAACTGGATGATGCCTCAAAAAACGAGTTATCCGATTTTGATAATTTCCCGATTATTCACCCGCAAACTGGCGCAATGATTCCGCTGGCCAATGTTGCAGATATCAGTGTTAATCGAGACTTCTCGCGAGTGCAACGTATTAATGCGCGACGTGCAGTGACTATTTATGGGGATATTGATGCTTCATTGAACAATACCCAAGCCATTTTTAATGACATGGAAGCCACATTTCTCACCGATTTTAAACAACGCTATCCTGATATCAGCCTTTCTTTTGAAGGGGAAATAAAAGAAGGTCCGCTAACACGAAATTCTATGCGTAAAAGCATGTTAATGGGCTTGATCGGTATTTTTATTTTACTCAGTTTGCAATTTCGTTCTTATGTTGAACCTGTGCTGGTCATGGCCAATATTCCTTTAGCGTTTATCGGTGTGATTTTTGGGCATTTAATAATGGGGCTGGATATAACGATGCCATCGTTATTGGGCTTTGTTTCTTTAGCGGGTATTGTGGTCAATGACTCGATTTTATTAGTCGAATTTGTCAAAAAGCATATTCGAGCTGATATAAGCCCACATGAAGCCGCGGCAAAGGCGAGTAGTGAGCGTTTTCGCGCAGTAATTTTAACCTCGCTAACCACCGTGGTCGGCTTAGCGCCCTTATTATTTGAACAAAGCCCGCAAGCGCAGATTTTGATTCCACTGGCGACTAGCATTGTCTTTGGAATTATCAGTTCGACTTTGTTGGTGCTATTTGTTGTGCCGTGTTTGTATACGATTTTGGAAGATTTTGGGGTAGTAAAAGCTCATTTAATTGTTATTAGGCACTACTATGAATCTAAAAAAAACAATAATATTAAGTAGTTTACTGTTAACTTCTGGGTCTATCTTCGCTCATGGAACAACGGATATTTGTCCAGATGAAGCATCCAAAACAGCCATTCATTCAGCATTAGGTAGCTTGTTATCAGCAGCTCAAGCCGAAGATAATGGCGGCTTCGGCTTTAATAATGCGCACACCTGATATATTTAATGTCCATCATCACATATCAAACTTCTTCAACTTCTCAACCAAAGTCGTACGCTGCATACTTAAGAGTTTCGCTGCATGTGCCACAACACCATTACATTCATCTAAAGCTTGCTTAATTAAGCTCATTTCAACCTCATGGAGATATTCTTTTAAATCCATCCCTTCTTCAGGTAACTGCGCACTAAAAACCTTTTGCAACACTTCTTGTTCAATTTTATCTTCCATTTCCTGAACTAACTCTAGAAAATTATCCTGTGCTTGTTCAACAATAATTTCATCCGACACAGTAAATTGCCTGAATTTTGCGGGAAGATCAGTCACACCAATTAAACCATTGGGTTTAATAATCGCAACGCGTTCTATTAAATTAGCTAACTCACGCACATTACCCGGCCAAGTATGTTGCATTAGGATATTAATGGCATCTGGGGCTAAAGTAACACTGCTGCGCTTATTTTTTTCCAAACGCGCTACTAGCTCTTTAATCAATAAAGGAATATCTTCAACACGATCTCTCAATGCAGGCATTTCTATAGGAAAAACATTTAAGCGATAAAATAAATCTTCCCGAAAAAGATTATCTATAATAGCTTGTTCAATATCTCGATGTGTCGCTGATATGATGCGTACATCGCAATCTATGGTTTTATTACTTCCGATCCGCTCAAAAGACCGCTCTTGTAAAACTCTTAATAACTTAACTTGCATCGGCATCGGCATATCCCCTATCTCATCCAGAAATAAAGTACCTCCTTCAGCCATTTCAAAACGTCCCTGCCGCGCAGCTAAAGCACCGGTAAAAGCGCCTTTTTCATGACCGAATAATTCACTTTCCAATAATTCCGCAGGAATCGCACCACAGTTAACAGGTACAAAGGCATGATTATGACGCGATGACGCCTTATGTAAAGCTCGTGCGACAACCTCCTTACCTGTCCCCGACTCACCTAAAATAAGAACAGTTGCATCAGAGTCAGCGACTTGATCTATTAAAAATCGAACTTGTTTGATCGCCTCACTACTTCCCGCCAAGCCTTTATTATCAGAGCCAATAGAAACGTGTTTTACATGATTTTCTTTCTGCTTTTGTAATGCCTGTAAGCTGTCCATTAAAACAGTATAAGTAACTGGCCATTCTTGAATAGAAGCGACTAAATTTTGTATTACTGAGGGAACTTGCAATAAAGTACCCTTATCAATCAGCAGAATAACAGGAATATCCGCAACTAACTCAATAACTGACTTAGTAACAGTCGCTTGTTTATCAACGCCTGCCCCTACAAAAACGGCAAAAAGATCATCAACAGAATGCAATTTTTCACTAAAATCTTCAGCACTATACAATTCCCCTTGATATTCAAGAAACTGAATAACTGCCAAAAACTGCTGCCCTCTAACAGGATTATCATCAATAAGAATAATACGTGGTAAAGCCATACTAAAATTGCCTATTCACTGAAAGAGCAGCTTCCTGCTAGATTGATACATGACTTTATGTTCAAAAACACACGATAAAGTAATAATGGTTAGTCTTTTGTAAAGTAGTTAGAACATTCAAAGAAATTACGGCGAATAAAGTGCCTATTACAGTGTTAATTTATTCAATAAAGTTAATCATTCTTTCAGTTATATGTCAAAAAAATGTCACCTTTTCATCATCTTCCAGAAAAAACTTAATGTAATTTAACTTTCCTTTGCTATATTAATCCACACATTTATAGCAATGAAACTTGACAATTACAGCTCATCATAGATGATGTAACCAACTTAACTAACCCAGTACCTATTCTTGAACGATATCCCTACCAGCATCCTATTTTGCATACTCATTGCATTGCTTGGCTTTTCGGCCTTTTTCTCAGGCTCTGAAACAGCGCTAATGACACTTAATCGTTATCGATTACAACATTTAGTCAAACAAGGACATAGAAGTGCAAAAAAAGCGCAAAGACTATTAAAACGCCCTGATCGCCTATTAGGTCTTATTTTACTCGGCAATAATTTCGTCAATATTCTGGCATCCTCTATAGCAACCATTCTTGGCATGCGCTTAATGGGGGATGAAGGTATCGCTATCGCAGCTGGTGCACTGACACTCATTGTACTTATCTTCTCGGAAGTGGCACCAAAAACACTGGCAGCTCTAAAACCTGAAGTTATGGCATTTCCGGCCGCTTGGGTTTACAGCCCTTTATTAAAAATATTTTATCCTATCGTCTGGTTTGTCAACCTTATTGCTAATGGATTGTTACGTATCTTTGGTGTCAGAGCACATGAGCATAATGTCGCCACACTCAATAAAGATGAACTTAAGAGTATCGTGGCAGAAACTGATTCAATTATGCCGGAGAAATATAAAAATATTTTACTAGGCATTATTGACTTAGAAAGTGCAACCGTTGAAGATATTATGACGCCACGCAATGAAATTGTTGGTATTGACATAGAAAATTCAATTGAAGACATTGTTCATCAACTCAAAAGCAGTCAACATACACGAATACCCGTTTATAAAGTCAGTATTGATCGCGTTATTGGCTTTTTGCATTTAAGAACCATTTTGATACAAGCGTTTGATAAGGAAAATTTTAGCAAACAAGATATAACCGACAACCTTATTCCACCGTTTTTTATTCCAGAAACCACGCCTCTGCATAAACAAATTCAAAACTTTAAATTTGACCAAGCACGTATTGGCCTTGTCGTAGATGAATATGGTGACGTTCAAGGGCTCGTTAGCATGGATGATTTATTACAAGGTATCGTGGGTGAAATCATGACTGAAGAAGCCGATGTAAAAAAATACGAAGATGGCAGTTATCTCGTCGATGGCAGTGTCACCATTAGAGAGCTTAATCGCATTACTCACTGGAATCTGCCCACCGAAGGACCTAAAACGATTAACGGTCTGATCATTGAATTTATGGAAACCATTCCACAAACCAGCACTAGCCTTATTCTACATGGACATCCATTGGAAATTATCCGCAGTGATAAACACACAATTACTCAGGTTAAGTTTTTGCCCACTAAGTCAGCAGAATAAACGACCATAAAAACATTTAGAATACGCAAACTTACGACTAAAGCATGATATTTCAAGTCCATTAATCCGGTTCAGTAAACAATCTACTATGTTTTTTAGCAACACTTAGAAAATACGACTATACTAAAAGAAACCAGCAAAGATATCCCCTTATTAAAATGGCAAAATTCACTGTTTTTTTTAAAGACAAACCTATACACTCTTCTATCCATGAATCCGGTGTTGTACATATAGGTCGTGACGAATCTAATGATTTAGCTGTTGATAGCTTGGCAATCGCACCTGCTCATGCCGCCGTCATATTGCGCGGGTCTAACCCTATTATCAAACAGTTAAATGCAGAATTTCCTTTAATTATTAATGGCGTACAACACAAAGAATCGTTACTGTACGATGGCGACACGATTACTATTGGTAAGCACCGAATTGTTTATAGTAGCCTGGAAAAAATCGCTAACACCCTATCAACTGCACATACAGATGAGTTAGAAAACAACAAACTTAATCAAGAATTTAATAATCGAGTCAACATACCCGAAGCTAATCTGCAAGTGATGGGCGGCAAACATATAGGCCGTTTAGTTCCCCTAAAAAAAACCATGACTCGCTTAGGTCGTCAAGGTTCTGGCATTATTGTTATTACGCGTAGAAAAGGAGGCTATTTTATCTCAATGCTAGAAGAGAATAATGAAATGAAAATTAACGGAACTGAGCTTGGAGGTCAGACGGTCTTGTTAAAAAACAATGATATGCTAATTATAGATAAGATTCCTATGCAATTTTTTATGGACTAAGCCATCATGAGTAGAAATAACGAACAGCGCCATTTCCATCGTATTTTTTACAATTCTCAAGTCACATTAAGCCATGAATCAACTCAATGGCCTTGTGAGCTTATTGATATTTCTCTGCATGGTTGCTTACTACGTTTTAATAAGGCTTGGGAGCAAAGTAATTTAGAAACACTGTACACCTTAACTCTAGTCCTCTCTGAAGCAGTCAGTATCACTATGAGCGTATCAGTTAGCCACGTAATAGATAAGGAAGTCGGCTTTAAATGTGAGCATATCGACTTAGACAGTATCTCTACGCTTCGTCGCCTAGTAGAACTCAATTTAGGTGATAACAAGTTATTAGAAAGAGATCTAATTGCGCTAGCTCAAGCCAATTAAACTATCAAATTCGATTTAAGAATAAGCGCCAGCTCCAGAGAGACAATACAACCCTCCCTGCACCGCCCGTGCAAATTCATTTCACACGAACTCATCCAATAAAGACTTAACTCAAACGAATTCCCACCCTTAAACTTATTTAGCATCTTTTCAGCCCCTTATGGCAAAAAAAAATACAGCTTTTGTCTGCACCGAATGTGGCACAGACTCTCCTCGCTGGGCTGGCCAATGCAGTGCTTGCCAAGAATGGAACACCATCAAAGAAGTCCGTTTAGGCAGCTCTCCCGCTCAATCACAGCGCTTAGGCTACAGCGGCACAAAAAGTGATGTCCAATTACTTTCCGAAGTCACTTTAGAACAAACGGAACGACTATCAACAGGCATCTCCGAATTTGACCGCGTGCTCGGTGGTGGCATTGTACGCGGCAGCGTTGTCCTAATAGGCGGCACGCCGGGAGCTGGGAAAAGCACGCTACTATTACAAGTTATCGCCAATATTGCACAAAAAGGCATTAGCGTTTTGTATGTCTCAGGCGAAGAGTCTTTACAGCAAATTGCCGAACGCGCTATTCGCTTAAATCTGCCTCTTGATAAAATTCAAATGCTCACTGAAACTTCAGTACAAAGCATTTGTGATACTTTAGATGAAATAAAACCCAATATCCTGGTTATTGATTCCATACAGGTGATGCACACGCAAACCTCGGACTCAACCCCCGGCTCCGTATCTCAAGTCAAAGAATCCGCCAGCTATCTAACCCAGTATGCAAAAAAACAAAACGTTTCCATTTTCATGGTGGGTCATGTCACCAAAGATCAATCTTTAGCGGGGCCTATGACTTTAAGTCATATAGTCGATACGCAACTAATTCTTGCCTCAACCGATGATGCTCGCTTTCGCGTTCTTAGAGCGGATAAAAATCGTTTTGGTAGTGTCGGAGAGTTAGGCTTCTTTGCTATGGAAAGTGGTGGCCTGAAAGAAGTCAAAAATCCCTCAGCGATGTTTCTCAATCGCACGGAAAAACCTTCGCCCGGCAGCGTGGTCACCGTATTATGGGAAGGCACGCGACCTTTATTAGTGGAAATTCAAGCTTTAGTGACCGAATGTCAATATGGAAATCCGAGGCGTCTTGCCGTCGGCTTTGACCAAAATCGTCTGGCAATGCTATTGGCCATATTAACGCGCCACGGCGGTATTTTTACCGCCAGTGATGAAATCTATGCCAATGTCGTAGGCGGTATTAAAGTCACGGAGACCAGCTCTGATTTAGCGATTATTATCAGCATCGTCTCTAGTTTAAAAGATACTATTGTGCCGCATGACTGTTTTTTCTTTGGTGAGTTAGGTTTAAATGGCGAAATCAGGCCAGTAGCGAATGGCTATGCACGCTTAAATGATGCAGTAAAGCATGGCTTTAAACGAGCCGTCATCCCTAAAGCCAACGCGCCTAAAAAACCTATGCCGGGCATCAAAATTTACCCCGTCAGTAGTTTAGTCGAAGCACTTGAAGCTCTGGAAGAAATACGTTAAAAATTTCTACTCAATCAAGTGTAGCGGTTATAATGAACAAGATAGCTATAACAATAATAATGCCGGATAAATAACATCTTGCACACGACTAAAGGGTAAACAATGCTTGAAATTGAATATGAATTCCGCGAGAAAGATTTAGTTCATTACAATGAATTACAAATCGAAACCTCAGAAGACTTACAAAAGAAACTAAAAAGAAACCGCTTATTTTTCCCCGGTGTCTTATCTATTTTTGGACTCTTCCTTTGGTCTTATTATAGCGATTACCGTACCGCTCTTTATATAGTCACTATTTCTATTTGTTGGGCTATTGTCATTCCACAAATTATTATTCTAAGTTTTCGTAGACAAATACTAACTAACTATACTGATCGTGAAAAGCTGGCTATGTTTGGTAAATACACTTTACGGATTGATCCAAAAGCCTTAGCGGAAAATTCGCCTAGTGGCAAAAACAAAATGCCGTGGAAT
>JAIPFI010000124.1 GCA_021736705.1 Methylococcaceae bacterium | reverse complement strand
AGTCCGAGCGCTAGTCGTAATTCAAAAGTATCATCTTTATGATGACGTGCAAATTCAGCCGCAAATTGATATATCGCCAAATTAACTTGCAGTACACGTTGTTGATGCTTTTGATTAAGTGCTTTTAGACGATAATTGGAGACCATAAAGACGGAAATGTCCTGAACATAATCCATATAACAGGAGCGATGCAAGTCGATAAAGTTGATTTTATTATGCTGAGAATCATAGATAATATTATCAGTATTAAAGTCGCCATGTATATACACCGAAAAAGGCGCGGCAAGTGTTTGTTCTAATTGATGAGCTTGTTGCAGTAACTTAGAAAATGCAGGAATACTAATGCCTGCAATATAGGCATGCTGCTGTTGAAAGCTAGGATGAATGGTATAAACATCAGGTATGCGCTTTTGTAATTGCTGCATATACTGTGCATTTACTGGATTCTTACGCTGGGTTTTTTGCCAAATATCAGAGAGCGTAAGGGTCAACTGTTCTAAGGACTTTTTTTGTAATTTGTCAGAGCCTTGTAGTAGTATGTTTTCAAAGGTATTTCCCGCTAAATGTTCGATCAATAAGGCGGCTGATTGCCCTTGTTTTTGATAAGATAATATTCTTGGCGCAATGCCGGGGTAAATTTTATGCCAGCGTTCTACACTTTGACATTCTTCTTTGAGTTTTTGTTTTTTCCCCTCTTTAAAAATGGCAATAATATCTTCTTTATTGGCTTCACTTACACCTGAAATAGCACTGCCAGAGCGCGTTTCGGCTAGGGTATCTAATACAAGATTTTTGCTTGCGCCATTTTTGTGTAAATGCTCAACGCAACGGGATAATGAGTAATACCGTTCGACACTAATGGTTTGCCCTAAATGTCGAGACAACGTAGCATCGCAAATTTTCAATAAAGCATCCCCCATAGATTTAATGCTTTTTAGTACAAATAGCGCTGCAATAAGATGATCGGTATGCTGTTGTGTTTTAAGGGCTTGACTATATTTATTAATGAGTTGTTCGCAGTAATCGCTTAGTTTTTGTTGAATTTCCGCTATCTTGAGCGCTTGCTGAGAGTTGTTGTTCTGATTTGCACGTTCAATTAAACTAATTCCGAGAGCGACACGATCTAATAATTGCATATATTCATTAGCAAAAGAAAAATTATCGTTATGTAAATAAGCGTCATGGTGCGTGCAATCAAGGCATAGCTCAGCAATGCGCTCTAAATTATTGGCGATATTATCAATTGAACGAAAAGCAACGGCATCACTTTCTTTATTACCCGCTTTAAGTCGCTGTTGATAGCCGTCATTATGCAAGCGTATTTTTAAATTATGAATATAACCGCTACGATTAAAGCTACTCGCAATAGAGCTTGCTCCTTCACTGGTGATATAGTCCTGCAAATTGGCTATTTGTGTGCCCACTTCAACAATGAGAAAACGCAGATTGTTACGCTGATTTTTTTGTAATTGAGTGGTCAATTGAGCTTCTCGGCGTGCTCTATTAAGTTATTTTAATTTAATAGTCGTTAATATTTCTTGCCACAAGTCTTGGTAGGCTTCAGTGGATTGGCTTTTTTTAATATAACCGCCTAAGGGCATTCGCTCCAGACCCATGCGCTCAATGTCACTGGCATAAGGAATGGTAGTTTGTAGGATGCCAGAATGTTTTTCAGATAAGGTTGTCATAATGTCTTTATGCATGTTTTTACGGCGGTCTGCCATAGAGAAAAAAGGCATTAATTGTAGATTTTTGAGTTTATTTTCTTTTATGAATTTTTTTAATTGCTCTAAAGTTCGTAGCGATAAAGTCGTTGGAATAATCGGCGACAATAAAATGTCTGATGATTCAAAGATAGCTTCCGATAAAAGGGAGATATTAGGCGGACAATCAAGAAAAATAAAATCGTAGGAATCGCTGAGCGGTTGCAGTAATTGTTTCAGTCGTTGCGTTGGTTTTTTGCGCGCATCAAGCACTAAATCTAAATTTCTAAAAGAAAAATCAGCGGGTAGTAAATCAAGGTTTTCAAAATCAGTGGCTTTAATAAGTCCATCTAATTCGCGCTCACCAGCAATAAGTTCTTTGCTGCCGCCTTTTATTTTAGGTTTCACTCTAAAATAATAACTACTTGCACCTTGCGGATCTAAATCCCAAACTAGGGTTCGATAACCATTTTGTGCAGCAAGGTAAGCCAAGTTGACAGCGGTTGCCGTTTTGCCTACACCGCCTTTAATGCTGTATGTTGCAATGATTTTCATGATTTTTTTACCTCAGTTTGAGGTGCAAATAAAGTTTTAAAGGCACTTTTATTTTGCTCGCATTTAAAAAGTGCATACTGCTTAGAAAAATCTTGACGAGCGGCACAGCGTTTTGTGTCTAAGTGTTGCACTAAAACACCCATAGCTAAAAAGGTATTAGATTGCACTTTATTCACCATCATTTCTTCGCTAAATTTCTTTAAACTGGTTTCTTGTACTTCATAATCCTGAAAGTCACCTAATACAGATTGAAATCCTTTTAAGGCTTTAATGAGTGCATTGATTTCATTATCGGGATAAAGACTTTGAAAGAATTCCATTAAATACCGCAACTTTTTACAGGTTTTTCTTAGCTCATGCAATACTTTGGCCGGGGAGCATTCAGTAATCTCTTCCGCTTCTTTAATCAGGCGTTTATACACCTTCCAAATGCGCTGGTCAGCTAATGTTTTGATCGTAAGGTTTGCTGCACTGCTACAGCCTTTTTTAGGTAAAGGTTCTTTTAAATATTGTTCCCATGCAAGGAGCTGTTTTATGTAATCTGGACTTTTAAGATGATGAGCTAATTCAGTTTGCGCTTGTTTTTGCTTTTGTTTAAGAAAGGCATATAAAGGAGCAATATCTGCTTGTAAGGATTCAGGTAATGCTGCTTTATATTGCTTATAATTTAACAAATAAACATCTAAGTCTCGTGTAGCACCGGTAATTTGTCCAAGCCAAGCAAAAAAGCTAGCGTAGTGAGTCATTACCTTATCTGGGAATACCTGTTTAATTTGGCTTAAACCTGCACGCGTACGTCTGACTGCGACGCGAAAGTCATGTAAAAACTCGGTGTCAATATCGGCAATTGTACCCGCTTCATTGATTTGTATTGATTTAAGTAAATCACGATAAATTATTTTACTGGCTTTGTCAGCGCGTAGTTCTGGATCAAGTTTTATAGCCAATTTAGAGCTATAGTCTTTTGCTTTGCGTCCTTGTAGTTTCAGTGCGCTATTTAATATGGAGCCTTGTGTCGGCGTTAATTCGAAAGATTTTTCTAATAGTAGACTGATTCGAGCAACGGCTTTTTCATAGCCTTTTAGCGGCTGCAGGCTAATGCGGCTAGCTAAATCTTCATATTCTTCAAGTTTAATGCGGACAATGGTTTTTTTGTCCTTATTTAAAACATTAATATGAAAGACTTGATGCGGTAACTGACAGAGCGGTAATAAAGCACGCATCTCTAATAAGGAGTCGAGCTTTGTTTTTAATCGACCGTCTTTAAATTGATGGCTAAAGCTAGGGACGTCTTGCTGGTTTTCTAAAGCAAGGCAGTCGCCACTGTTTCTATCTATTAAGCTGATATGTGAGGCTGTTTTAGATTGGTTTAACTCACAAAGTATATCGGCATTGTACAGTCGCCAGTCAAAGCTATCGTAAAAGGTTTTGATTGCGTAGTGTTCTGAAGCTATTTGAAAATCAATTTTTTTACTTAGCGTGCTTAAGAAATTGTCCGCTGCCATATGTTCAGGCAACTCAAAGTGCAAAGGTAGTACTGTCATTTGAATTTACTTGGGTTAAGTTGAAAAGAGTCCAGTATTTGCTTATAAATCAGCGCTATTTATATCATCTCATGTACTAGCTTAGAAATACGCATCTGTATTAATTAGGAGCTCAAAATATTACTTTAATCTTCTCTAGCCATTTTAGCATGCTAAATTATTAAGAATTATGACAAGCAGTAAATAATTAAGTGCATCTAACAGTGTAATGCACTTAATTATTGACTTATTCTGGAGTGTAAGTCTTTAATAGTTATACTTTTTCACTCAATGAGGCCTTGCGTCTGTCCGAAGAAACGCGGCGATTTATGACTTGCTTCTGACGTTTAGAGGTGCGGCGTGTAGGGTGTTTACGTCTTTCGGTATTAGCTTCGGGCTGCTGCTCCTCATCGGTGACATTAGCATAGCGTATTACTTTGGCGGGCTTGGTGATGGGGCTGACTATGGGAATATAAATATAGGAAATTTCAATCATAGCTTTAAACCTTTTATGTATATAAATAAATTATCGGCAGAGTCATGTAAATATTTAGTACTAAGGTGGATCACTTATTTTTTGTGGGAGCGCAGACGGCTCGTCTGCCTTTCACTGGTAAGCTACTTGTGTTTCTAAGATGAAGATATTATTTCATGCACATTTCTTATTGCGTCTAAGGAATACTTTACAAATATAAATAAGTATATTATAAGAGACTTATATTTATTTTCTTGGTCAGGAGTGTATTATGAAAAATAATGTGGATATTCAGCGTCGTAAACTTTTAAAGCTTGCCGGAGTAAGTGCGGCTGCATTAGCTATATTTCCAAGCCTACTCAATGCCAAAACAATGAGAGTTGGCAGTCATGCATCACCTGATTTTAATCCAGATATAGAAATTAGCCTGACAGGAGAAGTTAAAGAAGTGTCTCTTTTTCAAGGCGCAGAAACGCGTGTTTGGAAAGTGATCGGTAAAGTATTAAAAGGTGATAAAAGCGCTATTAGCAATGATGAAGATAGCTATCTTGCGCCAACGATTCGTTTGCATAAAGGTCAGAAAGTTCGGATTTATCTGAACAATAAGCTGCCTTCTGCAACGATATTACATTGGCATGGTTTGCATGTACCTGCCAAAATGGATGGTAATCCTATGTATGCTATTGATGAGGGTGAACGCTTTGTTTATGAATTTGAAATACTTAATCGAGCAGGAACCTATTGGTATCACGCACATACACATAGTTTAACTGCTAGACATGTTTACTCAGGGTTGGCAGGATTTTTTATTGTCAGTGATGATGAAGAGCAAGCCCTTAAATTACCGAGTGGTGAATTTGATGTGCCATTGGTTATTCAGGATCGTAATTTCGACCAAAACAACCAGCTTAATTATAATGTTGGCATGATGCAGCGCATGCATGGTTTTTTAGGGGAGCAAATTCTGGTTAATGGTACACCTGAGTTTGAATTACCTGTTGCCACATGTGCTTATCGAATGCGTTTATTGAATGGTTCTAACTCACGCATTTATAAGCTGGCTTGGGATGATGGTACACCGCTTAAAGTTATTGCTACTGATGGTGGGCTTTTAGAGCAGGCTGAAACGCTTCCTTATTTAACACTTGCACCAGCAGAACGACGAGAAATCTGGGTTGATTTTAGTGACAAGGAAATTGGTACGGAACTGACCTTGCGTAGTTTAGCTTTTTCCTCTGGCGGCATGGGTATGATGGGCGGTGGTCGTGGTCGTGGTCGCGGCGGTATGATGGGTGGTATGGGAGGAGGGCAAGCACATGCCGGTGAAGATTTTCCTGTATTTAAGGTGCGTGTTAGTAAAAAAGTTTCCCGTCATGATGTCTTGCCCAAACGATTGAGTACAATAACCCCCTTACGTTTGGCTGATGCTGATAATCCTAACTCACCACGCCGTATAACTTTGTCCATGCGTCATATGTCTGCTTTATTAAATGGTCGCTCTTATAAAATGAATGATATTAGGGAAGATGAGATTATTCCTGTTAATACTTTACAGGTAATGGAATTTGATAACGGCTTTCATGGCGGTATGGGCGGTATGGGCGGTATGGGAGGTATGGCAATGCCGCATCCTATGCATTTACATGGCGAGCAATTTCAGGTTATTAAGCGGGAAGTTAGAAATGAATCCGAAAAAGGATACGCTTCTGTCTCTAAGGGGTTTTTAGATAAAGGCTGGAAAGATACTGTATTAGTTATGCCAGGTGAAAAAGTGACCATCTTAAAGCCTTTTAATGATTTTACCGGCTTGTTTATGTACCACTGTCATAACTTGGAGCATGAAGATATGGGGATGATGCGTGATCTTTTAGTGAAGTAATTTTGAGTTAAATAACAAAGAAAATATCAACTAAGGAGCGAATATGTCAAAAAGCACGCAGATAAATATTAAAGGGATGCACTGTGGTGGCTGTGAATCCGTTATTGAAGAGGCCTTAATTCAAGTTGTCGGGGTTATTGAGGTTAAAGCTGATTATGCTACGGCAAAATGCTCTGTAGACTATGATGACAACAAAGTTCGTCTTGAGGATATTTATCAAGTTATTGAAGATAAAGGTTATCACGTAGAGTTAGCGTCTACTGATAAAGGATCGCTGTTTATCAAAATCAGTTTGTCCTTGTTGGCTTTAATCGCTATTGTTTTATTAATGGTTTTCTCGCGAAAACTATGGCATCAATTTAGCGTACCTGAGATCAGCTCACAACTAAGCTATGGAATGATTTTTGTTGTTGGATTAATTACCGGCCTGCATTGTATTGGCATGTGCGGCAGTTTTGTGATCAGTTATACTGTGAAAGATGCAGAACAAGGTCAATCGCCTTATTTGTCGCATGTGTTATATGGCGTAGGTAAGACTTTATCTTATGCTATGTTTGGCGCTATTTTTGGGTTTCTTGGCTCAATCATCAGTATTACGCCGTTTATAAGCGGTATGAGTATTTTATTAGCGGGCACATTTTTAATCTTATTCGGGTTGAATATGTTGAATGTATTTGCCGCGTTAAGGCGGGTGCGACTTAAACAGCCCGAGCTAATGATGCGTTATGCAATGAAAAAAAGACGTACCGCACGCAGCCCTTTTTTTATTGGCTTTTTTTCTGGATTTCTTTTGGGGTGTGGTCCATTGCAAGCCATGTATATTATGGCGGCTGGTAATGGTGATGTTATTGAAGGTGCTAAATTTTTGGCTTTATTTGGTTTAGGAACATTACCCGCATTACTTAGTTTCGGTATGGTGGCGCATTTGCTTTCAGAGAAAATGACTCATCGATTTCTGCAAGCATCAGGCATTATTTTGATTGTCATGGGTGCAATGATGTTCAATAAAGGCTTAATGAAGACTCAATCAGGTTACGATTTTCAGTCAATAAGCACGGGCATAAGTCAGAAAATGATGAATGAATGAGCTTGCAGGGCTACCGCGATAAGTTCTGGAATAGGATTTTATCTTCATGTTGTATTGATTTAGATTAATTATTTTGTTCATACTTACGCTGAATAGCCTCATCGCGGGCATCGTCAATTTCACGCATAATACTTTTGACATCGGCTTTTTTATTACTCGCTTGGAAAATCCCCGTAAGTTTTGTCTCTGGATTTAGGTCGCCAGTTTGATAAATTTTCCAGATTTCTTTTGCATACTGAGTGTTTAGCAGTTCTGGGGCAAAACGACCAAAATAAGCTGCAAGATTATTAACATCCCGTTCCAGCATTGTAGCGGCATTATTATTTGCCGCTGCATCAACGGCTTGAGGTAAATCAATAATAACGGGACCATGCGCATCAACAAGTATATTGAATTCAGATAAATCACCGTGAACGAGTCCAGCGCACAGCATTCTGACCACTTCGGTAATCAATAAACCATGATATTCAAGTGCTTGTTCTCGACTCAAGACAAGATCATTTAGCCTAGGGGCGGCAGCGCGTTGTCCATCGGTAATTAACTCCATAAGGAATTCGCCTTCGATAAAATTATACGGCGTCGGCACACGCACGCCGGCTGCTGCAAGGCGATACAAAGCGTCAACTTCCGCATTCTGCCAAACTTCTTCTTGTTGCTTCCGCCCAAACTGCGATTTTTTTTCCATCGCACGCGCTTGGCGGCTATTACGTACTTTGCGACCTTCTTGATATAAAGCTTGTTTATGAAAACCGCGATTCTTTGCCGCTTTATATACTTTGGCGCAGCGAATTTCACCTTCTGAAAGTACCACATAAACAGCCGCTTCTTTGCCGCTTTTTAGTGGATGAATGACTTCCTCAATAAACCCATCGACTATAAGTGACTCAAGACTTTTGGGTGGTTTCATGGCCATTTTTTTATTACCTATTTTGAAAAATCAGGGGGGATTTCAGTTGGCTTACTTAGGACGGAACAAAAATTGGCTTCCACTTTAAGGCGGGGGACACGTCATTAAATTAAAATTTGTAGAGCGTAGCTTTAGTCCGCTACCGCTTACCCATCACCTACGCCTAAAGGCGGGCTGAAGCCACGTCCTACATGTATAACTAATGTTCCGGCTTAAGTGAAAAGCCCAGATTATAAACTATAAAATACTGAGCTATATCACGACGCACGCGACATATATTTACCCGTTGTCGTATTGATTTTTATAATTTCCCCGGTTTCTAAGTATTCAGGCACTTGAACTTCTAATCCTGTCGGTAAAACCGCTGCTTTGGTTCTTGCTGTTGCTGAAGAGCCTTTAATGCCGGGGGCTGTTTCTATGATTTCTAAATCAACAGAAGCAGGCAGTTCAATACCTAAAATATTTCCTTCCATGACAAGGGCGGTAATTCCTTCTAAGCCTTCGGTAATGTATTCCTTTTGGCCTTCAAGGTCATCTGCACTTAGATTGTATTGGCTATAATCTTCTAAATTCATAAACACATAGCTTTCGCCATCATTGTAAGAATATTGCACTTTTACATGGATACAGTCTGCTTCTTTTAAAAAATCATCGCCTTTATAGGTTTCATCCAGTTTTTGGCCCGTTTTCAAATTGGTATAACGAACTTTGTAGACAGTTCCAGCGCCACGCGAAGAAGGGCTGCGAGCTTCAAGTTGTTTTATGGCGTGCGGTACATCATTAATATCAATGATCATTCCGCGCTTTAAGTCGGTCGCTTTAGGCATTTTTATTCCTGTATTTGTTTGCGATGCCGGTATTGTACCGACATCTATTAAGCTATTGCTTAGGCTGTCTGTTCTTTAATGAAAGCAACAATTTCATTTAATGGAATATCGCGGTTTTCGCTATCGGTACGCGCACGATATTCCACGCTATTGCTATCTAAGCCACGATCACCTAAGACAATTCTATGTGGAATACCGATTAGCTCCATATCAGAGAACATGAATCCGGCACGCACTTTACGGTCATCAAATAAGACATCAACACCGGCATCTAAGAGATCCTGATACAGTTGATTAGCGGCAACACGCAAACGCTCTGATTTATGCATATTCATCGGGCATAATGCCACAGCAAAAGGCGCTAACTTAGCAGG
>JAIPFI010000123.1 GCA_021736705.1 Methylococcaceae bacterium | reverse complement strand
CGTGGGGAGCCATTGCAGGCACCAGCATCACAATTTTAGGTGCTTTATTTTATTCTCCCAAAGAATTTACCTTACTCCCCGGATTTTCAGAAATAAAAGGGATTATTCATTACGGCTCATTTAGTAGCATTAACCAAATACTCCAGCATTTAAGTACAACGGCTCCCGACATCATTTTAGGTAAACTGCAAAATATGTATGCAGTGGGTATTTATAGCCGAGCCATGGGGTCACTGAATATCATTGCAACGGTTTTAGTTAATGGCATACGCCCCATTCTCATGCCTTACTTTGCCGAAGCCCATAGGAATAACAATCAATTAAATGAGAACTACCTGCAATTAGTCTCAATAGCGATACTCATTATATGGCCCACCATTATCCTCGCCATCTTCTTAGCACCGCAAATCATTCATCTACTCTATGGAGAACAATGGTTAGAAGCGGTGCCAATTTTACAAATACTGGCATTGGAAGGCTTTTTCTGGCCTTTTGCCTTATTTGCAGAAGACCTGTTAAAAGCCACAGGACATGTTAAAAAAATCGCGCGAATAGAACTGACACTATCTCCCTTACGCTTTGCCATTATTATTTTTGCCGCAAAATACGGTCTAATCTATGTTGCAGCAGCCTCTTTTATTAGTTATGTTTTAAAATCACTGTTTTTTATTTTTACCCTAAAAATATTAAACATAAGTTTACTTTCACAACTAAAAAAAATAATCCCTAATTTTTTTTATATAACCCCTATTTCAATGGCGCTTTTTTTTAATAGTCATTATATAGAATACACTAATGACATACTAACCATTATAAACTCCTTTATAATTGCATTGTTAACATGGATTGGAACATTAATAATATTACAGCCTAACATTTACATAATTTCAAAAAGGAAAATACATGAATTATTATTCTCATGACAGAAGTGAAGTAATTAACTTTATACCAACAAGCTGCAAAACGTTATTAGATATTGGTTGTGGCAATGGTGCATTTGGTAAAACACTAAAATCTCAAAGAAATATTGAAGTTTGGGGAGTAGAACCTAATAGTGAAGCGGCTAGTATTGCCAAAAATAACATTGATACGGTTATCTGCGGTTTGTTTGACGAAACCACTAATTTACCGATTAATTATTTTGATGCTATTATTTTTAATGATAGCCTTGAACATTTCCCTGACCCTTATCCTCCATTAGAACAAGTGAAAAAATTGCTCTCTCCAAATGGATTTATAATTGCCTCAATCCCTAATTTTAGATACATAGAAAATATAAAACACATACTGCTTGATATGGATTTTAAGTATACTGATGCGGGTATACTTGATCGAACTCATTTACGTTTTTTTACCTTAAAAAGTATAAAACGACTTTTTTCAGATACTAACTTTGAAGTTATCTCTATTGACGGAATAAACCCGCGATGGTGGAAAGGAAAACAAATTTTTCTATTGAATATATTTTTTAAAAAATATATAACTGACATGAAATACTTACAATATGTAGTTGTTGCAAAAAACAAACAATAATTTACATAAAATAAATTCAATAATTTACAATAATAACTATAAATATACGATATAAGTAAATAAAAAATAACCCATGAATGATAAAATGAAAAACCCAAAAGTTATCATACAAATACTCCACTATAAAGACATACAAGATACAATTTCATGTTTACAATCTGTATTTGAACTAGATTATAAAAATTTTGAAATATTAGTTATTGACAATTCAGAAAAAGGGATTCCTGAAGAGCTGAAACTAATAGAATTAGAAAAAAATAAACAGATCACCCTTATAAAAACTGGGAATAATAAAGGATTTACAGGAGGACATAATATAGGATTTGAGTTTTCAACAGATAATAATGCGGACTATATATGGGTATTAAATAATGATACGGTGGTCTTACCTGACACTTTAAGTATTCTGGTTTCAGATATTGAATCTAATGCTAAAATAGGTGCTGTAAGCCCCATTATTTACCATCATAATACGGATGAAATACAATATTTAGCATCCATTATTAATTTAAACAACAAAGAAATAAGCTATACAAAATCTTTTGACCAATTACATGCATGGCAAAATGAAAAAAAACACTTTTGCCTTTGGGGAACAGCATTATTACTTCGAACATCAATGCTAAAAGAAATTGGTTTTTTTTATGAAGAACTTTTTGCTTACTATGAAGACACCGAGTTATCTTATAGAATTTTAATAAGTAATTACGAAAACAAAATAACCGAAAATTCAAAAATTTACCATAAACATGGCTTAATACAATCTAATGCTTCACTTCGACAACCTCATTTTTATTTTTATATGGCTCGAAATAAATTACTCTATCTAAAAAAACACTCAAAAGGCCTTAAATATATCTTTGCTATAAAATCTAGCTGTTTAAGCATGCTGGAATACCTTTGTGTTTGTTTACGACACAATAATGATACTTGTGCAAATGCTGTTCTTGATGGTTTTTATTGTGGAATAAAAGATCATGGAGGCGCATGGAAACATGATATTCATATGCCTAATTTACTGAGTCTATTTTTGAAACGATTTGCTTGGCCTATTCATAAAATACTTACCTTAAAATTTTAACCTTATGTCTATTCAAATATCTGCCGCCATATCCGCCTATAACCCATTTCCTTACACATAAGTATTAGGAGCATTTAAAATCAACAAGTTACGATGTTGTATTATTTTTGTACGATTTCTTCAAACCCTTTATTTTACTGGCCTTTCCTGTTTTAGTGCTTTCTTGTAAGTCATTGATTCTTAATGTTCAGAAAGGTGTGTGTGTAAGGAGATGACTACAACGCCCTCCAGAAGCAGATAAACTATACTTATCTCAAGCAATTGGATTATTATTTGATGCATTTAATAAATATTTAAAAACAAAATTATTTAAGTAGAATAAGACTCATGTTAAAAATAAAAATAAACATTGCCATCTGCACATGGAACAGAGCTGAGCTACTTAAAGAAGCGTTAGATTGCCTTACTAAATTAACTATCCCTGAAGATATAGATTTAGAAGTTATTGTCGTCAACAATAACTGCACAGATCATACTGACGATATAATTAACTCTTTTAAAAATAAACTTTCATTAATACATGTTCATGAAAAAAAACCAGGATTATCTCATGCTCGAAATAAGGCAGTTGAATCAGCGACGGGGGATTACATCATCTGGACCGATGATGATGTTCTTGTAGATAAAGATTGGATTTTAGCTTACCGCAAGTTTTTTCTAAGTCATCCTGATTTTGATGTTTTTGGGGGGCCTGTTTTACCTTACTACGAGGAAACCCCGCCAGCTTGGTTATCAAATTCAATTGATATTGTTAGCGATGCCTTTGCCTTACGGAATATGGGAAGCCAAGCTATTCCTTTTAAGCCTCGCACCGAATATTTACCTTTTGGTGCGAATTATGCAATCAAACTAACAACCCAAAAACAATACTGTTATTCCCCCGAGTTAGGGAGGCAACCTAATAATATAAGTCTGTTAGGAGAAGAAACGCTAGTTATTAATCAAATTTTAGACTCAGGAAAAAAAGGCTCTTGGGTTCCTGAAGCAATGGTTAATCATCGCGTTCCAGCCGACCGACAAACCTTAGAATACATCTCTGATTATTTTATTGGCAAAGGAAAATCTATTGGCTACATGCCTAATGCAAATGATACTTTATTTATAGGAAAACCTATCTGGCTAATTCGGCAAGTTTTCGTCTTAAAACTTAAATTTATATACCATCGACTTTTTAGCTCAGAACGAGTTTGGCTACAAATGCTAAAACAAAAAAACATTAATATTGGCCTTCTTCAATCTATAAAAAAATAATGTCTTTTCAAATCTCCGTTGCCATCCCCGCCTATAACCGGGCTGATTATCTAAAAGAAACGTTAGAGTCTATCTTCGCTCAGACCTATAGCCCCTATGAAGTGATTGTGGTCAATGATGGTTCTACTGATCATACCGCTGAAGTTATTTCGAGTTATGGGAACCGAGTTAAAGCGATACATATTGACAACTCTGGTGCAGCTATTGCCCGCAAAACAGCAGCGGAAGCCAGTACAGGCAACTGGCTTGCCTTTTGTGATAGTGATGACCTTTGGTTGCCTCATCATTTAGAGCGTCGGGTTGGCTTGCTTACAAAACATCCTGAAATTGATTTTAGTTTTTCTGATCTTCTCCCTTTTGGATCAGCGGCTATTGCTAATCGTACTTATTTTTCTGATGCGCCCGATCATTGGTGGCAACAATTTCCCGCACCGGATACTGATAATTGTGTGCTAATGGGGCGCACGGCTTATAAACCCTTTCTCAGCTATAACCCGGGGTCGCCCGTGACTACCGTTATGACTCGTGACTTATACGATAAAATAGGCGGTATAGACCCGCGTTATTCACGCATGGTTGCCGAAGATGCGGACATGGCTAGAAAGGCAATTTTGCAGGGCAATGTATTATGTGATCTAACCGTGACGGCAAAACAGCGACGACATGACGGCAATATGTCCGCTCAAGTATTGCACAATCTATTAGGTAAATGCCAAATACTGGAAAATCACATTGCCCTTAATATCGCACCCGAGCGATTACATCAGGACATTTTGGCTGCTATCAATGCCAGCTTACAAGAGGCTTTTGTAGCGGCTTATTACGCACAAAATAAAGATGCGGCACAGCGCATTATTGCAAAATTAGGCTGGCACAATTTATCAATGAAAGATAAGTTACGTTTTTTATATTTACTCATGCGAGGTATAGCTCAATGACCCGTTTACTAAAAGCGATTAAATATAATGCGCTCACGAGTTTTTTAGTTAGACACTATTACCGCTCTCGTTGCCGCAGCTTAAAACATATTATTTTTGTCGCGACCACAGGCCGTAGCGGTACGATGACGCTGGTGGACATTTTTAATCATATTCCAGATTGCAAAGCCGAACATGAACCTTACCCCGCTATGTTTGATGACATATTAGCGGCAAAATCCAGCGGTAATGAAGCCTTAGTTAAAAACACTTATTGGCAGATTAAATCCGCTAATCTTTGGCGTGCCGCTATCGGGTGCAAGCATTATTTTGAATCCAATCATATGTTTATCAAAACCTATATTGAATATGCGGTTGAAGATTTTGCGGATAAAATCATTGTCCTTCATTTGGTTCGTGATCCGGTTAAAGTCGCTAATTCCATTTATGCTTTACAGGATTTTCCGGGCACCGAAGAGGGTAATAAATGGTGGTTAGATTACACGGCAGCGACGAATTTAATTGCTATCGCGGACACTTTAGATAATGACCCTGAATTTCAGCATCCTTTTTATAAAGGCTTGTGGTATTGGTATGAGATTGAAGCGCGTGTAGAGCATTGGAAAAAACGCTTACCTCAAGTTCGTTTTGTTGATTTTAAAACGGAAGATTTTAACGATCAAAATAAGACGTTTACACTTTTAAAGGATTTGAATATTGAGTTTAATGCGGCGTTGCTCGCAACTCAAATCAACACTCAATCAAATACCCGTCCGCATCAGAAACTAGCCGAACCACTGGCTTTGGAGCAGGCGAATAGGATGCATGAGCAGTTTATTGATCTATTGCAACAATTAAATTATATACCGTAATTTTGGCTTGCCACTTAGTAATACCTGTAGGGCGTGGCTTTAGCCCGCCTTTAGCACGCCTTAAAATGGAAGCCCGAATATTCGCGGCTAGAAGCCACTCCTACAGAAAAATATTCGCGGTTAAAAGCCATTAATAAGATTCGCCTATTATTTATTGCTTATTCCTTAACAATTTCCCGAGCCTTTAACTACCTTCTTATTATGAATCGTACAGCCACTTTGTCAGACAAACGCGTATTAATTTTAGATGCCGAATTCCCTTCAGCATTAACTATCCTGCGCTCTTTAAGCCGTCAAGGTATTCATTGCGATATTGCCAGCGCGCAAAATAAACCTATCAGCGAATTTTCTCGTTTTGCTAAACAGGTGTTTATTTACCCTGATCCTTTGACTGATACTCACGCTTTTATTGATGCTATTTGCCGCTTATTGCAAGAATATCACTACGACTTAATTATTCCTGTTACTGAACGTACGCTGATTCCTTTATCCGCCTCCCCGCAACTAGACCCTTGGCGAGATTCATTGGCAATTGCTGATAAAAAAGCACTGGCATTGGTTTTAGATAAAGCAAAAACCCTGCAATTAGCCGTGCAATGTGGTGTTCATACGCCCTTTAGTCATACTGTTGCATCATTTTCCGACATTGAGCGTTTGGCTTCTTCTCTTGATTATCCTGTCGTTATTAAACCCGGGCAATCCATCCCTAATGCTGATATACGTCGCCAATTATCAGTGGCTTATGCGCATAGTGCTGAACAGTTACGACAACTGAGTGAGCCGTTGCTGGCATCGTGTCAATTACTGATTCAGGAGTATGCACAAGGCATCGGCACGGGGGTTGAGATTTTGGCCAATCACGGTGAAATTGTGTATGCCTTTCAACATGAGCGACTTCATGAGCTGCCTTTAACCGGCGGAGGCAGTTGCTTGCGTAAAAGTATTGCAGTCAACGCCGTATTACTTGAGGCGAGTCGAAAACTGATTAAAGCCTTAAATTGGCACGGCGTGGCGATGGTGGAATTTAAGTGGCTACCGGATACCGACAAATATTGGCTGATGGAAATCAACGGGCGTTTTTGGGGTTCTTTGCCCTTAGCGTATGCGGCAGGGGCGGACTTTCCTAAAATGCTGTTTGATTTATGGGTACTGAAAAAATTACCGGCTGCTCAAGATTATAAAAAAGAGGTGTATTGTCGCAAATTGACCGCTGATCTGCATTGGCTGGAGCAAGTGTTACGCCGCTCTGATAGGTCGGATTTAATTCAGTATCCGAGTAAAAAAAGTATCATGAAAGACTGTTTGTTAGCGTTACACCCTACGCGCCATTTTTTTGATATTCAATGCTGGTCTGACCCTGCCCCCGGCATGGTTGATGGCTTTAGTTTTATTCATGCGCAAAGCCTTCGGGTGTTTGAGCTGTTGCGTTATAAAGCTTTACTTCGCTGGCATAGTTCATCTTTTATTCGCCATAGATTACAAAAAAGGATTAAGATCGCAAAACAGGTTTTATTCTTATGCTATGGTAATATCAACCGTAGCGCATTAGCGCAAGTCCTTGTAGAGCATACCGTATCATCAGACACTCAGTTTTATTCGGCAGGTTTTCATCATCCTGATAAGCGTCCGGCAGATTCGAATATGGTTGAAGTAGCGGCAAATAACGGCATTGATTTAACAAACTGGCAATCAACCACGCTCAATGCAGAATGGGTAGCAAAAAGTGATTTGATTTTAGCGATGGAAATAGCCCATTTAGACCGTTTAATCACGGAATATCCTCAGGCAAAAAATAAAGCTTTTTTATTGGGTACATTAATTGCTAATTCAAATGATGTTGAAATCCGTGACCCATACAATCAAAAATCAGAGGTTTATAAACAGGTTTTTAAGCAGATTGAAAGCGCGGTACGACAAATAATCTAATTTCATAGGTATTCAACAATGAACCTCTTTAAAAAAAAATCGACCATTACACTCCTATTTTCATTAATTTATTTTATGGAGCTGGGCTACGCAGTCCCATCATTTAACTCGCAAACTAACTTATTAAACATTCCGCTTATCGACATTACGTTTAAAGATGGGCACAAAGCACCCTACACGGCTGAATTTGAAAGAATCAACGCGGAAAATTGGTCATTTCAACTATTAAATACATCGATCCTCACTAATGACGCCAGGTCTAATTATCCAAGCCCGCGCTTTGATGAGCAAGCCCGCGTGTTGACTATACCGCTGGTCAATGTGACCTTAGACTCGATCTCCTCGCCTTATTCGGCTGAATTTAAATTGAATGCCGATTCAACAATGGATTTAATTAAAGCAACCCCTGTAACCGAAGCAGATAACTCGGGTTTACCTGAATTGGTTTACCTCCGTGTTCCTCGATATCATGGGCGTTATGATATAACCCTTGCGGACGGCTCAATCTTCACTTTAACGAAAGCCGATATATGGGATGCTTTGCCTGAAGTAGTGCGAAAATCAGGGGGATTTAATGCCCATGGTCAATTAGTTCACCGCGCCGCTAATGGGACTGAAAACATTATTTACGATTGCTCAAATTTGCCCTGTTCACCGACTGATCCCTCTATTTCTCCTGATGGTACTAAAGTTCTATTCAGCGTAATCACTGCAAAAAGCATAGGCTATGCCTGGGTTAATAGAGTCACCTTACCTAATGAATTATTAGGCGAAAATGAAAGCGCATCATTGCATATTTATGATTTACAAACGGGGGAGCTCACGAAACTGGCACATACTTTAGGTGATAGAGATATTTCACCTATCTGGTTACCGGATGGCAACATCATGTTTGCTTCCGATCGTGCGGGGACAATTCGTCCTTGGCTGCATGAGTCTGGAAATCCACCCGCAGAAGATTTAAAACAATTCCAATTGTATATTGCAGATATTAACGGTGAAAACGTACGTAACGTGACACCTCATGAAGTCAGCGGTGCAACTGGCGCATTTTTATTAAATAATGGTCGTGTCACCTATTCATCATTATGGCTCAGTCACAATTTACCGTATATTTCCACTAATGGAGGTATTAACTGGTTTGGTACTTTAGAAAATATGTGGGTTGTTATGGATATGAATCATGAAGGCGGAGACACAACAGCCTTACTGGGTGCTCATAAACATAATCTGCAAACCTCTACAGGTCGAACTAAAACCATGAAAGCGCTGCATTTTTTCGGTCAAAGAACCAATAATGATATTTGCTCGGCAAATTATTATCGAGCCAATAATTTAGCGCTGGGTGATGTCTTTTGCTGGCCACAACAAGCAAAAGGGATTGAAGGCGAATTACCTACCTTCTTACCTAAGGGAATTTATAACGTCGCTGACTGGTCCAAATCAAATGATGAGGGTTCATTTACTTATGCATCGCTTGGTATAGGTGATAAGAGCAATCGGCATATAGGGAAAATTGGTTTTCCTGAAGGTGCGCCAGATGGGCAATTAATTATTAGTGCAGGCTTTGGGCTTTGTTCACAAGTTGCCATTGAAGCAAATGGAGCAGAAGGTTTAGGTGATCAACCGGGCTGTGATATAGGGCTGTATAAGACAACTACGATTCCAAGTAAACACCCTGATGACTTAAAATTAATTGTTGATAGCCCTGACTGGCATGAATTTGGTGCCCGAGTTATTCAGCCGCGCACTATATCTATACCGTCAACAACTAAAACAGATGAT
>JAIPFI010000122.1 GCA_021736705.1 Methylococcaceae bacterium | reverse complement strand
GGATTGATAAAGCAATGGCACGGAGTATTTATTGGATTGCCAAGAAATAAGGCCGGTTTTATCGGCTTTACGTGTCATTAGCTTGCTTTCAGGCGGCATTTGTAAGCACGAAGGCGTTAGGTATGGCAGCATATGCGCCCGCTCTTCTTGTTCATAATGAACACGCGGTTGCTTACCTGTCGTACCGTGCTTACGTTGGTTGGCAATCGTGTCCAGCCAATCGGCCATATAGCGCTCCAAATCTTTCCAGTTAGCAAAATCCTCACCGTAGAGGCCGTTTTGCTTAACGTACTTGACGCCCGCTTCAACCTTGCCTTTGCTTTCAGGGTCATAACCTTCACAAGCATGAATATGAAAGCCTGCGGCAGTGGCATATTGATGAAAGCGCTGATTAAGGTCCAGCTCTCGAAAGGTCTCGCTAATGACGACCAGCTTGGTTTGGTCATACACGCATTCTTGCGGCATACCCCCGAAATAACGGAAAGCCGCATCATGCTGTTGAATCAGCCTCTCGGTATTAATCGGTTGAGCCGAGACCGAAACATGCATCAAGCGTGAATAGGATAAGACAAAGACCATAATATACACGGTGGTTTCTTTGCCATCGATCATAACGCGACGTAACTCGCCACCATCCACTTGGCACTGTTCCCCTGGCACCATATCCAGCACAGGCTCATAGTAACGCGCTTGTTTAAAACTCACTTCTTGTTTGAGCAATTGGATGTAACGGCGTACCGAACGATCAGATACCGACAAAGTTTTTACTTTAGTTTTCAATTTACGCAATACCTTAACCGCTGATAAGCCAGGGTAAGTCTGTAGTAATTGAATAATGTAATCACGGTAGTCATCGAGCTTCTTATTTCTATCGACATCCATCTGCGCTGTATTGATCTCAGCAACAGGCATCGCGAGGTATTTACTCACCGTATTGCGAGAGATACCCAGTTGTTTGGCAATCTTACGTTCGGATAAGCCATTGCCGTTATTGTGTAATGATTTTATTTGGTGAATCACAAGCCACTCCTTCATAACATTCCCTGATGCAAATACAGGGTACTGTTACAGCTTTAAATATAAAAATAAAGTCCGGAAAAGTGGCTCAAAACTAATGGCCATTTTTGGCTTAGTTTAATTGGCCATTAACAAGCCGCTATACGCAAAATAATATTTTTATAAAAAGCCCTAAATCGAGAGCTTTAGTTTTAGGTGAAATCTTGCGTGATGAAAAAGGTGCGGCGCTTATTGGTAGTAATGGTAAGGCGAAAAAAGATCGAGGCTTTCAATTACGGCAATTCGGGGCGTTATTTACTGCGCATGGAGTAATCACTAAAGTAGTCGTTGTTCAGCAAGACATGAGCGATCAAGTGATTAAAGCAGAGTTAATAGAAAATTTAACAACGGCTGATGATTATGTGATTATCAATTACAAACGTACAGTTTTAAATCAGCCTGGCGGTGGGCACCTTTCGCCTTTGGCAGCGTATCATAAGGCATCGGATTCATTTTTAGTTATGGATGTTACACCGAATAAAGCCGATTGGGTTTGGGTAAAAGCTGAGTTATTGATTAGCGCAATGCGCACTTTTGATACAGTAGAAAATCGCGGATATTTATTATTGAGTGAGGGAATTGAATAGGCCTAAGTTTTAAAGTTGCCCGTGATTTCCTGTATGTGTTTTGAAACTATCTGGTTGCAAATGCATTTGATTGTATTACAATTTAATCAGTTATGTAGTACATAAGAGAATTATTATGAAGACAGATATAATTAGCGCACGAATTGATCCTAGTATAAAAATTGAATTTACTCATGTATGCGAGGAAATAGGTTTAAGCCCTTCGCAAGCGATTAAATTATTTGCAAAAGCTGTTATTAATTATGGTGGAATTCCATTTGAGCTGAAGACTAAGCAACCAAATAAGATCACTATACAGGCTATACAAGAATTAGAAGAAAGAAAAGGTCATAAGTCGACTAGCACTTCGGAGTTATTTAATGAGCTTGAAGTGAAATTATAAAATGCTTGAAATTATATATTCAAGCCAGTTTAAGAAAGACTTTAAAAAAGCAAGGAAGTTACCCTTAGCTGATTTAAAGGCTATATTTGAGGTTATTTCTATTTTAGAAATGGAGGCTACTCTTGATGCAAAATATAGGGATCACGAGTTATCTGGTGGTTGGTTTAGTTTTCGCGAATGCCATATAAAGCCTGATTTATTGCTTATCTATAAGAGAAATTCTTCTGAGCTTCAGCTTGCTAGGCTTGGAACGCATAGTGATTTATTTTAACCTCCCCCGTCACTTGGTCAGTTAATTAAAACCGTCTCTCGCAGGGGTGTCCATCAGCATCCATTTTAGTTCCGGGGCAGTTTTGAATGTAAAATATAGCCATCTTAATAAGATGGTATGTTAGTCAGAAATCAGCCTTCCCTACGCAAAGCCTGATAAGGCATTAGGTGTATCCCATCGCTAAGTAATGAAATGCCAATTTTTTTATGTAATCCGAGAGTATTGCGCTTGGCGACATGTAGCGGCACATTAATGACAATGGTGGTTTTTAGTTGCTTGTCCACTTGTACGCGTAAGTGAGCTAAGCCGCTACTTTCCATGTATTCAGTAATTTGACCTTGTAGCGGATTTTCCTTGTTGCCATTAGAGGGGCGGTCGCGCCTATGCAATAAAATATTGGCTGATTGAATCATCCAGCAGACAGGTTCATTGATCGGGAATTGTGCTTGATAGGCCGCTTCGATTAACTGGCCGCGCCAACGTAAGTGGGTTTTTTGAGTGGCTTGGTCATGAGCGATGACCTGCGCGCTGAATAAGTTTTGCTGGTCCATTAAACGCGCGATGGTTGCGCTTTTGGGGTGGGCAGCGACAAATTTAGGAGTACCCGTTTGTAGGATTTCTCCCTTATGCAATAGCGCAATGCGATCAGCGAGTAAGTTTGATTCTTCTAAGTCATGAGTGACTAAAATCATTGGCATGAGCAGTGATTCCTTTAATGCTCGTAGTTCGCGATAGAGTTTTCGGCGCGTGACTTGATCTACAGCAGAAAAGGGCTCATCCAGCAATAAAACTTTGGGCTGTCTAGCTAAGGCGCGAGCAACAGCAACGCGTTGTTGTTGGCCGCCAGATAGCTTTTTTGGATAACGGTGCTCTAAACCTTCCAAGTGTACTTTTTTTAATAGTTCGAGTGCTTGAACTTGGCTCTGTTGTTTAGGTAAATGAGTCATGGCTTGTTGAATATTTTCCAATACTGTCATATGTGGAAACAAGGCGTAATTTTGAAATACCAAGCCTACATGCCGTTGATGCGGCGCTAAAAAAAGATTTTGCATGCTATTTTGCCAGACTTCATCTTGACAAATAATAGTCGCATTTTGCGCTTGATATAAGCCGGCAATAGCACGTAAAACTGTGGTTTTACCGCTGCCAGAGGGGCCGACTAAGGCGATTAACTCTCCTGACTTACATTCCAGTTGTACTGATAGAGGAATGGGCGCTGCTTGTTGGAGAGTGATGTGAATGCCTGAATCAGTCATGTGTGCGTTCGCTGCGTGCTGATAGCCAATAAGTGAAAGAAATAGTCAGCATTGAGAAGAGTAATAAGCTAAAGGACATAACGGCAGCAGCAGGGTCATCGAAGGATTGCACACGGTCATAAATAGCAATGGCGATGGTTTGTGTTTCGGCGGGTATGTTGCCGCCGACCATCAAGACGATACCAAATTCACCGAGGGTATGCGCGAAACATATAACCATGGCAGAAACAATACCCGGCCAAGCCAAAGGCAGTTCAATTTTCCATAACACAAGGCTGGGTCTCATGCCGCAGCAGGCGGCAGCTTCACGAATTTCACGCGGAATGGCTGCAAAAGCACGTTGCATAGGGTGAATGGCAAAAGGTAGATTAAAAATTATAGAGGCTAATACGAGGCCTTGGAAATTAAAAATCAATGTTGCGCCGAAGGTATTTAATAGCCAAAGCCCTAGTCCTTGATTTGGACTGAAAGCGACTAAGAGATAATAGCCAAGTACGGTCGGTGGCAGTACTAAAGGTAAAGCCAATAAGGTTTGCAATAAGGATTTACCCCAAAACTGTCGATATGCCAGCCAGCGACCTAATAGAATGCCGATAGGTAGTAAAAACAGTAGTGTTACCAGACTCAATTTTACCGATAAGGCTAATGCTTGCCAGTCCATAGAAATACTCAGGGTGTGGTGTAGCCATGGCGAGATAAAATGCCACGGGCTTTTTCTTGTAATAGATAATGAAAAAATAATTTGGCAGTATCGCCTGCATTATTTAATAGCACAGCGCTTTGTTGCAGTGGTTGATGTAGCGAGTCAGAGATTAATGCGTAGCGTATGCGATTTTTTAAGGCAGGTGCAAGCGCTAAAGAATAAGAGACTAGGCCGACTTGAGCTGCGCCAGAGTTAGCAAATTGAGTTGCTTGTGCGACATTTTCGCCTAAGATTAAATGGGGTAGGAGGATGTCCCAAAGTTGTTGTTTTTGTAATACTTCACGAGCGGCAATGCCAAAGGGCGCATGATCAGGATTAGCAATCGCTATACGCTGCAATTGCCCCGATTGTAGTGCGTGTTTAAGTCCGTTCAACTGTTTATCGAGTATTAAGTTTGAGTTAGTCTGAGTTAATAAGGCTAAACGACCCAGGGCGAAAACTTTACCTTGGTCTACAGTTTTGTGTTGTTGATATAGCTGTTCGACATATTGAGTATTCGCTGATAAAAATAATTCGAACGGTCCGCCTTGTTGAATCTGGCGGGTAAGATTACCCGATGAGCTGTAACTGATGCGTAGTGTTTTTCCGGTCTCTTGTTGAAAGGCGGTGGTAATCTCTTCTAGTGCAAATTTAAGATTGCTTGCAGCTGCAATAACAGGTATTTCGGCCGCACTTAAAATAGGCGTGAAGAGCATTAACAAAAAACAACGTAGTGCTAATCGTTTTGTTGGTAAGGATAATTTCACTTGCGGCTACTTATGGCACAATTTTATAACAAGGTACGTAAGTTTTACCCGGCAACTTCATCCGATGCTGACTGACAAAAGCGGTCAATAAAGCATCAATCGGCGCGATAATTTCTTGATCGCCAGTGATTTCAAAATGGCCATATTGTTCTATGGCGCGAATCCCTTTATCTTTGACATTGCCCGCGACTATGCCAGAAAATACACGGCGTAAATTGGCGGCTAATAGGTGTTTTTCTTGATTTTTATGTAATGCTAGTCCTGCCATATTTTCATGTGTTGGCTGAAAGGGTTGTTGAAACTCAGCGTCGATTTTTAAACCCCAGTTAAAATAATAAGCATCGGTTTTGCTTTTACGAAATTCACGCACTTGAAGGATGCCTAGCTTCATTTCTCTAGCGACTCTAGCAGGATCATCAATAATGATTTTATAGCGTTGCTGGGCTTCGAAGCCTAAAGTATCTCCGATAAACTCATTGATTTGATTGAAATAGTCTGCCGCAATACGAGGGCCAGTGAAAATGAGAGGGAAGGGTATCTCAGCATTTTCGGGGTGCAATAAAATTCCCAAAAGATAGAGGATTTCCTCAGCGGTACCTGCGCCCCCAGGAAAGACAATAATACCGTGTCCAGTGCGTACAAAGGCTTCTAAACGCTTTTCAATATCTGGCAAAATAACCAGATCGTTAACAATAGGGTTGGGTGACTCGGCAGCGATAATGCCCGGTTCAGTGATACCTATATAACGTCCATCAGTAATACGTTGTTTTGCGTGACCAATTGTCGCGCCTTTCATCGGGCCTTTCATTGCTCCAGGGCCACATCCTGTGCAAATATCCATGGCGCGTAAGCCTAGTTGATAGCCTACTTTTTTGGTATAAACATACTCTTCGCGGGAGATCGAGTGCCCGCCCCAGCAGACGACAAGTTTGGGAATGGTGCGTTGCTGAATAATATTGGCATTGCGCAAAATATGGAATACCGCATTGGTCACGCCTTCTGAACTTTGCAGATCAAATTTTGGATTATCATTAATTTCGTCGCTCACGTAGACAATATCGCGTAAAACTGCAAATAAGTGCTCGCGAATCCCCTTAATCATTTCGCCATCGACAAAAGCAATCGCTGGAGCTGCAGTTAACTCCAGTTTGATGCCGCGTTCTTCCTGAATAACCTTGATAACGAAGTTGCTGTAACGTTCCAGCAGTTCTTTGCCGTCATCCGAATCGCTGCCACAGTTTAAAACGGCAAGGGCACAATTATGCAGTAGTGCATATAAGCCTCCCTGACTGGTATCCAATAATTTATTGACCTCAGCGCGCGATAAAACGGCTAAATGCCCTTCGGGGGATATACGTGTATCTATAGTTTGTTCTTTCATCTGCTCTTATTGGGTCTAATTACTGGCGCTAGGCAGTAGTTTACACTGATTTTTCAAGTTGGTGTTTTAGCTAAACAATGCAGTTATATGAGATTAATTAAATGATTTTAATTTATGGTATATTAAAAAACGCTTATAATGTCAGGGAATTAATTATTTAAGGAGCTAGTAAGTGAAAAAAAATATTTTAATCCCCCTCTTAAGTGCGGCTTTATTTTTAATGGCAAGTCCTGTGTTTTCCGCCGGTGGGCATGATGGGCATGGCAGTGGTGGCAAAGGCGGGAGTGCTAGTGCATGTAAAACCACGGTCATTTCTCATGCTAGACCTGAGCATTTGGCGACAGTTGCACCGCAATCAGAATTTTCCTTTTGGGTGACAGGGATCACTGAGCCAGATTTAGTTGAAGTGACAGCCAAAAAAATACCAGTAGAACTTACTGTTGAAGATAAAGAGAATTTCTTCTTGTTTACTGGAAAATTGCCAGAATCACTGAAAGGCACAGCGGCTCGAATTCAAGTAAGCGTTAATTTCAAAAAATGCCCAGCAGAAAAAGGTTGGTTGTTGAAAATTTCTGAATAAGATTTTATCTTAAAAGGCTCTTGGGTCTAAAGCGTTCTGCTTGTAGGGGTGGCTTCTAGCCGCGAATAATGCAACATGGAGTCGTAGCCCCTGCAATAAAAGCTAATCGCAAGTTATTTCATAGTCGTTCTTAAGCCTTGTTATATTGATTTATAACACGGCTTTTTTATTGCCTGAAGTGAGGCGTTATAGGATTTTTTTGTCATAGAGGGGTTCTGATAATGCGCTATTAATATTGTTGACATATTGATTCCCTAGACTTGTATTTATATTGCCTAGTTAATGACTGATAGCTAAGCCTAGAGCTGGTTTTTAAAGGATGAAAAGTTATGATTGATGCCGAAAAAATATTACAAGAAACTTACCCTAATTTACAATTGAAAAAACATCGTAAACTGTTACTGAGAATACTTAAGTCGGTTTTGCATCAAGATGATTTCAATGGTGTCATTAGTAAAAATCGCCATCTCCGCGGATTTGCATTTCTTGATAAATTATTGGTTGATTATTTCAAATTCAGCTATCAAGTCAGCCCTGAATCATTTCGTAATATTCCCTCCGAAGGTCGTTTGCTCATTGTAGCGAACCATCCCATTGGCACTTTAGATGGGCTGGCATTAGTGAAGTTGGTTCGCTCGGTGCGGCCTGATGTACGTATTGTTGCTAATCAAGTGTTAAATCATATGGAGCCACTACGCTCGGTCTTTCTGACTATTGATATTATGTCTAGTAAGGCTTCGCATAAAGAGGCTTATAAAGTCATGTTAGAGTGTCTGGAGCAGGATCAAGCGCTGATTATCTTTCCTGCAGGTGAGGTTTCTCGACTTTCACCGAAGGGCGTCGTAGACGGTGAATGGAAAAGTGGCTTTATTAAGCTAGCGATTAAAGCGCAAGCTCCCGTACTGCCGGTGTTTATAAAAGCAAAAAATTCTGTATTGTTTTATTGTGCGTCAGCGTTATATAAGCCTTTTGGTACGATGATGCTGGTTAAGGAAATGTTTAACAAAAATAACCGAGAAATTAAATTTATTGTTGGTGCGCCGGTAGCTGCGCAGAGTTTACAAGAGACGGCGCTTAATAAAAAACAGCTCGCGAAAAAGTTTCGTAAACATACCTTGAACCTTGCAAAGAAGAGTAAACCCGCTTTATTCTCAACCGTGCAAACGGTAATACATCCAGTTGATACCAAAGCGTTAAAAAAAGCACTCTATAAAAGTCGATTACTCGGTGAAACCAAAGACGGTAAAAAAATATTTTTATATGTATGTCAGGATGATTGTCCAGTGATGCGTGAAATTGGACGGCTGCGGGAATTAACTTTTAGAACAGTAGAAGAGGGCACGGGTACGCCACTGGATGTTGATCAATATGATTGTTATTACAGTCAATTGGTCTTATGGGATGATCATGATCTGGAAATTGTCGGTGCGTATCGTATTGGCGAAGGTAAAAAAATCATGGAAACGCATGGTGTAGAGGGATTTTATACGCATTCCTTATTTAATTTGCAGAGTGAATTTGAAGCTTATTTACCTTATAGCATTGAGCTAGGTCGTAGTTTTGTGCAGCCGCGATATTGGGGGCAGCGCAGTCTCGATTATCTATGGTATGGCATTGGTGCTTATTTACGTGAACATCCACATATTAAATATATGTTTGGGTCAGTGAGTATCAGTAATGCTTATCCGCAAATGGCTAAAGAGGTGATTTGTGGTTTTTATAAGCAACAATTTGGTTCTAGCTTAGATTTAGCTAAGGCTAAGCAACCTTTTGTTGTCTCTGAACAAACTCAGGCATTGGTTGATGCTGAATTTCAAGGCGATTATAAAACCAGTTTTAAAGTTCTGAATAGTGAATTGAAAAAGCTGGGAGTTAAAGTGCCGACACTTTATAAACAGTATGTGGAACTATGTACCGATAACGGCTGTCACTTTATTGATTTCAATATTGATCCTGAGTTTAATAATTGTATTGATAGTTTGGTGATGATTGAGCTGGATAAAATTACTCAGAAAAAGCGTACTCGGTATATTGAAAATACGTTAGGGCAGATTGCTTGAAAACCGCGGTTTTTATGTCACCCTTACTTCTCTAAAGTCATGTTTGACTTTCATTTTAAGTGAAGTCAAAAGTTGAAGGCATGTAGGGTTATTAGGGTGTAAGAAAGTCGAGCAAGTTGTTTACTTTGCAGACCTTAGGATACTTGATGCTCTTTATGGTTTTTTGAAAGCACTATTAACTAACCTCAGTTAGGGATAAGTAATCATACAAGAAGTGGTAATCAATCCTTTCTTTGTAAATTGAGAGCCGGTTTTTTCTTGATATGAGTAAGCGACCCAACAGGCCGCAGCGCTGATAACCTTAGGCTTCATGTTTTTCTTAAGGGTCGTAATGGGCTCTACATCATCCGTAGCAGAAATATAAGAAAGCCTAAATTACTGTAACGCAGTGCTAAGAAATTTAG
>JAIPFI010000121.1 GCA_021736705.1 Methylococcaceae bacterium | reverse complement strand
TCTCGGTGGCGATGATTTTGATCAGCAAATTATTGAATATTTGCTTGATCATATCCAGGAAGCTCAGGGCGATGGTGCGCGCAATCATAGTAAAGCTATGGCACGACTTACGCGTGCTGCCGAAGAGGCAAAATTTTTACTGTCCGATCAACCTTACGCCCAGATTGATGAAGAGTATTTATTAGAGCATGATGGTGTGGCGGTGCATCTTTCTCTTGAGCTGTCCAGAATGGCTTACGAGGAAATGATTGAAGACTATATTAACGAAACGATTGATGCTACGCATATTGCTTTAAAAGGCGCAAAGTTAAAGGCATCGGATATAGACGAAGTTATTTTAGTGGGTGGTTCGACACGTACGCCCTGCATCCGAGAGCGCTTGTTTAATGAATTTGGTTTTGAGCCGCATAGCGAAGTCGATCCTGATTTATGTGTGGCTATGGGGGCAGCGATACAAGCGGCGATGATTAGTGGTCAAGAAGTTGATACAGTGCTGGTTGATGTTACGCCTTATACTTATGGTACCAGTGCAATTGGGGTGTTAGACGGCCAACCGTATCCCTTTATGTTTGTACCGGTTATTCATAAGAATAGTGTTTTGCCTAACCGTAAAACTGAGGCATTTGCGACCAGTTATGACGGCCAAGATAAGGTTGAATTGAGTATTTATCAAGGTGAAGATCCTGATGCTTTGAATAATGTCAAAATAGGTGAGTTTCTGGTTGAAGGCCTATTAGATGTGCCCGCAGGTAATATTATTACTTTGACTTTAGCCTTGGATTTGAATGGTATTTTAAATGTTTCAGCGGTAGAAAAAGAAACCGGCCTAGAAAAGTCGATTACCATAAAAAATGCCTTAGCTCAGTTTGAAGGGGATTCATTAGATACCGCTAAACAACGGATTACTTCTTTATTTGGGCAAATGGATCCGCGTATTATTGATGAAGAATCTTTAGAATTAAGTGCTGTTTCTGATGCACCAGAAGTTGCCGTCGCGCGTGAATTAATTGCTAAAGCAGAAGGTTTATTTGCGCAAGTATCCAATGAAGATAAAGAAGATATGGTCGATTTAATTGAAACGATGACAGCCTGTATAGAAGCGCAGGATATTGATGGTTTGGATCAGCCGAGTGCACAATTAACCGACATTATTTATTACTTGGAATCTTGATGGAACGCTGCTCTTGTTGTAATGCCCGCTTGAAAGACGCAGTTTTATGTCCGCGTTGTCAGGCGGATTTGAGTGCTGTGATTGGCTCCGAACAAGCAGCCGAATACTACTTAGCTAAGGCAATACAGCATTGGGCGCTTAAACAAGCAGAACAAAGTATTGCGGCTTTAATATCGGCGCTGAGCTTAAAGAAAACCCGTTTAACAGTGCTGTTTCGTGAGTATTTGATTCAGCAATATTATTTAGAGGTGTTGGAATTATTGGCACAGAAGCATTTATTATCCGCGAATCAACGCCTCTACAGCGCGCGCCGATTATTGCCTTACAGCCCTCAGTTGCAACAATTACGGGCTTTTACAGATTACTTGTTAGCCAGGCATCATGAGCAGATTCAGCGGTCATCGCAGGCAAGCTGCCTGCACCCCTAAGATGAAGGCATTTTCAGGCGCATTCCTCAGCTCTTTATTTTGGCCGGATAGGGGTCTAAAAGACGAATAACCATATGCACACATGGTCGTGAGCTTTGGTAATGGCTATGTCAACGACGGCAATGATCCTGTTCGCTGTGGACAGAGTTAGCGTTACGCCGCGTAACCCAGAATATTAGTGTATCAATGCGGGAATATGTTTTGCGTACTTCGCTTGAAAATCTGGTAGTGGGGCAAATCTGTAGTTATGCATGAATATTTCGGCCAAACCCAACGTTATTAATCAATAAACCGACCGTAATATCATGCATTTGATCGAATGAGATTTTGAGAGGGTTTTATGGTTGTTTGATTTTAATGTAGTTGGATTGCCCCCTATTATTGCGGACAAAAAAAGACTCCATAAAGGAGTCTTTTTAGGTGTATCAATGTTTATTTGGTTTTTACGTTAATTGCAGATAAGCCTTTTGCGCCATTTTCTACGTCGTAAGTGACAACTTGATCAGGTTCTAATGTTTTGAACCCGTCTCCCTGTATAACTGAATGGTGAACAAATACATCATCACCGCCGTCAGCTTGCTCAATAAAGCCAAAGCCTTTTGTGTTGTTAAACCACTTTACTTTACCTGTTGCCATTAGAAAACTCCTTAAAATATAAAAATGTATGGCGATAACAGAACAACAACTGATAACAAGGATTTAATGCCTTTAAGTTCAAACACTGCTTTCTGAGGTGCTTATTTTACTAGGGTTGTTATTCACTTACCACTTATTTTGTTGTTACGGCTGTAGCATGAATTTGCGTCTAAGTCTTGCTCCATAAAATACAGTGTTGCGAATAAGTAATGATCTTATGTACACATTTATTGTTGTATTGAATGATTGGATATAAACGCTGCTTTTCTGCTGCTGTGATGCACTTTGGGGTGCATCGCATGCGTCTAATAAAGGACGTGGCAGCATTAAAAAGGCGTTGTTAACGTATTTTCTTGTAGTAATTAATTAAACCGTTGGTAGAGCTATCGTGCGATGTCACAGGGGTGTCGCCTTCAAGCTGTGGTAATATTTCTACCGCTAAGATTTTACCTAACTCTACGCCCATTTGATCAAAACTATTAATATTCCAGATTTTTCCTTGCACAAAGATTTTATGTTCGTATAAGGCAATTAACTTACCTAGAGTATGGGGCGTTAATTTTTTAAACATGAATGAGTTTGTGGGTCTGTTACCTGAAAATACTTTTGAGGCAATTAGATTTTCACTGGCATCGCTACCTAATGCAGCTTTAACTTCATCGGCTGTTTTTCCTTTCATTAGCGCTTCGGTTTGCGCTAGAAAATTGGAAATAAGAATGTCATGATGCTCGGCTAAGTCATAATGGCTTTGAGCGGGCGCTAGAAAATCGCAAGGGATTAATTTAGTGCCTTGATGGATCAGTTGGTAAAAAGCATGTTGACCATTCGTGCCTGGCTGCCCCCAAATAATTGGGCCAGTACTGTAATCCGTGGGGTGGCCTTCTAAATCAACGCTTTTGCCATTGCTTTCCATATCACCTTGTTGAAAATAGTCTGCAAAGAATTGCATCGTATGATCATAAGGTAGCATCGCATGTGACTCGGCATTAAAAAAATTATTATACCAAATACCTAATAATCCCATGATAACAGGAATATTTTTTTCGAATGGCGTGGTTTTGAAGTGATTGTCCGCTTCGTGCGCACCAGTTAATAATTCTTCAAAATTATCCATGCCTAGATACAGAGCAATAGATAAACCGATGGAAGACCAGAGAGAATAGCGGCCACCAACCCAATCCCAAAATTCAAACATGTTATGTGGATCTATGCCAAATTCTGCGACATTAGTTTTGTGTGTGGAAAGCGCGACAAAATGTTTTGCCACAGCTGATTTGTCATTATTCGCATGTTTCAATAGCCAAGATCGTGCTGATGAGGCATTGGTCATAGTTTCGTGAGTGCTGAATGTTTTCGATGCGACTAAAAATAAAGTGGTTTCTGGTGGTACTTGATTTAGCGTTTCAACTAAGTCTGCTTGGTCAATATTAGATACAAAATGTACACTCATGCCTTCAATAGCATAGGGAGTTAATGCCTTAGTGACCATTTTTGGGCCTAAATCTGAACCGCCAATACCGATATTAACGATATCGGTGATAGGTTTGCCTGTATAGCCCGTCCATTCGCCTGAATGGATTGCGCTACAAAAATCACGCATTTTTTGTAAGGCATGATTGATTTGCGGCATAACGTCAATATCATCGACATAAACGGGCATATTGCTACGATTGCGTAGTGCCGTATGCAAAACAGCACGATTTTCTGTTTTATTAATGCGTTTGCCATTAAACATATCGGCAATATGTGTTTTTAATTGACGCGTATTAGCTAATTTGAAGAGTAGCGGTAATGTGTCTTCAGTGATTCTGTTTTTTGAAAAATCAAATAATAGATCATCAAATGAGGTTGAGTAAGTGTTAAATCGAGTTGGATCGGCTGCAAATAAGTCTCTGATATGTAACGGGTTAACATCTTTTTGATGAGCTTTTAAAGCCAACCATTCTGGAGAATTTGTTAGATGAGACATTGATGAACCTTAGGTTGCGGAAAGATAATTTTTAAAATTTTACGAAAAGCTGAGCGGGATAGCAATAGCAATAGCAATATAAGTATTATCTGATACAATGAAAAACAGCTAATGATGGCTAAGGAAGTAACCTTTCTTTGTGAAAGTCTATATGTTAGAGTTTCGTTTTGATTTCGCGCGTCATTAGCTTGGTTGCGAAATAAAAGTAATCAATAATTATAATAATTTAAGAGGAAGAAGTTATGAGAAAAAGCATCATAAAATCAAGTTTATTAACACTTGCGGGTTTGTTTTTTTCTGCAACATTATGGGCGCATGGTGGCGCAGCGGGTACAGATACAGATCAGTGTAAATTTGAATTAGAGCCAGATCATTGGATTCATTACACGGCTTATCAGCCGCTTGCTTATCCTGCAGAAGATTTTTGTGGAAATATACCTGATACAGGTACCATGACACAGCTAGTATTTGATTATCAAGATATTAGATTTCGAAATATGGCGGTAGAGTTCGAAGTGACTAAAGAGCCAGAAGGTACGCGCGTTTATTTCCAAGAAGCAAAAAAACATAAATCAGGAACTGTTGTTTTAAAATTAGATAACGGTGTACCTGAAGCAGGTAAATATTTAATTCATATCACTTTAGTGAAAGATAATGGCGAGAGATTAGATGCGCATATGGGATTTGTGGCCGGTAAAGGACAAGTCACAAGCTCTAAAAGCCTGTTTATGTACTTATTATTTGCTTTAGCAGGTCTATATGTTCTGTATCTTTCTCATGCTGGCTTTAAAAACAAAGTCGATGAGATTATAGCTAATATCAAAAAAGCTTAAACCCAGTCTTTTTATTTTTAGGGTGTAAATAATGCAGAAAAATCCTTTAGGAATACTATTGGGTGCTGCTGTCATGCTGATGCCGTTCGCGGCATCAGCTGTAGTCAGCTTACCTAAATCAGTAGAAGTAGATCGTGGTGAAGTTGAAGCGCCTTGTAATGAAAATAACCCAGAATGGCGTGTTGCGCAGACCGTTGATGGAGTTACTATGCAGGAATCGCTGCGCTGTAGCCCAGATAATCCTTATGATATCGCTGTAGAGGTAAAAGGTACGAATAATGTATCAATGGAAACATTGATGAATACACATTATGCGGCCGATGGAATTATTAAAACGAATGACATGGATGGTGATGGTGATCCTGATTTAATTATTATTAAATTAGAAGTTGCTGAGTTAAATGGGCATTCTCCCGATTTTGCAGGTTTAGTACCGACTTTTGATATAGCGCCCGGTATACAGCCTGGTATGTGGGTGTTTGCGCCTAAGTCGCGAGGCATGGCGACTAATAGTTTTATTGGTTTAGATGCTAATCCTTTATTAAGAGCACCTTCGCCGGTTATTCGTGTGGAGCAGGGCGATACGATTTGGATACAATTAGAGAATACTCATTATTTTCCGCATACTATTCATTTGCATGGCGTAGATCATCCTTTTGTTGATGGCGCGGGTGAAGGTAATGATGGTGTGCCGCAAACAAGTGATAAATTTGTTTTGCCAGGACAAAGTAAAACTTACGAAATTCGTCCCCGCTCAGTGGGTACTTTTGTTTACCATTGTCACGTACAAACTCACGTTCATCTAGCGATGGGCTTGGTCGGTATGTTCGTGGTTGAAGAGAATCGTCCGAATAATTGGGTGCAAACGTTCAATGTCGGTGCTGGACAGGTGCGTCATCCATCGAAAGCAATTTTAGAAAAATATGATAGTGAATATGACTTGCATTATCATGCGATGGATAAAGAATTGCATAGTATTATTCAAGAATCAAATGATCCGCGCTTAATCGCGAAGAAAATGAATCGTGAATATGATATGACGGATTCAACAGAAGATTATCATACGCTGAATGGACGTTCTTTCCCGTATACCTTGAGAGAGTCGATTATTGTTACCGAGCCGGATAAAAAGCTGAAGCTACGCGTGTTTAATAGTACGGGTGAAAGTTTAGCTATGCATACGCATGGACATAAAGGCACGATTACTCATTATGATGGTGTAGAGCATAATCCTATCGCACAAATTACCCGTGATGTTTATGATATGGCACCTGCACAACGTAATGATATTGAACTGAATACTAAGGATGATGGCTTTCATAGCTATGGAGAAGGTATTTGGATTTTTCATGATCACCGTGAAAAAGGGATTACGACTGATGGTATGAATCCTGGCGGTAATGTCAGTGCTTTAGTTTATAAAAAATACCTGAATGAAGTGGGTATGCCTATGGGTATTGGAGAGAGTCCTGCTTCTTTGTTTACTAAAGCATTCCAAGAGCGTAAATTGCCGGTGTGGCAAAATATTGATAGATGGAATAGTTTAGGTGAGGTCGATGCAGAAGGCTATGTTGCACCGCCTGCGAGTAAAGTCGCTGCACCTGATGTAACGCCAGGCTCGGCAGATATTCAAGCGCCAACGGATAATTCATTTAGAAACATAGTCTTTGGATTGTTTTTGGGTTTATGTGCATACTTGTTAGTCGTTAAACGCGCTAAAGTGATTGCATTAATTTCTTCACTAAAAGGGGAAAAATGATAATGATTAAGTATTTATCAATAGCGGTTTTAACATTGGCGATATCTACCCCTGTTTTTGCAGAAAAAGAGTTTGCAGATCATACGCAAATGATGAATCACGGTGATGGTCATTTAATGGATATGACCGGTGGTATGGTCATGGGGCAAAATACGGATGTTTTGCCCGGTGGTTGTGACAAAATTGCTGCAACTAAAGAAATTACTGTGCATGCGGGGCATAAATATGCGGAGAAATTTCCAGGCCGCATGTTTGCCTTTGATGTGCAGGAATATCAGTTTGAACCGTGTACCAAGTTAACCGTTAATTTTATTAATGATGATAGCGTGCGTCATCAATGGATGATGCATGGTTTACCGAAATACTTATACCCTAAAGGCATGTTTCACTTAGAGGTGACGGGGCCAGGAAAAGTCACAGGGACATTAATTTTTCCACCGGGTGATAAAACTTACCTAGTGCATTGCGATATCGCACAGCACATGGAAAAAGGTATGAAAGGCCAGCTAAAAATTGGTAAAGGTGATGGTGATTTACCGAGTATTCCCGGTGTAACGGCTTATGTGATACAGGATGATTATTCAGATAAAAAGTCTGATGAAACTCTTTCTGATACTGTTGTTGAAGAGTTTACTGAAATGAAAAATAAAGTCGTAGGCAATGACTCGTTTTTTTCAGGTCTTACCATTATTGGCTTAGCTATCGGTCTAATTCTTGCTCCTTTGTTAGCTCGTAAGTTTAAAGGCATGAGCGCAGGTGAAATATTTGTTTATCTAGTAGGATTAGTTAAGCAGCTTGTTGATATAGTAGTAAAAGTTATTAGCTGGTTAATTAATTTAGTAAAGAAAAAATAATAGTTTATTGTTTTACTTATAAAGCTTGATTAAGCCCCTATTGATGTTCTCAATAGGGGTTTTTTTATGGCTGTTGATAAGAGGGTGTTGTTAGGTGCTAGAAATTTGGGGTTTGTTTGTTAGTGCTTTTATTTCGTCAACGATTGCTCCTGGTGGTTCGGAAGCGGTATTAGCTTATTTGGTGTCAGAGCAATTACAGCCCGTTATGTTGCTTGTTGCTGTGGCTACGATTGGCAATACTTTAGGTGCTTTAACGACTTGGTGGTTGGGGGCTTTGGCGGCAAAGAAATATCCAGCAGACCATGTGTTAGATAAGAAGAAGCAAAAATCGCTGACTTGGGTTAGGCGCTGGGGCAATTGGAGCTTACTGTTGTCATGGCTGCCGATTGTTGGTGATGGTTTGTGTTTTGCTGGTGGTTGGTTGAAAATGCCGTTGTTAGTTGGCGTGATCTTTATCTTTTTAGGCAAGTTGGCACGTTATCTTTTTGTCGCTTATTGGTTTGTGTAAATACCTTGTTGGAATGCTATGTTAAAATAGCGACTGAAATATAAATCGGCTTCCATTTTAAGGCGGGACAAATAATTAGGCGTGCAATAGCTTTAGACGCTGTGAAAGTATTCAATAATTTTTCTGAAAATACGACTTTGTAGGTTGGGGTGAGTTTGCGAACCCCAACAATCAACTTATATGGCTATCATTGTTGGACTTCGTTCCTCAGCCCAACCTACAAAAAATACTTTCACCGTTTCTTTAGCTATTGCACTCCGGCCTCATATTTTGAAGCACCCTGTCCCGTCTTAAATTTATAGTCTATAAATCAATTAATAGGAGCTAGTTTTATATGTTGCGCCATTTTCCTAAGTCCGGAGTGGCTTATGCTCATAATACTCTTGATTATAAAATTGTTGCTTTTACCTTTAGCTGTACAGCAATTTGTTTGACGTTGGATGGTTTTGCACCGCAAAAACTTCAGTGGGCATTGGCGTTTTTTGGCTATATTTTTTTAGCGGGGTTATTGTCCCGTGAATCGAAATTAGTCCGTGCTCAGGTTTGTGTGGCTTTAATATTTGCTACGATAGGCGAGTTGTTTGCATCGCCTTATATGCAGGGTTATATTTATCGTTTTGGTGGTGTTCCCTTGTATGTTCCTGCGGGGCATGGCATGGTTTATTTAACGGCGGTTATTTTGGCGCGCTCGGGTTTTTTCTTGCGCTATGCGCGTGTTATTGCTGCTTTTATTGTTATCACTTGTGGTACTTGGTCGATTTGGGGCTTAACAGCTTATGCGGAGCGAAGTGATCAAATCGGAGCCATTTTGTTTGTGGTATTTTTAATCTACTTATTTAAAGGTAAATCACCGATGATTTATTTGGGTGCTTTTTTTATTACCACATGGCTGGAATTGATTGGTACCGGTGCAGGAACATGGGCATGGGCAGCGATTGATCCTGCTTCTGGATTAACGCAGGGTAATCCGCCTAGTGGAGTAGCTGCTTGGTATTGTTTGGTTGATGCTGTGGCAATGGCTGGAGCCGGACCTGCCTTAATATTGGCCTCAAAAGTAAAAGCTAAATTTTGCTTGGTTAAACAAGCCGTATAAACACACGTCTTATCTTATAGAAAATTAGAAAATAATATAAATTAAACATGCACATAATTAAACCAAACCAAGATTACCGTGACGGCCCTTTGCAAAGTGATGCTAATGCCTCGCCGGAAGCATTAAGAGCGGATGCAGTCAGACATTATGATGCTTGCTACTGGGATTATTTATTTGCCTGGAGTAACCGTAATGATCTTGCGCTACACTACGGCTATTGGGATGAAAAC
>JAIPFI010000002.1 GCA_021736705.1 Methylococcaceae bacterium | reverse complement strand
ATAGGGGCTATTTTTCTTTCTATGCATTGGATAATTAAGTCCGCAATATCTTTACCACTAGCGCCTTCAATCCCTTCAAGGCCGGGTGATGAATTAACCTCCATGACCACCGGACCATGATTAGAGCGCAATATATCGACACCACAAACATTCAGCCCCATAATTTTTGCAGCACGAATTGCCGTAGATCGCTCTTCAGGTGTTAATTTAGCGAGTGTTGCACTCCCCCCCTGATGCAAATTAGAACGAAAATCACCTTCAGCGCCTTGTCTTTTCATTGCGGCAACCACCTTACCATCAATAACAAAGCAGCGAATATCAGAACCACCCGCCTCTTTAATAAATTCCTGCACCATAATATTCGCTTTTAACCCCATAAAAGCCTGAATCACACTTTCAGCGGCTTTATGTGTTTCTGCCAATACCACACCAATCCCTTGCGTGCCTTCTAATAATTTAATAACCAAGGGCGCACCGCCTACTTCCGTAATTAAATCTTCAATATCATCTGGGTTATTTGCAAAGCCCGTGACCGGCAAGCCTATGCCTTTACGCGCTAATAGCTGTGTAGAGCGTAATTTATCGCGTGAACGACCGATAGCGACGGATTCATTCAGTGGAAAAACATTCATCATTTCAAACTGCCTTAGTACGGCAGCTCCATAAAATGTCACAGATGCGCCAATTCTTGGAATAACCGCATCAAACCCCGTCAACTCTTCACCACGATAATGAATTGATGGATTCATAGAAGTAATATTCATATAGCAGCGTAATGCATCTAGCACTCTTACCTCGTGTCCTCGCTTTTCAGCGGCCTCGACCAAACGTCTTGTCGAGTAAAGTTTTGCATTACGAGATAAAACAGCAATTTTCATAAAATATTTCCTGATTGAAAAGTTAAAAAAATTTAGCTCTACCAACACACTAATAGAGTAAAGAACAGCACAGCACAAAATACGCTCAATATGGCTTTAACGTAATGTTTAAAAATCAGCACTTAATTTTCGGCCTAAGTTTTATGTACCTATTAAAACTTATACGTTCACAAAACTACCTGTTTAGCCCATATTAATAGCTAAAATGTAAGCGATTCTTTATTTATAATGAAGAATACTATAGCCTTTTAATTTGGCCGCTGTCAAAAAATAGAATAGGCATTATTAAATTAATGATGCCTTATGATTCATGATTCAGGAGAAGGAATAACACGCTTAAAGATAAATAATATGCTTTGCTAAGTTACCTTTTGAATGATGTAATTCAAGCCAATATTAGAAATCAAACCACAAAGCAAATACGTAAATAAACCCTCTTTTTTGTTTATTCAAATACTTAATAAAAAACAAAGCATTACCCCAAAGTTAGCAGTAGAATTAAAAATTATTCACCCACATTTTCGAGCTATTAAACAATGAGTCACTTACCAAAACAATTATATTGGGCGATAGAAAACCCTGCGGAACGAGAAATAGAGACGTTATATTGGCGAAAGGTTCGTCGTCTAGCACGCCTTTTTTCCTCATCAATTACCCTACTGAACGCATCTGATGCGCCAAAAATATTTGAAGGCTTACGCTTATCCAAAGAGCAGGCTAAAGAGTTACATGCGCTTCAGAATAAAAAAATCCAAGAACAACTTGATGCATTATTGCCCCTTTTCAGCGAAAATCACCCGCTATCAGTCAGTTATAAAATCATTGCTGAAAGACCTTTTTTCGAAGCCGTTATTCATGTCATCAAACAACAAGAAAATGCTTGGTTGGTGCTGCAAAATTCAAAAAAACTAGGTATCCCCAACATTGCCTGGCAATTCATTCGTGACTGTCCTCAGCCCATTTATATTGCTAAACAAAAAGATTGGCGTAAACCTTTAAATATTCTAGCCGCCATCGACCCAACTCACGAAAATGATGAAAATGCGGTTCTCGATCATAAGGTATTGGCGACAGCAAAAGAAATAGCGGATGCTTGCTCAGCAGACTTGCACGTCATACACTGCTACACGCCGATTATTATGGCTGATAATGCCATACAAAAGCGTATTGAATTGCTATACAGGGAGAACTTTTTTGAAACGATTGAGCCTTACAATATCGACCAAGATAATATTTATCTATTAGCGGGGGATCCAAGCAAAAATATTGAGCAGCTATGTGCATCACTGGAGATAGACTTAATTGTTATGGGTGCGGTTTCACGTAATAGCCTACAGCGTATATTTATTGGTAATACGGTCGAAGAAGTCATTCCAGCGATTGAAGCGGATATATTATTGGTTAAAGCCCAATTAACTAGCAGCTAACACTGATTATCCGCAGAGCTATTCCCCCTGAATTCAGAGCCTAAGCGGTTTTTATCGGAAATCCATTTGTTTAAATGCGCTCTCGTGCGCTGCACCTCAGCACTATAGTTTACACTTACAGCCACTTTTTCTTTTTAAAAATAACCAATAAACCCAAACCGGTGCTGATAAAAACACTCCATAAAACAGGATATGCCCAACGCCATTTCAATTCAGGCATATATTCAAAGTTCATCCCATAAACACCAGCAATAAAGGTTAACGGAATAAAGATTGAAGCAAAAATAGTCAAAACCTTCATGGTTTCATTCATTTTATTACTAATACTGGATAAATAAACATCCTGCAAGGAGGCAATCATTTCTCGATAAGATTCCAAGGCATCAGTAACACGTAACACATGATCATAAACATCATCATAATACCGTAAAGTATCTTCCTTCAATAAAGCCGTATCTGAACGTTTAATCGTGCTCAACAACTCGCGTAGCGGTGATATATTGCGCTTCATAGAGATAAGCTCACGACGCATCTGCTGAATACTGTGCAGTACTTCAGGGCCTGGCTGCAATAATAAATTATCTTCTAAACTTTCGAAAATACCATCCAAACCATCTTCCACGACAAAATACTCATCAACAATAGCATCCAGCACAGCATAGGTAAGATAATCACTGCCCGACTTACGCAGACGCCCTTTAGAATTTTCTAGTCGATAGTAAATAGGTTTAAAAACATCATCCGCCCTTTCTTTGAAAGTAATGACATGATTTTTTAGTAACAGAATACTGATTTGTTCATACTGTAGTTTGAAGTCATCGCCTGAATTTATACTAATACCTTTAACCACCAGATAAAGGTAATCCTCATATTCTTCCAACTTAGCTCGCTGATGCGTACTCAGAATATCTTCCAAAACGAGCGGATGAATACCAAATTCCTTACCGATACTCTCAACCACTCGTGTATCACTTAAACCATCGACATTTATCCAGGTTTTTAAATTATCAGAATTAAACTGACCCAATTCAGAAAATAAAACGTCATCATGATGTACTAGGCTGTCATCATTATATTGAATAACCGAGACATTCGTATTGATGTTGTGAACTTCACCGATATGCACCAGCGATCCCGGTGGTAGCCCTGATTTATCGGCAGAACTATAGCGTTCTTTTTGCTCACCTTGCTGATGATGTTTATGCCAAACTGGATAAGTAAATTTCATAATTTTTTAGTGATAGAGTCGATGTTATTTAGCGATCAATTTATCTCTATAAATCGTCGCACTAATCACTGCAATCGGTGGCATCACAATATTCAACACAGGAATAGCCAAAACTAACAATACTATGCCCCCAAAACTCAACGCACCGATACGCACGGTTTTTAATGCCTCGCGCTGCTCTTTAAATAACAAGCCCTGATTTTCCAGTGGATAAGCAAAATATTCCATACTTAGCCCCCACGCACCAAATAAACCCCACAAGACAGGCGCGATCAAATTCAAACCGGGAATCACCGAAATAATAACAATAGGAATCGCACGACTTAATAAATAAACGATACGCTTTAACTCAGAAAATAACACTTTAGATAGGGCTTGCTCCTGAATTTGCACGGCATCACCGCGTATAATTTGCTGTGTTTTCGCTGATAAACCGCCGTAAAAAGGCGAGGCAATCAAATTAGCTAACAAGGTAAAAGTAAAAAACCCCGCGATAAAAAAGCTCATAAAAAACACGGGGTAAATAAGCCAACTTAACCATTGCAACCAATCCGGTATGAACTGCGCCATTAATGCGCCGATATAAACATAACCCAAAGACAACATAGCTGAATACAACAGAAAATTAATCAGTATCGGGATTAAAACAAATTTCCTTAATTCCTTACGCATCAGCATAGACATGCCTTGCAATAAACTTTGTACGGCTAATAAAGGATTTAAACCGGCTTTTTTATCAAATTCACTGTTCATTATTTAATTCTCCAACACCTTTTTCAATAGGATTAAAAACTACTCCCCGCTCGGTCACAATCACGCTAACTAATGCCGCTGGCGTGACATCAAAAACAGGATTCCAAGCGCTAATTAAACTATCAACTTGGTCATAAGATGACGGTAAAAATTCGCTCGCGGCGCGTTGCTCTATTTCAATGTCAGCACCCGAAGCCATGGCAAAATCTATGGTCGAAGTCGGTGCTACCACCATTAATTTAACCCCATGATACTTGGCTAAAACCGCCAAAGAATAGGTACCGATTTTATTAGCCACATCACCATTCGCCGCAATGCGATCCGCACCGACAATAATCCAATCCACCTGCCCGCTTTTCATCAACATGGCAGCGGCTGAATCAGCAATTAAGGTTGAGGGGATATTATCTTCGGCTAATTCCCATACCGTTAAACGCGCTCCCTGCAACCACGGCCGTGTTTCATCAGCATAAATACGTCGCGCTTGGCGCTGGTATGCACTACGAATCACGCCTAATGCCGTACCATAACCGCCCGTAGCTAATGCTCCAGCATTACAATGCGTTAATAAGCCTTGTGCATCAGCCAAAATATCCGCACCTAATTCACCCATTCTCAGATTGGCAGCAATATCTTGCTGATGAATCTCTTGCGCTAACTGAATCATCGCAGCGACAGGTGAGCCTTCTAGTTGCTCTAATTTGGTTTGCATGACATCTAAAGCCCAAAACAAATTCACAGCCGTAGGTCTGGAAACTGCTAATAGCTTAATTTCCTGTGCAACTTGCTGCCGCCATGTACTATTATCTGGCTGATAATGCTGCTGCACAGATAAAGCCACCGCATAAGCCGCGGCGATACCAATCGCAGGCGCGCCACGTACTTGCATAGTTTTTATTGCCTGCGCAACCTCAGGCGCAGTAACATACACCTCATAATGCACGATCTCAGGTAGTTTGCGTTGATCTAATACTGATAACTTCTGGTCTTGCCATACTAACGCATGGACATTGAGTTTTTGTTCCATTAATGCCTATATTCTCTTAGCTGTTTCATTTTAATAGATAGTTTAATTATGCAAGTTGATACGCTTATTCAAGCACGCTGGATTATACCTGTAGAGCCTCATGATGTAATTCTTGAAGATCATGCCTTAATCATACATAAAGGCCGTATTCTGGATATTTTACCCGCGCAACAAGCACATGAGAAATACCAACCCAAACAATTAGAAATTTTAGCAGAGCACGCATTGATTCCTGGTTTAATTAATGCGCATACGCATTTAGCCATGACTTTATTTCGCGGCATTTCCGCTGATTTGCATTTGATGGATTGGCTAGAAAACCACATCTGGCCGCTAGAAAAAAAATGGGTGAACGAGGCCTTTGTGCGCGATGGCACCGATTTAGCCATTGCAGAAATGTTACGCGGCGGCACAACCTGTTTTAATGATATGTATTTCTTTCCAGAAATTACCGCACGTCAGGCAATACATCACGGTATCCGCGCCAATGTCGGATTAATTCTAATTGATTTCCCGACCGCGTGGGCGGACGACCCAGAACACTATATAGAAAAAGGCTTAGCGCTACATGAAGAGCTACGTCATGAATCTTTAGTACGCACGCCCTTTGCGCCACATGCTCCCTATACCGTTTCTGATGAACCTTTAAATCAAATCAATGCGTTAGCAGAAGAACTCAACCTGCCTATCCATATGCATGTACATGAAACGCAACATGAAGTCAGTCAAGGTGATCAGCGCCCCTTACAACGCTTACATAAATTAGGCTTAATCACGCCATCGTTTATTGCCGTACACATGACGCAATTAACCGATGCAGAAATCAAAAAATTTGCGCAAGCAGGTGCACATATTGTGCATTGCCCCGAATCTAATTTGAAACTCGCTAGTGGCTTTTGCCCGGTACAAAAATGTTTAGATGCGGGGATTAATGTCGCTTTAGGCACAGATGGCGCAGCCAGTAATAATGATTTGGATATGTTCGGTGAAATGCGTACCGCAGCACTCTTAGCCAAAGGCGTAGCCAAAGATGCCAGCGCGGTTTCCGCCGCCACGGCATTACGTATGGCGACTTTAAATGGCGCCAAAGCGCTAGGCATAGATGATATTACCGGATCACTCAGCATCGGCAAAGCGGCTGACGTATGTGCTATCGACCTATCCGACATAGAAAATCAGCCGATTTATAATGCCATTACGCACCTAGTCTATTCTGCCTCGCGCCATCAAGTCAGTGATGTTTGGGTAGCAGGTAAACACTGTTTAAAAAATAAACAACTGACCACACTGAATATAGAAGACTTAAAAACAAAAGTAGCGCAGTGGCAAGCTGATTTGCAGCTGCCTGTTTAAGTAGCATTATTTGCGGGAAAGGCTTTTAAGGGTGACTGGTATAAAATCGCGGCTCAAGCCCCCCTTCCCACAACAAACCTTTCTATTACACATACACCACCAAAATGCTCGAGCAATTCCTGTTTGCCTTAAATGTCACCGCCCCCATTCTTATCCTATTAATCTTAGGCATTGCTTTCCGGCGCATTGGGTTTATTGATGAACATTTCATTAATATCGCCAATAGCTTTGTGTTTAATATCACTTTGCCGTGCATGTTATTTTTCAGTTTAGCAACCACACCTTTAAGCCAATCAGCAAATATTCCGCTATTCTTATTTGGTGTACTATTCACACTCACTAGCGTTGTTATTTTCCAGTTACTTAGCCATACATTAATCCAAGCAGATAAACGCGGTGTATTTGTACAAGGCGCTTTTCGCGGCAATTTAGGCATTATCGGCATTGCTTTAGCACTGAATGCTTATGGACCAGGAATCCTGGCAACTGCCAGTTTATATATGGCCTTAATCGCAGTCATTGATAACCCTTTATCGGTTATTTTACTCAGGCGTAAAAGTGAATTTCCACTAAAATCGATCATCAGCAATCCAATTCTCATTGCTGTGGTTTTGGGCTTGATTTGTTCCAGTATTGATCTAAAAATACCGCAATTTATCAATCAATCCGGTCACTACCTCGCACAAATGACCTTACCTTTAGCTTTGATTTGTATAGGCGGCAGCTTATATTGGCAAAATTTCCGCAACAACCGTAAAGAGGTGATCTGGGCTACTGTTTGCAAACTGATACTGATGCCTTTACTAGGTACCATCTTAGCCATTGCTTTAGATTTTCGTGACCAAGATTTAGGGCTTATTTATCTGATGCTATCTGCGCCAACAGCTGTATCCAGCTATGTCATGGCTAAAAAAATGAGTGCCTATGGCACAATGGCTGCGGAAATTATTGCCCTGTCAACCGCGAGCAGTACGATCATTATTACCCTAGGCCTGATTCTACTAAAAACCGCAAGTTTAATTTAAGATGCGCATTGCTCTGGCTTATATTTTTATTATTTTACTTTGGTCTACAACGCCACTAGCCATTAAATGGAGCGCCGAAGGCTCAGGCTTTATTTTTGGTGTCACTGCGCGCATGTCGATTGGTTTGATCTGCGTCTTGTTTATGCTCTTATTAAGCCGGCAACCGCTCCCTTGGCATAGTAAAGCGCGCCAAACTTACTTTGCTATCGCGGTACAAATCTACGGATCTATGACTGCCGTTTACTGGGGAGCGCAATTTATTCCATCAGGTTGGGTCTCGGTTATTTTCGGTCTATCACCTTTTATTACGGCGCTATTAACCGCACTATGGCTTGGAGAACGGAGTTTAACGTGGGATAAATTACTGGCTTATCTTTTAGGTGTGGGCGGACTTACATTAATCTTTAGCACAGCAATACAAATGAGTTTGCAATCAGTTCTAGGCATTATAAGTGTCTTACTTGCGGTATTTTTACAAACTCTCAGTGCTGTATGGGTGAAGCGTCTGCACGCAAAATTACCCGCTCTTACTCAAGTAACTGGCGGACTTATCTTTGCCACGCCTTTATATTTAGTCACTTGGTGGCTTATTGATGGCATAATCCCAACCGCCTTGCCAACCCATAGCTTATTATCTATTTTGTATTTAGGGCTGATAGCTACGCCGATTGGCTTTGCTTTGTATTACTATATTCTGACCCATTTAGCCGCTACGCGTGTGGCGCTGATTACTTTAATTTCACCGGTATTAGCTTTATTCTTAGGCTATTATTTGAATAATGAAGTATTGACGGTAAAAATCATCGCAGGGACAGGGTTGATTTTATGCGCGCTGTTGATGCACAGTTTTATGAGAAGAAGTAGACGAAATAAACTTTCAGAAAAAAGGACATTAATCCGTTAATACCAGAAAAGGCGGCCTGAAGTCCGCCCTACCACGGTTATTCTTGCTTTTTATTAGCCACAAGCACATCATAATAATCTCTAGCTTGTTGCGCACAAGCATCAAAGGCATAAGTATTCGCCATCTCTAAATATGGCGCCTTGGATGCTTTTAATTCGGCTTCATGCTCAATCCAGTAATCCATTCTCTCAGTTAAGCTTTCTAAATTCCCCGCAGCAAATAAAAACTGCTCATTTAAAGCAAATTGCGCTGAAGCACTATGACTAGAATCACTAATTAAAGCCGGTAAACCACAACCAATAGCTTCCAAAACCGCCATTCCTTCTAGCTCTATATCAGAAGCATGAATAAATAAATCAGCCGTATTAAATAAAGTAATCAATTTTTCTTGGCTAACATATTCAAAAAAAGCGGGATTAGGCAGTGAATTACCTAAGTCGATCAACTCTTCACGTAACGCGCCTTGCCCTGTGACAACCAGTTGAATTTTATCTTTAAATTTTGATTGTTTAATAGCTTGCATAACTAAGGTATGACGCTTTTCCGTGGCTATACGCCCCACCATTAAAATAACAAAACGACCTTCAAACTCCTGTTCTTTAACACACTTTTTTGGCTTAAATTGTTCAGGTAAACCGTTTGATACTACCTCAACGGGCGCTTGGATAGCATATTTTTCCAACATCTCCTTACCAAAAATGCTGGGAGATAAAACTAAATCCGCTTTATTGTAAAAAGTGCGTATAAAAAATCGATATAAAAAAACATTAAGCCAGTCAAAATCCAAACCAATATTCCACATCAGGTTTTCTGGCTGCACATGAAAACCAAAAACAATGGGCTTATTCATCTTAAGGGCAATTTTCAAAGCCTGATAGCCCAGAAAAAAAGGGAATTGAATATGCACTAAATCGGCATCTTTAATGGCTTCTGTTAATACTTTTTTATTTGGCCAGGCAAATAAGAAATCCATTTCCTGCATTTGTTTTTTAGCGAACGGCAAGTAAAAGGCCGGAAAAACAATTTTATGCTCTTCCGCTTTACCGGTACTAATGACCGTTAAGTCATCTGATTTTTTGAAGTACTCAATAAAGCGCCGCGTTGAGACAACGCCACCTGACTTTTCTCCATCTACATTATCTGCAACAAAAACAATTTTCAATTTACTAGGATCTCTTAGAAAACAATAACACGGAAGTGTTTATAAAAAAAAATCCCCCTAAAAAGGGGGATTTTTTTAACAACAATTTAAGAAAGATTAGCCAAAGCAATTCTAGCCTTCTCTTGCTCCTTAATTTTCATTTTGAATGTTCTATCATTAGAATCGATTTTTGCATCAATGGCTCTATTTAAAAAACTGACGGCTTGTTCTTTCTTACCTTGTTCTAACAAGAATTCTGCATAGTAATAGTTACTATCAATACCTTCAGGATTAACCTCTAAAGCTTTCAATAAATAAGCCTCAGCTTCCCTATTATCGCCAAACGCGACCGGCCAACTAGGTACTTTATAATAGAGAACGCCTAAAGTAACTAATGCAGAACCTTGACTCGCTTCCGGATTAATACCTATCGCTTTTTGCAATAAATCTTTCGCTTCATTAACCAAACCTAAAGCAACAAAACTTGACGCATCTTCAGCCATCGTCAATAAAATAGCTGACTTTAAAATAAGCGGCTCGGCTTGACTAGGAAAAGCAACAACAACATCAGTAATATCCTCAGCTAATTGCAAAAAGATATTTTTACGATCAGCGGTGACTGCTGCTTCACGCACATCAGCCCAATTTCCTTCAATCTCAGAAACGCGCTCATCCATAGTGCCTGAAATGGCACCCTGAGTAAAAAGTAGTAAAAAAACAACAAAAATTAATTTTTTCATGTTCAAAAGTATAATATCGCACCGTTTACAATTCAAGCATTATCCTATTTAATTACAGAATCAACATAAGAAATAAACTATAATTAATTGATATTTAAAAGATATAAAATATATACCACAATAAATAAAATGTTAAATGTGAGTTCTATGCCACATTTTGTTATGCATGTTGTATAATTGCAACTCGCTATATAATTACACCCTCTATTATTGCTACACTATAGCAACACGCAAAGGCTATTCGGATATATCATTTATGTCGCAAAAAAATTCAAGCTGGAATAATTGGCAACTATTGACCGAAAAAGGTCGCCAAATCTGGGCCTATAAGCCTAATTCTCAAGATATTAACGCGCATTTAAACAATGCACACGACTTTTCCGAGCAAGAACTACAAGCATTTACTAAAGATTTCGCCTTCAATCGCCAACTTAATCCTTCAGCCAGCGACAAAATTTTTAGACAGCAATACCAGAAAAATAATGCGTCTGTTTATTCAGGCACAAAACCAAAAGCGGAAAGCGCAGAAGAACAAAAGCTGATTGATAGCCTTATTAATGGCATGCACTACTTCAGCCAATTGCAAAGTGATGAAGGTCATTGGCCTGGGGATTACGGCGGCCCGCTATTTTTATTGCCCGGCTTATTAATAGCCGCTTATCTTTCAGAATCGCCCTTCCCTAAACCTCATCAAGAAATGATGAAGGTTTACCTCTTCAACCACCAGCATACCGATGGTGGGTGGGGGATGCACATTGAAGGTCAACCAACGATGTTTGGTACGGTCATGCAATACGTTTCGCTACGTCTTTTAGGTGCTCCCCAAGAAGATCCTAGATTACAGAAAGCACAAGCGTGGATTAAAGAAAATGGCGGTGCAACCGGAATCCCTTCTTGGGGAAAGTTCTACCTTTCCATATTGAACTTATATGACTGGGACGGCTTCAACAGCTTGTTTCCTGAAATGTGGTTATTTCCTAAATGGTTACCCGTACATCCTTCTCGTTACTGGTGTCATAGCCGTATGGTTTATTTACCGATGGCCTACTGCTATGCGCAGCGCATACAAATACCTGAAAATGATTTAATTCTCTCTTTACGCAAAGAAATCTATAACGAAGATTTTTCGAGCATTGACTGGTCAGCGCAAAGGAACCACGTTTGCGAAAAAGATTGCTACACAATCCAGTCACCTGTTTTGAAATGGATGAATGCCTTCACCAATAGTTATGAGAAAATCAGGCCGCAATGGTTAAGAAATAAAGCAAACGATTACCTTTTAAAATACATTAATGCAGAAGATGCACAAACCGAATATCTTGATATTGGACCCGTTAGCAAGGCGATCAACTCCATGTGTATCTGGCATGCTTATGGCAAAGAATCCGAGCCATTCAAAAAACATGTAGCTCGTTGGTATGATTATTTATGGGTCGCTGAAGATGGCATGAAAATGAGCGGTTATAATGGCTCACAATTATGGGATGTCGCTTTTACTACGCGCGCCATGCTAGAAAGCGATTTAGGTAAATTTTTTCCTAAAACACTAGAAAAAAGTTATCACTTTATTGATGATATGCAGATTCTAGCAGAGCATGAAACGCATAAAGAATTTTTCCGTCATCCCATGATTGGCAGCTGGCCTTTTTCTACTGCTGAACAAGGCTGGCCGGTTGCCGATTGCACTTCAGAAGGCTTAAGCGCGACACTAGCAATCCATAAAACAGGGTTATTCAAACAAACTATTAGCGATCAACGTATCAAGCAAGCTGTTGACGTTATTTTGTCTTATCAAAATAAGAATGGTGGCTGGCCGACTTACGAATTAAGTCGCGCACCCAGCTGGCTAGAAAAACTCAATCCGTCTGAAGTTTTTGCCGATATTATGATTGATTACTCGTGGACAGAATGCAGCGCTGCTTGTGTCGTTGCTTTGTTGGAAATTTTAGAACTATACCCTGACTATAAACACGACGAAATTGAACAGGCTATTACTCGTGGATTACAATTTATCGTCAAACAACAAAAAGACGATGGCTCTTGGTATGGCGGCTGGGCAGTTTGCTTTACTTACGCCACTTGGTTTGGCATAGAAGCCTTGGTTCAAGGTAAAGATTATATTGATGCAGAACTAAGAACACACTGCATTAATAAAGCCTGTGATTTCTTGCTGAGTAAACAGATGATTGATGGCGGCTGGGGCGAAACCTACGAATCCTGTTCAAAAATGGTTTATTCCCAAGCAGAAACCTCTCAAGTGATTAATACGGCTTGGGCATTACTTGCTCTACAAGCAGCAAAATCAACAGAACAAGAGGCCATTCGGCAAGGTATAAATTTACTCTTAAATCGTCAATTGGCTAATGGCGATTGGGCGCAAGAAAATATCTCTGGCGTTTTCAACTATAATTGTATGATTACCTATAGCGCCTACCGGAATATTTTTCCTATTTGGGCATTAAATCGCTTTTATCAATACAAACACTATTAAAGATTAGTTATTCATATTAAAATTAATCAGTTAAAGTCTATTATAAAGAATACTTATGCATACAGCTTCTGAACATAATGATTTATTTGACATTTGCATTGTCGGTGCAGGGATGGCGGGTGCCACAATCGCGACATACCTTGCACCCAAAGGTATCAAGATTGCACTTATCGATAGAGATTATGCAGAAAAAAGGCGTATTGTAGGTGAACTTTTGCAGCCTGGTGCTGTGCAAACCCTAAAAAAGATGGGCTTAGAACACTTGCTTGAGGGCTTTGATGCACAGCCCGTTTATGGTTACGCTTTATTTAACAAAGATAGCGAATTCTCCATTGAGTACAATCAAGATGCATCAACAGATTATCGCGGTATCGGATTACATAATGGCCGTTTCTTACAAAAAATTCGTGAAGATGCACTCCAAAATCCAAGCGTTACACAAATTCACGGCACCGTTTCCGAGCTTATCGAAGACAAAAACCATGTTGTTACAGGCGTCAAGTACAAAGAAAAACACACCCGCGAACTTAAAACGATCAATGCCAAACTAACCATCACCAGTGATGGCTTCTTTTCCAGCTTTCGTAAAGACTTAAGTAACAATGTCAAAACCGTTACTTCATTTTTTGTTGGCCTTATTTTAAAAGACTGTGAACTTCCTTACCCTTATCATGGACACGTGTTTTTATCCGCACCTACACCGTTTATTTGCTACCCAATTTCCAGCACAGAGTCACGCTTACTAATTGATTTTTCTGGTGATCAAGCACCTAAAAAAGAAGAAATAAAATACCATATTGAAAATAACGTTATTCCATTCTTACCTAAAGAATTTAAGAATTGCCTCGATCAGGCACTGCTTGAGAATGATTATAAAATCATGCCTAACCATTACATGCCTGCTAAACCCGTATTAAAAGAAGGCGCTGTTTTATTAGGTGATGCCTTGAATATGCGCCACCCAATCACTGGGGGTGGTTTAACGGCCGTATTTAATGATGTGTATCTACTTAGTTCGCATTTACTCGCGTTGCCAGATTTTAGCGACTCTAAACTGATCAACGAAAAGATCAATTTATATTATAATGACCGCTATCACGCCAATACCAACGTCAACATCATGGCCAATGCCCTATATGGCGTTATGTCTAATGAGCTACTCAAACAAGGCGTGTTTGAATATTTACGTAAAGGCGGCGATAACTCCGGTGGCCCTATTAGCTTATTAGCGGGTCTTAACAGAAACCCCACTATTCTGATCAAGCATTTTTTCAGTGTTGCCTTGCTGTGCATTGGCAATCTTTTCAGAGCTAACACAATGAGTTTTGCCAATGCATTTCGCGTCATCAAAGATGCTTTCTGCATTATCAAGCCCTTAGCCGTGAATGAACTACGCCCTAGTTCATTTTGCAAAAAAAATATTCATCACTAATATGCAAAGATTAAAAGACAAAATCCGCGACATTCCCGACTTTCCAAAACCGGGCATTATATTTAAAGACATTACACCACTGGTAAAAGATCCAGCCGCTTTGCGTTTATCAGTACACCAACTCATTCAGCCCTTTTTAGGCAGAAATATTACTGCCGTTGCCGGGATGGAAGCACGCGGTTTTATCTTTGGTTCATTAGTTGCTTGGGAACTTAATTTACCATTTATTCCCTTAAGAAAACCGGGCAAACTTCCTTACGATGCACAAAGTGTGTCTTATGATTTAGAGTACGGCTCAGCCAGCTTAGAAATTCATACTGACGCACTAAACAAAAACGACCGCGTATTATTAATCGATGATTTATTAGCGACCGGTGGAACAGCAAAAGCAAGCTGTGAACTCATAGAACAACTAGGTGCTACCGTTGAAGCTTTAGCTTTCGTCATTGAACTAGATTTCCTTAAAGGCAGAGAGCAACTCAGCACTTACGAAATTCACTCATTACTTCACTACTAAATCAAGCCACAAAAGCCATGCCTGAACTGCCTGAAGTTGAGACCAGCTTACGCGGTATTAGCCCCCATATAAAAAATCAAATAGTTACTCAGGTCATCATACGCCAGCCTAAACTACGCTGGCCGATACCTAATGACCTACCCCAACGACTTGAACAGCGGGAATTAAAGAGCCTCAGCCGCCGCGCGAAATATTTATTACTGCATTTTGAAGCCGGCACCCTACTTATTCATCTCGGCATGTCAGGCAGTTTGCGTGTCGTTGCAGAAAACACCCCGGCCGCTAAACACGATCATGTGGATATTGCTTTTGCTAACCACAAAACGATACGCCTCACTGATCCGCGGCGGTTCGGAGCCGTTTTATGGTTAGGCGCAGCACCAGAACAACACCCATTACTCAGCAAATTAGGGCCAGAGCCGTTAACTGACGACTTAAACGCTGCGTATCTGTACGCCAAATCCAGAGATAAGAAAGTCAATATTAAGCAGTTTTTAATGAATCAATCCATCGTCACGGGTATTGGTAATATCTACTGCACAGAAGTGCTTTTTTTTGCCGGCATACGCCCCACTCGCGCAGCGGGCAATATTTCATTAAAACGCTACCAAATATTAGTCACGCACATAAAAAGAATTCTACAAAACGCTATTGATCAGGGTGGCACAAGTCTGCGTGATTTTGTCGGTAGTAATGGTAAACCAGGCTATTTCAAACAAGAGCTCAGCACCTATGGTCGATCTGGCTTACCCTGCCAACAATGTCAGCAAACTCTAATAGATATAAAACAAGCCAATAGAACAACCGTTTATTGCCAGCACTGCCAAACGTAAATACAAGCAACCCATTCAAACCCACGATACCATGAACCAAGAAGACCTAACCAAAGAAAAAGTAAACCAAGAAACCTCTAAAATTGCTTGGTCTGAGCTACAACGTTTTTTTGCCAGTGGCTTAGCTGTCTATGTCGCACCTCAACTGGATTTAGTTGAAGTTGCCGATGCATTTTCTAAAGATGATAAACGGCAAGTCGAACAATGGATGCAAGAGCAACAAGTTCAGCTTGTCTCTGACCAACAAGCTACTGATTGGATAAGCAATGCTACTATAATGTGGGCAACTGTTGTTAAACCCTGGGTACTTGTACAAGCTATTTAATTTCCGTATAGGCTTTAAGCACAAAGGATACAGAGCGACATATTATTGAATTAAAAGATCATTACTTCGTAATTTGTATGGAGCTTTGCGTAATACCGGGAATCGACGCTTTGAGCTCCCATATTAGGCCAAGGAATGTGTATAAAATAAAGCTTCATCTTAGAAACGCAGACAGCTTGCCTGCGAACAGCAGACCTGCCCTTTGCGCTCTCTATGATGAAATAACTAAGATCACACTAAAAGTGAGCCGCAGTACCTTGCAAATTCACAGTAGCTATTGCACACTTAAAAAAACACTACTTAACACACTACAGGGGTCACCATGGAAAGAAATGAAGCAATGTCCTTTATTCTAAAGTTACTAAAACTTATGTTGGAAAAGGATGGCTCCGATTTATTTATCACCGCCGGTTTCCCGCCGGCAATGAAAATAAAAGGCATTATGACGCCTATCTCAAAACAAGCTTTATCTGCTAATGATGCAAAATCACTCACCCAGTGCATTATGAATGATAAGCAACTAAAAGAATTTGAAGAAACTAAAGAATGTAATTTTGCCATCGCGCCTGCTGGATTATCACGTTTTCGTGTCAACGCCTATGTACAGCAAGGTACGCAAGGCTTAGTTATGCGGACTATCGCCAATGAAATACCCAGCTTCGAGACACTCGGTCTGCCTTCCATATTAAAAGATCTGATTATGGCCAAAACTGGTTTAATCGTCATGGTTGGCGGTACAGGCTCAGGTAAATCAACATCTATGGCCTCAATGCTTGATCATCGCAATGAAAATAGCTATGGTCATATCATCACCATTGAAGATCCCATTGAGTATGTGCACAAGCATAAAAACTGCGTTATCATGCAGCGCGAAATAGGTATTGATACTAATGGCTGGGAAATCGCTCTACATAACACTTTACGTCAAGCACCCGATGTTATCGTATTAGGTGAGATCCGCGACAAAGAAATCATGAACTTTGGTATTGAATTCGCCCAAACAGGTCACTTAGCACTTGCCACCTTACACGCCAATAATGCCAACCAAGCCATTGATCGTATTTTAGGTTTCTTTACCACAGAAACTCAAACCAAACTGAAGCAAGATTTATCCTTAAATGTACGCGCCATTATCTCGCAACGCTTAATTAAAACAGTGGATGGTGGCCGCTGCGCCGCGATTGAAATCTTAATCAATACGCCTCTTATTTCTGATTTAATTGCCAAAGGTGATGCCTCAGGAATTAAACCTATCATGGCTAAATCACGCGAACTCGGCATGCAAACCTTTGACCAAGCGATATTTGACCTCTATCAGCAAGGTAGAATCAGCTACGAAGAAGCACTAAGGAATGCTGACTCAGCAAATGAATTACGCCTACAAATCAAGCTTGCCAGCGGTGAAGATAATTCCAACAATGGACTCTCACTAGAATCTACGGACGATCATCAAGCGGAATAAGGTCTAATACCTCTGCGAAACAGAAGCTTCTGTTTTTAATGTGCGTAGTGGGGTTTATACCCCCTGCCTAAACGAAAACACCAAAAGTAGCTCTCGACTAAAACCTCGGCACTGGACAAACAAAACACGATGGATATCACCCCGTACTTAAAATTAATGGTCGATAAAAATGCTGATAGTTTAATTTTCATTTTAAACTCAGCGCCTAGATTACGTTTATTAGACCAAGAAAAGCCAGTAGGCAATACACTATTAAGCCATGAAATGCTTAATGAAATTTTTCAAACACTCACTGATGACGCCCAGAAATTACAATTTTCTATCGACAAAAGATTACGTTTTGCCAGCCCCTTATTTGGCGGTCATAATTTTGTGGTTGAAATTACCGAAAAAGAGAATCTGTTATCAATTACCATCAGTGTAGACAAGCGACAAGCAACAACAAAGACACCACCACCCAAAAAGATACAAGTCTTAGGCTCAGCACCCACAGAAAATCTGGATATATTCCCTTATCTGGAAAAAATGGTTGCCCTAGAAGGTTCCGACCTTTTTATCACGTCAGGCTCGCCAGTCAAAACAAAAATCCACGGTTCAGCCGTCGAACTTGACGCCTACCTGCTGACCCCACAGCTAACCAAGTCAGCCGCTTATGCGATCATGAATGAAGAGCAGATTGAAGAGTTTGAGCAAACTAAAGACCTTGATTTTGCCATTAGTTTACCTGATGAGAGCGCACGATTTCGAGTCAATGCTTTTTACCAGCGCCGAACCATAGGTATCGTATTACGTTTAATTCCGGCCATCATCCCCACAGCAAAAGAGCTAGACTTACCCGAAATACTCACTGAACTAATTATGGCCAAACGCGGCTTATTATTAATGGTAGGCGGTACAGGTTCAGGTAAATCGACCTCCTTAGCGGCAATGATTAACCATCGCAATATCAATGCAGCCGGACATATTCTGACCATCGAAGACCCAGTTGAATTTTCACATCCGAACATAAATTCCATTGTTAATCAACGTGAAGTTGGCGTTGATACTGTCTCTTATGCGCGCGCGCTTAAAGCCAGTTTACGTGAAGCGCCTGATGTTATTTTAATCGGAGAAATTCGCGATCGCGAAACCATGGAAGCCGCTTTAGAATTAGCTAACACAGGACATTTATGTATTTCTACTTTACACGCAAATAATGCCAACCAAGCCATGGAACGGATTATTAACATGTTCCCGCATGTTCAGCATAAACAACTGTTCATGGATCTTGCCACCAACTTAAATGCAGTTATCTCTCAGCGGCTTATTCCTGATGCGCGAGGCAAACGTTGTGCTGCCATTGAAGTTCTTATCAACACGCCACATATTTCTAACTTGATTTTAAAAGGTGAACTTAATGAAATCAAAGAAGCGATGAAATCAAGTGGCAGTAAAGGGATGCAAACTTTTGATGATGCACTCTTAGCTCTTTACAAAGTCGAAAAAATCACCTTAGAAGAAGCACTAAAAAATGCCGATTCGCGCAATGATTTAGAAGCTAAAGTTAATTTTGGCTAACGCCTTATGAGTCACAGACAGAAATAACAAGCGTAAACTAAGCTTATTCATAGGTGTCTGTACCTACAAATAAGCTTTTTCCTACATAATTTATGCTTATTTCCAAATGCTTACTATATTAGTGAAATCATCTGTCCACGGTTTCATATCAAAATACAAGGCGGGTTTCTGCCAGTTACCTAAGCCTTGTTTATATAAAGGCGCTAAAGATTTTTCGTTTTTAGCTAAGACAAACCAATCGGTTGCGATCACTAAAGGCATTTCTTGCTGAGGTTTGAATTCCTGTATCAATGCGGCATAACCTAATTGCTTAGCATGGTCGGCTAGGACTTTTTTCAAGGCTAAATGTCGGTTGGTAATATGAAACGCTAAAATACCATTCTCGGTTAATTTACTCAGATAAAGCTGTATCGCTTCTTGGGTTAATAAATGCGTTGGTACTGAATCTGAACTAAAGGCATCAATCACTAATAAGTTAAATTTTGCATCCGCTTCTGATTGTAAAGATAGGCGGGCATCACCAATAATCATTGGCGCTTTCGGCGTACAACGACGTAAATAGCTGAAATATTGGGGATTTTTCGCAATATCTACAACGACAGGGTCAATTTCGTAAAATACCCATGTTTGTTGTGGTTTGGCATAACACGCTAAAGCGCCCGCCCCTAAACCGACGACAGCGACTTGCCAGTTTTGATTGCTGCTATCAAATTCTTTAAATAGCTGGCCCATTGGACCCGGGCGACTGTAATACGTTAATGGCTCTTGTTCATGTGCGCCTAATCGCTGCGCGCCATGCTTGGTTGTGCCATGAAATAATTCTTTATATTTTTCTGGCCGACCTTGTTCGTTCAACAAGACACTATCGCGCACTGATAACACACCAAAAAACGTGCGCTCTTGATACACAGTATTGGACATGGTGGCACGTAAGCCGACGATAAAGAAGATAATCACACCGGTTAATAAAGCCAAACCTAAAGCTTGCCTACGGAATGCGTAAGTTAAGCCGGCAAATAAAATCAGTGCGGTACCGATATTATCCATATACGCACCTAAATCAGAGACGCCCAAATAAATAACCCAGCCCAAGACAAAAAGCGCGAGCGGAAAAATCGCTTGCTTAGCCCAAACATGCCATTGCTCATTCTGCCAAACTTTATCTGCTGGCCGCAATAATAAGGCAGCGACTATCATGATCGGATATTCATAAATACCGTTAAAGATAAACGGCGCTACAAAGGTATTAAACATGCCACCTAGCATGCCGGCAAAAGACATAATTAAATAGAATAAAGTGAGATAAGCGGTGTGCGGGCGATATTTGGCTAACTCGCCATGACAGACCATGACAGCAAGGAAAAAAGCACTTAAATGCAGCGTCAAATCAACCCAGTACGGCAATATGGCGGGATTGATAAAAGAATAGGCAATAAAAGGCAGTAAGACCACAGGCTGTAACCACACCGATACGCGATGAATGCCTTTAGCCCAACGCGAGAACACTAAAACAAAAGACAAGAGGTACAGAGTCAGTGGAATAATCCACAATAAAGGCGCGGCGGCTATATCGGTACTGACGAAATTAGTTAAACCTAATAATAAGCTAGATGGCACAAAAGCGAGTGCGAGCCAATGTAGTTTGGTTAATAAAGTCGGTTCAGTGTGCGCGGTTTCTGATTGATCTGTTTCTGTATTGGCGCTGTTTTGATATAAGCGCATAAACAGCCAAGCACAAGCGGCTATTAATAAAATTAGGCCAATATACCCCGCACTCCAAGTAATTTTTTGCGTACTTAAACCGATATTGGGTTCAATAATAAAAGGATAACTAAGTAGTGCTAATAAGCTACCTATATTACTAGCGGCATAAAGATAATAAGGATCGTGACTGGTATGGTGACCGATATGCGAGAACCATTTTTGAATTAAGGGCGAAGTAGTCGAAAGCACGAAGAACGGCAAGCCAATCGAAATAAACAATACCCAGACTAGCCAAAACGTTGGGTTGCTCTCAGTTGGCGGAGTCATGATTTCTGGCAGAGCAACAGGGAGAGCAATTAAGCTGAGTAAGATAAGCGCACCATGCACTTGGATTTGGCGTAAAGGCTTAAAACGCGTGGAGATAAAATGCGCGTAGAGATAACCGAAAAACAGGAGCATCTGATAAAACACCATGCAGGTATTCCAGACCGCAGGCGAACCACCGAGCAATGGCAGCATGAGCTTGCCAAACAAAGGCTGTAAAATAAACATCAGGGTTGCGCTAACAAAAAGCGTGCCTGCAAATATGAGAATCAAAGAAAGGCTACGTTCTGAGCGAGTTGATGTATTAAGCATGGTGTTTTGTAAAAAGTCAGAGAAACAGCAATAAGAGGGGTATTGTAGAGGGTGTAGCGTTGATTTTCAAAATAGCCTGTTGTTTAGGACTTCAGTCCGCCTGTATTAAGTCATTCCAACTTGTGGCTATGAATTTAAGACAGGCATTATGTCTATATTTTTATAGAGCCTGGTTTTAGCCCGCTAGTGCCAAACATTCCCTCTAAAGGCGGGCTAAAGCCACGCCCTAGCGCTGTCAAAATGTCCCGGCGAAAATGATAGCCTAAGCTACAACGAACTGAAGTCCACGCTACCTGAAGGCTGCATATACTATTTCAAACTGCCCATATATTCGGTAACGGCATTCATATCTTCATCAGATAACATCCCTGCAATACCGCGCATCGGGCCATTTTTACGCGTTCCCTCTTTAAACGCATGTAATTGGCGCTGCAAATAAGCAGGGTGTTGACCTGCTAATCGAGGGGTTACACCCATGCCTTTGGCACCCTCTCCGTGGCAACCGAAACACATCGGTGCCTTGGATTTTCCTTGTTCCGCTAATTCTTCATTACCTCCTGCACTTTTATTTTTTAATGAAGAAAAATAAGCGGCTAAATTATTAATATCGTCATTACTTAGAGACGAAGTCATATTCTTCATCATGGCATTGTCACGCGTACCATCACGAAAAGCACGAAGCTGGTTGACTAAATAAGCTGGTTTTTGCCCTGCTAGTATTGGAAAATTCGAGCTTGTACTGTTTCCTTCAGCACCATGACAACCAAAACACATCCCAGCACTTTCTTTGCCAGCATTAATATCAGGTACGGCAAGCGCTGCCCCAGAAAAAAATAAACCTAAAAAAAACCCACTGAATAGCTTTGTAGTTAGCTGCATAACAATTCCTCTTGATCCTGAAAAGACAGGATGAATCTTACGCCCTCGCCATATATTGTTCAAATATATTAGCTTAAGCAAAAATAATGGAAGCAGAGCGTAGCGAAATCTATGTTCAAGAAGGCGTCTGAAATAAAACGCTAAACTGTTCTACGGTCAATGGACGACTTAATAAATACCCTTGTATTAAATCACAACCTTCTTGCACTAAAAATGCTTGTTGTTCAACTGTTTCTACCCCTTCGGCAACAACTATTAAGCCTAAACTGTGCCCCATGGCAATAATAGTTTTAGCAATAATTCGATCATTCTCATCTTCGGATAAATCTTTAACAAAAGATCGATCGATTTTTAATTTAGAAATAGGAAGATGCTTGAGTTGAGCCAAAGAAGAATAACCTGTACCAAAGTCATCCATGGAAATACGAATACCCAAAGCTTCTAATTGATGCAGTGCAGTCAAACTTTCCTGATGCATAATTAAGCTTTCTGTGACTTCAAGCTCCAAATTATAAATGGGAAATTTCATCGTCAATAAAATCGCCTGAAGCTTTTTAATATTATCCGCATCGAGCTGTTTCACAGATAAATTAATCGCCAAAGAAAATTCAGGAATACCGCCATCCCACCACGCTTTACACTGCCGACAAGCCTCTGCAAATAGCCATAAGCCGAGCTCCTGAATAAAACCACTTTCTTCAGCAAGAGGAATAAAATCATTCGGTGGAATAAGCCCTTTTTCCGGATGTTGCCAACGCACTAAAGCTTCAACGCCCGCCAATTTATTGGTTTTTTGACAGTACTGAGGCTGATAGTGCAACACAAAATCACCTCGAACTAAAGCAATACGCATCCCTGTTATTAAATCCATTTTATATTTAACAAAGTTAGTTAAACCTTCGTTATAAAATCGTGAACAAGCACGCCCTGCTTTTTTTGCAGCATGCATTGCTGTATCTGCATTACGCAATAAATCACTTGCCGACAAGCCATCTTCTGGAAATAAACTAACGCCTATACTGACAGATAAGGTAAATTCACAATCTGCAACATGTACCTTTTTCTTAAATAACGCTAATATTTTACCAATAAGCAACTGAACTGATAGCGATTCACCTGAACCTCCGACCAAAATAACGAACTCATCACTGCCTAAGCGAGAAAAAACATAAGAGCCGTCTAAAATTCCCTCTATATTCTTGGCTACCTGCTGCAATACTTTATCGCCAACTTCATACCCTTGCCAGTCGTTAACATCTTTAAAGCCATCTAAATCTAGCACTAAGACAGCTAAATGATATTTCTGACTCGAAGCCTCTCCAATGGCTGCACTAAGTTTTTGTTTCAACAAATTACGATTAACTAGACCAGTCAAAGTGTCATAATGCGCCAACTTCCAGAGTGATTCTTCTTTTTTGTTTTTTATAAGCAAAATACCAACAATATGCGCACAGGTTTCTAATAATTGCTTATAAAATATCGAGGGAGCTCTTTCTTCAAAGCTTGATAAAGCAAAAGACCCGATAGCTTTATCTTTCTCTATTTTGACTGGATTAGACCAACAAGCGTTAATAGAAAAATCATGGGCAAAGGCTTGCAAATCAGACCATCTATCATCAACTCTAGTATTCACTACATATTGCGCTTCATTATAATAAACCGCCGTACCACAAGAACCCGCTCTTTCACTTGGTATCAAACCATTTAAAAGCGCCACTGCCTCAAGCGGAATAGAAGGCGCTGCTAATACAGTAAGTGATTCTCCCGTTTCATCGAAAATCATAATAGAGGCGACCGAATTAGGCACTATCTGTTCAGCCGCTTTACATAAAGCATCTAAAATTTCACGATAATCCACATTTAAAGCTACTTGCTCTAAAATTTCACGCTGTAGTGCGAGTAATTGCCCAGCCTGCTCGGTAGTAACCTGACATCCAGAACGCAAAGAAATGACTTTTGCCTCCATATATGACCTCTCCATTTGTTTGTATATCTAAAATTGACATAACATCCATCAGTTAAATGTCAGTACTTACATTCTCAATACCTGATTCATTGCTCTCTTCTCTAACACTACCTCTAACCGTATTTCTGTGCTCTTTGGCACTATGAAGCGCCTTATCTGCTTGAATAAAAAGGTGTTCATCAGCGGGCATATCCGAACCTGCATAAGACCGAAAACCGATAGAAACGGTCACATAATCACTCACATAACTGAGTTCATGATCAATATTTAATGCTTCTACTCCAGCTCTAATGGTTTCTAAAAAACGTAATGACTCCTGTTCATTCATGCCCACCATTAAGATACCGAATTCTTCACCGCCCATTCTGAACACATAATCACTAGGCCGCTTTAATGCCTGCTTCAAAAAAACAGCTACTTCAGCCAAAACTGAATCACCCGCCTCATGTCCATACTTTTCATTATATTTTTTGAAATAATCCATATCCAAAATAGCTAAGGTTAGGTGTTGTTTATTTCTACGCGCCAGACTGGCCTGCTGTTTAATAGCTATTTCAAAATACTGGCGGTTATATAAAGAAGTCAATTTATCAGTAATAGTAAGTGCTTCAACTTCTTTTCTATCACTAATATCCAGAACAATACTACGGTACGCAACAGGATGATAATCAGCATCCAGAATAGGCTCAATCACAGCACTGACCCATTTATCTTGTCCGTCAGCACTGCGCAATGCATATTCACCCTCCCAAGCATGCCCTGTTTGTATAGAGCGCCAAATTTTAGTGGCTAAGGCATGATTATCTTCCGCTAAAAAAAAGTTATTCTTCCGTCTCATCACTTCTTCTTTCAAATAGCCTGTATAGCGACAAAGAGCACTACTAATATCTATTGTTTTTCCGTCCGGACTAACGGTTTTAACCATCATATTTTGATCAATAAGATGCTTATAGCTCATTAATTCAAGATTCACTTTAGCAAACATTCTAACCACATAAAAATAAATAACGACCGCCATCAGCATGGAAAAAAACAACAAGATTGACAACAAAAACAAGGTAGTTTTTTCACTGATAAGCGCTTCATCATGAAATTCTTCTGCCTGTGCATTGGCCAGCTGTATTAATGCCTGCGTGGCAGTGTTAATGCGCAGAACTTGAGCGGCACCTTTACTTTTATTAATTAACACCGCCTCCGCTTGATTGCCGGCAAGCATTAAAATAATAACTTCTTCACGTATTGGTCTCCACGCCAGTATCGCTTGAGATGCTACCTCTATCATGCTTTTGTCCCCAAGAAAGTGGACTGATATACCTTCTAGATCACTTAATATCTGTTTTTCTGAGGCATTAACCGCGTCTATTGCAGCATTTAATTCCTTTTCATTGACAGATAAAATAACATCTTTCATATCTCGATGCATCGTCAGTAAATTAACGCTAATATCCCTTACCGCATTACTGACCACAAAAGGATGTTCATACATATCTTCCGTTAAATTTGCTAGCTTAACCGCATTAGAAATAGCGGTTCCACCAATCAAGGCCAAAAGAAAAAGCATGACGGAAAAACTAAAGGTAATTTTGTACTGTGTGCTCATAGAGTATATGTTTTTATCTTAAAACCGATTTAATATTACAGCGCTTAAGCTTTAAAAAAGCAACGCATAACAGCCGTCATATAAGCATGATCCAGCACTCCTGCACTTTCTCTGATACTGTGCATGGCCCACATTGCACAGCCTACATCCACGGTACGAATACCCAGTTTAGCCGAAGTCATCGGACCAATCGTGCTACCACAAGGAAGATCCGTTCTATGGGTATATTTTTGAAAAGGCACATTTGCTTGTTGACACCAAGTCATAAACATCGCTTCAGAAACACTTTCTGAACTATAACGCTGATTCGCATTGAGCTTAATCACCGGCCCTTTATTCACATAAACCTGGTGTTCAGTCTCATAAGCTCCGGGAAAATTAGGTTGGTAGGCATGCGCCATATCGACACTGAGCATAAAACTGTTGGCTAAAGCGCGTTTATAATCTTCTGTATTCAGACCGCCAATCAAGGCAATACGCTCTAAAATATCCGGCAAAAAACTACCATCAGCGCCTTTATTACTTTCACTTCCGACTTCTTCATGATCAAAAAAAGCACAGACTGAGGTATGCCCTGAGTGCAATACAGCTTCATCCAATAAGGCAGATAAACCCGCATGACATGAGGCTAAATTATCTAATTGACTGTCGGCATAAAATTCCTTATCTACCCCCCAAAACATTCCTTTTTGCGTATCGTAGACATTAAATTCCCAGGAAAGAATTTGCTCGGCCGCAAGATGGCATTGCTTTGCTACTAATTCAGAAAACAGCCCATCAGGCAGTTGCTCCTTGCGACTCATGGCAAATAACAAAGGTAATTCGGTTTGTTTATTGAGCTTTAAACCGTCTTCATTGACGGTTCTATTCATATGAATAGCCAAATTAGGCAGACGTAACAAAGGCTGTTCAAATAGGACTAATCGGGTAGCAATCGCGCCTGATTCCCTACGATAACTAACTCGCCCAGCAAAGCTTAAATCTCGGTCAGTAAAGGTGGCTAAAATGGGACCACCATACACTTCAACCCCCATACGCAATAATTCACCTGATTTGTGCAAAGCATGCGGTTTAATTCTTAATCCCGGTGAATCCGTATGTGCACCGATAATTTTATAGCCATGCTCAGCCAGCGCTTTACTGCCAACAACAAAAGCAATAATCGAAGAATCATCCCGAATCACATAATAACGGCCACGCGGCTTCAATGCCCATTGCTCCGTTTCATTGATACGACTAAATGAAGCGGCCAGTAATTGTTGCTCCATAGTCGCCACGGCATGCCATGGACTAGGGCTAGCATCAATAAAATCTAATAATTGTTGAGCTTGTTGCTGATCGTTCATCTTTCCTTTAAATCCAAAGCGGCTGAATTAATGCAATAACGTCGCCCCGTAGGCTCCGGTCCATCCTCAAAAACATGCCCTAAATGGGCGTCACATGCACTACACACGACTTCAACTCGGCGCATCCCGTGTGAACTATCAATCACTTCTTTGATGGTATTTTCTGACAATATATCTGAAAAACTAGGCCAACCCGTCCCTGAGTTATATTTACTGCTGGAATCAAACAAATCCTGACCGCAACAGCGACACCGATACACACCATCCGTTTTGCAATCGACATATTTACCAGTAAAAGGCGGCTCTGTTGCACTACAGCGACATACTGCAAATTGCTCTGGCGTTAATTTCTCGCGCCATTGATCATCAGTAAATTTTACATCTGTCATATTCGTTTACCTAAGAGGTTCGTCATTAAATGAAAACAGCTTATCATTTTATAACACGACTGAGGACAGCGCGAAAAACTATATCAATCACTGATCCTCTGCCCCGTTATCTTTTGCCTTACACCGCTATCCGCCCACATCTAAGCGGATAAATGCCTCAAGCGCAGCCCTGACAATACTAAAACGGCCACATACAGCCCCCCTCCTAAACCAATCCACATAACTAAATTAAGCGCACGCTCAACGATCCCCCACCCTAACCACAAGCGGGTATCAACAAAATGATATAGTAACGCAGTCATTGAGACAGTCGCCAAAGTAATACGTAATATATAGATGCGCCAGCCCTTTGACGGCGAATAAACACCAGATTTTAATAAGGAAAACAATAATAAACTGGCATTAAAAAATGCACCTAAGGAAGTAGCTAGAGCTAAGCCTGCATGAGCTAAGGGAAATACCAATATGAGATTCAGCACCATATTGGCAATCATGGCGTAAATACCAAAACGCACTGGCGTTTTCATATCTTTACGTGAGGTAAAACCTGGCACCAAAACTTTCACCAAAATAAAACCTAGCAAGCCGAGAGAGTAAGCCATTAAACTGCGCCCAGCCATCAGAACATCATGCGCACCAAATTCATTATATTGAAATAAGGTTGAGATCATCGGTTCGGCCAGCATCATTAAGCCTAAAGAGGCAGGAGCGCCAACAAAGAGCACTAATTTCAAGCCCCAATCTAATGATTTGGAAAATAATTCCGTATCATCTGCCGCATGATTTTTAGATAAGCTGGGTAAAATCACTGTTGCTAAGGCAATCCCAAAAATCCCTAAGGGAAACTCGACTAAACGATCCGAATAATACAGCCAAGAAACGCTACCTGCCGTTAAAAATGAAGCGATTAAGGTATCTAACAGCAAATTAAGTTGGGTGATCGACACACCAAATAAAGCAGGCACCATTAGCTTTAGAATATGTTTCACGCCAGGGTCTTTAAAGCCAAAACGTAAGCGCGGTAGCAATCCCAAGCGACGTAAAGCAGGAAATTGAAACGCCAATTGTACTACACCAGCAAAAAACACACCCCAAGCCAAAGCCACTACTGGCTTACTCATTAGAGGTGCGAGCCAAATTGCCGCTGCAATCATGCATAAATTAAGGAATACGGGGGTAAATGCAGGAATAGCAAATTTACCAAAAGAATTTAAAATTCCGCCAGCAAAGGCTACCGAAGAAATAAAAAATAAATAGGGAAAAGTAATGCGTAACATCTGTACGGCGAGATCGTATTGTTCGCCTTCCCAAGAAAAACCAGGAGCAAACACCATAACCAAATAAGGCGCAGCGAGCATTCCGGCAATGGTTGTTAGCATTAAAATTATTGCTAGCGTTCCGGCAGTACGATCAATGAAATTACGTAATGCCTCTTTACTGCCTTGCTCTTTATAATCAGAAAGTACTGGCACAAAAGCTTGCGCAAATGCCCCCTCTGCAAATAAACGACGCAAAAAATTAGGAATCTTGAAAGCAATAAAAAAAGCATCCGTACCCGAGTCCGCACCAAAAAGTCGGGCAAGCATCATATCTCGGATAAAACCTAAAATACGTGAAATCATTGTCATGCTACTGACAATAGCGGTTGATTTAAAAAGTTTACGGCTCAAGGCTTACATCCCTGTGATTAAAGATTTGACAATCATATCATTTAACAGGAAAATGGAGAGCTTAAAAATATTTAACGTAATAACCGAGGCATCATGGCTAATTCAGCTCAAGCAAAAAAACGCGCACGTCAGGCAGAAGTCAGCCGCGTCCGTAACACTGGACAACGTAGCAACCTACGCACATTTATCAAGAAAGTTCTTGCAGCAGTAGAATCTGGCGACGTAGAAAAAGCGACAGCGGCTTATGCTACAGCTGTTCCAATTATCGACTCAGCAGTTAATAAAGGCCTTATTCACAAGAATAAAGCAGCAAGAAACAAAAGTAGACTAAACAACAAAGTCCGCGCAATGGCTTAATTAATCCACTACGGATTAATACAAAATACCAGACAGCCTTCTTGGCTGATCTGGTATTTTTTTGCCTAAAACTCAGCACACTCTGCTCTGCACTACAAATCTTTCACAACACCGTATATAATTTCATAATCTTTCACTCACAAGAATTCATTATGCCAGCATCAAATAAATTACGTTGGGGAATACTAGGCGCAGCACGCATCAATCAACAACTTATGCCCGCGATAGTCAGCGCAAAAAACAGTGAATTGATCGCCATTTCAAGTCGCAGAGCAGGCGCTGCTGAAGCCATCCTTAAAGAATACACACCTCACGTCAAACAAGTAGACATTTACAATGACCCCGCCACACTGCTTAAAGATCCTAACATAGACGTAATTTACATACCGCTCGCCAGTCAAGAGCACGCACAATGGACTTTACGCGCCATCGAACATGGCAAGCACGTACTCTGCGAAAAACCCATGGCACTTAGCGTTGCCGACATAGAGGCGATAGAGATTGCTGCTAAAAAACATAATGTTTACGTTATGGAAGGTTTTATGTACCGCTTCCACCCTCAACACCAGCGCATTCAGGAAATCATTAACGCAGGCATGATTGGCGCAGTGCGTTCAGTACGCACTTGCTTTGCCTACCCAATGCAGCCAGCACGCCTATATCGCATAGATCGGGATATATCCCAAGGCGGCGGAGCTATGTGGGATATTGGTTGTTATGCAATTCATGCCGCTAGATTTCCTTTTGTTAATGAAAAAGCACTCGCTGTAAGCGCAATGGCTAAACACAATGCATTTGGAGCGGATATTAGCAGTAGCGGAACCATTGATTTTGGCGACGGCAGATACGCCCAATTTAATTTTAGCTTTGAACACGCACGCCGCGCTGAATACGAAATTATCGGCACACAGGGTGGGGTAAAATGCCATAACATATGGGCCAAACAAACTGAAGAGCCGATTATTTCTTGGTGGACTGATAGCGGTGAACAGCACACAGAAACCCTAGAAATTACCAATCACTTTCAATTAGAAGTCGAACATTTTTCGGATTGCATACTGAACCGACAAAACCCGAAACTTTCATTACAAGACGCCAAAGATAATTGCGCAATTATTGTTGCTGCACTGGAATCAGTAGAACAAAATAAAATCATATACATCAAACAACAAAACAAGACGACTTTATCATTCTCTTAAAAGATAAAATCCACATCTCACAAATGACAAAATAACTTTTTCATGCTAGCATTAACAAGTTTCTCTGCATGAAAATATTGCTAATAAAATAGTTTAATTAAGCTACTTTCAAGAACAGCGCACTTAATTAAAGCGCAGGACAACAAAAGCAGGCTATAAATTTCTCACAGTTATTACCCCCAAATTACTTTTACTGTTTTAAAACTTAAACAGTTAAAATTAACTATCATTGTTGCTTATACGGGCTGGATGGATGAACAAAAACTCCTCTAAATTAAATCAAATGCTTTATAACCCTGAGTCTTCGCAAGACAGTTGTGGAGTGGGCTTTATTACCCACAAACAAAGCAAACAAACGCATGATTTATTAAGTAAATCACATCAAGCACTTTGCACTATCCCGCATCGGGGAGGCATGAGCGCCGAAGGCATTGGTGATGGCGCTGGGGTTAATATTGACCTATCCCTTAAATTTTTCCGCAAAGTAACGGGACAAGCAGACCTTGAATTAGGCCAGTTCGGGGTTGCCAACTTTTTCTTCCCAGAAGATCATAGTCACTTCGACTCTGCAGCGCTCAACTTAGTAGAAACGCACTTTAAAGAATATGGCTTACCGATTATCAAGTGGCGTGATATTCCAGTTGACAAAAATGTACTCAATACCGCGTCAGCTAAAGCTCAATTACCTATTAAACAGGTTATTTTTGCTCGCCCGGCAACATTAGCAAAAGATGCGACTCATGCTGATTTTGAGCGCTACATCCAAGACGTGTTACTCACCATTGAAGAAGAAGGCTTTACTCGCCATGAGCTAGACGGCTTTTACCCTCTTTCCATGAGTTCGCGTACGCAAGTCTACAAAGGCCGTTTAAATTCATTTGAGGTTATCCCCTACTTCACCGATTTATACGATAAAGATCACGAAATTAGCACACTATTTTTCCATACTCGCTTTTCTACCAACACTGCCCCTGCAACCATGATGGCTCAGCCATTCCGTTATATGGCGCATAATGGCGAGTTAAACACCGATAAGAAAAACCGTTTAAGCGAACAAGCAATTGCCAGACAACATGGAAAAAATCTCGTTTTCCCGATTGGCCAATCAGACTCTAGCCGTTTAGATCAAACTTTAGCGCGCCGTATTCATGAAGATAAACTCGATATCGTCACCGCCATTTTAGCGATGATGCCGCCTGCATGGGAAAATGACACCACGCTTTCTGCCGATGTCAAAGCCATGCTGGAATACTTCAGTTTATACGAAGAAAAGAATGACGGCCCCGCTGCATTAATTTTTAATGATGGCATTCGCGTGGGCGCGCGCCTTGATCGCTTGGGCTTACGCCCATTACGCTCAGTCGAAACAGCAGAATATTTAGCGGTTATGTCTGAAGCCGGTCAAATCGACTTCCCCTCTAAAGACGTACTAAAACGTGGCCGCATTGAAGCGGGCGGCATGATCTATTTTGATCATGAAACCGGCAAATCCTACAACAGCCATGAAGTCATGGAACGCCTAGCGCAAGAAACGGATTACCATGCCTTATTAAAAGCGCGCGCGATTCATTTAGATGACGTAGAGCCAGTTGAGTTTTCTACACTCGATAATCAGCATTCTCTCAATATTGATCAGCAACACACGGCTTATTCACTAAACCAAGAAAGTTTCAAGTTCTTACTTGACCCTATGCTGAGCACAGGCTTAGAGAAAATTTCGGCCATGGGTTACGGCATTACTCCTAACGCATTATCTGGTGCAGAAGGCGGCATGTCCCGTTATTTCAGCCAACGCTTTGCTCAAGTCACTAACCCACCGCTAGATTCTTTACGTGAAAGTGACGGCATGACCTTGCGCGTTGCCTTGGGCGCTAAGCCGACTTTTTCTGCAGCAACCAGCAAGCAATTAGTGATTAATTCGCCAATTTTACAACGCACACAACTAGAGCAGATACGCAAACAAAACACCGTTAGCGTCGTCACGCTTGATGCTTTGTATACACCAGACTCAGAAGATGCAGTCCAAAATGAAAAAAATCTGATCCAAGCCTTAACCGAGGTTTGCAATCAAGTAAGTAAGGCAGCAAAAGCAAATACCGGCATCATTATTCTTAGCGATATTAATATCAGCCAAGAAAAGGCCGCTATCCCTGCGCTATTACTCATTTCTGCGGCTAACCAGCACTTAGTAAAAGAAGGTCTGCGCTTTAATTCTTCACTGATCTCCGAAACAGGACAAGCGGTCAGCCCACATGATATTGCGACTGTTTTAGGTTTTGGCGCTTCAGCCATTTGCCCATTAAGTGTACATAACCGCGTTATCTCGCAATACAGTGCAGACAAACAACAAAAAGCGCTCAAGAGTTATCAAAAAGCGGTAGAAAAATCGCTCATGAAAACCATGGGGAAATTTGGTTTATGTACGGCAGAAAGCTATATAGGCGGAGAGTTCTTCGAGTCTAATTACATTGATACCGACGAGCCAAAACTAAAAGCTTATTTTCCAAATATCAATTCGTCTGTGGGCGGTGTACGCTTTGCAGATATTGCTGCGAGCGCAACAGAATGGCATCACAAAGCCTTAAGTGTAAACACTGAAAGCGATATTCCGTTCCTAGGCTTGTTCAAAGAGCGTAATGAAGGTGCGGGGCATACTTTTGGTAATACCTCGGTACGTGAATATATCCACATGACCGACGAAGATATTCTGTATATCAATCAGGAAAAATCGCCAGAAGTTAGCGACAAAGCGTATGCTGATTTTGGTTACGATAAACGTACGCCGAAACAAATTGATGATTTTGGTATCACGCCAGCGTATCGCAATTTCACACGTATTTTAATGGAGGAGCGCGATAGTCGCCCGGCCGCATTGCGTGATGTCATGAGTTATCCCGCGGATATTTCGCGCGCTAAAGAAACGGCTGAATTTGATGCGATTTTAGGCAAGCAAAATATCAATGGCAATATCAACTTCAGTATTCGCGGCTTAAGCGCAGAACAAAAAGAAAATAATGTCATCATTAGCTTAACTAACGACAGCTCTAAACAGCGCCTAGATAACGTAACAGCACACTTTAAAGCGCGCTTTGCTGATGCGATCACGCTAAAAGCGACGGATAACAGCATTGAAGTAAGCTTTAGCGATGCTGATAGTATTGTTGCCCACTACTTCAAAAATATTGTTAGCACTCGTGATGCGATTACGCTAAATGATGTACAGCCCGCTCATGAAATCACAGCAACTTTAGCTTCTGGCGCAATGAGCCATGGCGCACTATTAGCTGAAGCGCATGAAGCGGTCGCACAAGGTACTAATATTGCCGGCGCAATGAGCAACTCAGGCGAAGGAGGTGAGCATTCCAGCCGTTACAACACCATTAAATCAAGCAAGATCAAACAATTTGCTTCCGGTCGTTTTGGTGTTTGGGTTGGTTATTTGGCCGATTTAAATATCGAAGAAATCGAAATTAAAATCGCTCAAGGTGCGAAACCAGGCGAAGGCGGCCAGCTACCTGCCGCTAAAGTTTCCGTAGAAATTGCAGCGGCACGAGGCGGCACACCCAAAGTTGAGTTAATCAGCCCTCCTCCGCATCATGATACTTATTCAATTGAAGATTTAGGCCAATTGATTCACGATGCCAAAGCGGCTCGGGTAAGAGTCGTTGTTAAACTGGTTTCTTCTGAAGGTATCGGCACAATTGCCGTCGGCGTGGCCAAAGCGGGTGCTGACGTGATTAACGTTGCTGGTAACACCGGTGGCACAGGTGCGGCCGCGGTCACTAGCTTGAAAAACACCGGTCGTTCTCCAGAAATAGGTATTGCCGAAGTACACCAAGCGCTTGCCGCTAATGGCTTACGTGACAAAGTGATTTTACGTTGTAGTGCCGCTCATCAAAATGGTTCTGATGTAGTTAAATCAGCCATATTAGGGGGCGACTCTTTCGAATTTGGCACGACAGCATTAATGATGTTGCGTTGTGTGATGGCGAAAAACTGTAATATTCGCTGCCCAGCCGGCTTGACCACAATTCATGAAGAGTTCAAAGGCGATCCGCGGGTTTTAGCGCAATACTTTATGAACCTAGCACATGAAGTTCGCGAGATTTTAGCTGCTTTGGGCTATCAAAGTCTTGCGGAAATACGTGGACAAACGCACTTATTGCATTTGATTAATCACGCATGCATGGTCGGCCAACTGGACTTCACTAAATTATTACATCACGTGGATGTGGTTAAAGTCGCCAACCCTGTTTACTTAGAAGCTAATTTCTCTGTAGATGACAAAATCATCGAACAATTTAAAGCAGGTTTTATTGATGGTAAGCAGCAACAAGTGATTGTTGAAGGGACTGAATTTAAACTCAATAACTGTAATAAAACAGTCGGCGGGCAAGCAGCCATTGATATAGAGCGCTTGCTCGCTTATCAATTAAGTGATCAAGAACTAGCACAACATCCGCACATTTACACCAATCAGCATAAACGTCGTTATTTAGCACCTGATACACTGATTGTGCGTACTCATGGCTCAGCCGGTCAAAGTTATGCAGCCTTCAATAATGACGGTATGCGTATGGAACACACCGGCACCTGTAATGATGGTGTCGGTAAATCAGCCTCTGGCGGTACGATTATTGTATTGTCACCAGGCGGTGGCCATAAAGTACCGGGTGAAAACGTATTGGTCGGTAACTTCACTTTATTTGGCGCTACCGGTGGTAAAGCTTTTATTAATGGTGAAGCTGACGACCGATTTGCGGTACGTAACTCTGGCGCTATGGCGGTTGTCGAAGGCGTCGGTGATTTTGCCTGTGAATATATGACTAACGGCGCGGTACTTAATATTGGTACTTTTGGTAAAGGTTTCTGTAATGGCATGTCGGGTGGTAATGCTTACCAATATGACCCTGAGAATAAACTAGAGCATCTGTACGATGCATCTTCAGTGGAAATCAGAGCATTAACGGAAGATACCGATACCGCCCGCGCGCATGAGCAATTTGTCATCTACATGCTAGAACAACATGCAGAATATGCCGAATCAAGTGTTGCCCAACGCCTATTAGATAATTGGCAGACAACGCGCAAGCACTTTAAATTTGCCGTCCCGCTATGGTTATATAAAACGCAAACGGCAGAATATCTAGCTAAATCAGTCGATCGTAAAGCAATGATTGAAGAGTTGGCGGTAGATCAAGCGCAGCAACAAATCAATCAAGTGCAACAGGCTTACTTACACAACGCCGTTCTATTTGATGGCTTAACACCGTCTTATGGTGAAACTGACAGCTTGCTTGCTTTTAAATTGATTAATAGCTTTGCGGTATTGAATAAAGCGACCCAGATTGCTGCGGCACAAGTACAAAGTGAAGCAGAAACGGAAGCCGCAGCACAGCGCTTAATCACCACTAAAGCAAGAAAGTTGCAAGATACTTTAGTCAAAGAAGCACGCGAAGCTTACGCTAATTACGATGACGCGCAAATGGCCATTCTATTAGCCAATAAGCGTTTAAATGACTACAAACAAGCCTTGATTTTACGTGACGTACAAAGCACTTACTCACTGGGTTCAACCAACTGGATCATTGAACAAACAGCAATTAATACTCAGGCACTTATTGATATTCCTAGCGTAGACGAATATTTAGCCGCGTTGAATAGCCAGACGGTTATTCAAGACATGATAAAAACGAAAGAAGCTGCATAAATGCTAAAAAGGCAGATGCATAAATCCTGCATCTGCTTCTTCTTATTTTAATACGACTAAATAGAGACCTTTTAAGAGTAGGCCCATGACAACAGCGAACAATACTCAAAACATACCTTTCAATGAGGCACAACAAGCCTGGTTAGGTGGTTTTTTTGCCGGCATGCACTCGCATATTTTACAAAGTGCCGGTTCTGGTGATGCAGCAAACGCACGCACCATCACAATTTTATATGGATCACAAACAGGTAACTCTGAATCCGTCGCTAATGATGCCGCTAAAGCCGCTAAAGCACATGGCTTAAACGCCAAAGTTTTAAGTATGGATGAAATTGAGCGCGATGCTTTTATTGGCTTGGAATATTTACTGATTATTACCAGCACTTACGGCGAAGGTGATATGCCGGATAATGCACAAATGCTCTGGGAAGCGATTAGCTCAGACGACAGCATTAACTTAACGAATATGAAATATTCAGTATTGGCTTTAGGCGATACCAGTTATGACTTGTTTTGTCAGGCCGGTATTGATTGGGATCAACGCCTGACTAAGCTAGGCGCAACCTGCTTGGTTGAACGCGTGGACTGTGATGTCGATTTTGACGAAGCGGCTGAAAGCTGGATTAGCAGTATCATTCCATTGATGAGCAATGGTGCGGCGACTATGACCATTGATAGCGATGATACAGCCAACGCGCCTACATACAGCCGTAAAAACCCATTCCCAGGCAAGTTAGTGGCTAACCGGTTATTAACAAGTCCTGCTTCATCCAAAGAAATCCGTCATTATGAAATCTCTATTGCCGGCTCTGGATTAAGTTATGAAGCAGGCGACGCGCTCAATGTTGTGCCGACTAACTGCCCTGAATTAGTCGCTGATATTATTAAAGCTATCGGTTGCACAGGCGATGAAGAAGAGCCAGTACATAGTCAGTTAATGTCACTGACTGAAGCACTGCGTGAACATTTTGAAATCAAAGCCCCCAGCAAAGAACTATTAGATGAAATTGCTAGACGTTCTGGCGACCAAGAACTCAATAGCGTATTGGCCTCAGGCGACAAAGATAAGCTAGCAAAATACTTATGGGGTCGCGATACCTTAGATTTATTATTGCCTTTCCCTGACATGCAATTTTCAGCGGCCGAATTTCTCGCTTTACTAAAACCGCTGCAACACCGAGCTTACTCTATTTCATCTAGTGGCAAAGCAAATCCGGAAACAGTACATCTGACTATTGGTAGCGTGCGCTACAACAGTCATAATAGGGATCATAAAGGCGTTTGCTCAACTTATCTTGCTGATTTAGCCGATGAGAACAGTGCAATCCGTTGTTTCTTTAGCCCGAATAAAGTATTCCGCGTGCCTGAAGATAACAACCTACCGATGATTATGGTCGGCCCAGGTACTGGTATTGCACCTTTCCGCGCATTCTTACAAGAGCGCGAATTCAGACAGGCAAAAGGTCTTAACTGGTTATTTTTTGGTGATCGCAATGCCGCAACTGATTATATCTATAAAGATGAAATCGAAGCCTTACAAAACAAAGGTATTTTAAATAAACTAGACCTTGCTTTCTCCAGAGACCAAGAAGAAAAAATCTACGTACAAGATCGTATGCGTGAACAAGGCGCTGAACTATTTTCACTCTTGGAGCAAGGCGGTTATTTCTTCGTTTGTGGTGATGCTTACCGCATGGCTAAAGATGTGGACAAAGCCTTGCATGATGTCATTGCGACCCATGGCAATAAGTCAGATGAACAAGCCGCAGAATACGTGAATCAAATGAAAAAAGATAAACGTTATGTGAGAGATGTTTATTAAATATAACTGCAAGTTGTCAGGTTAGATTATCGAGCGAAACGCTGAAAATCTAACTTGGCGAACCTTGCATTTTGTGGAGGCAGCTTTAGCAAAGCGACTAAGGCGGCTCTCGCAAAACTTGCATAATCTCATATTATTGAATTTCGACGCCTAAGTCGAATTACATTTCCGTAAAAACCTCTACCCTATTACGCCCAGCTTCTTTAGCTTTATATAAAGCGCCATCAGCCTCTTTAAAACAGTCATTCAATGACTTTTTTGAAGGATAAGACTCTATAGCACTAACGCCAAAACTAGCTGTAATCAATAATCCTCCCATTTCACGCAACACAAAACGCTGGCGTAATTTTTCAACCACTTGTTGCGCAAACTCGGCCGTACAATTATTAAGTAATAACAAAAACTCCTCACCACCCCAACGAAAAACCATATCACCTTGACGCAAAGTACTTCTTAACCAGAGCCCCACATCATGCAACACCAGATCCCCCTTATCATGGCCATAAGTGTCATTAACTGTCTTAAATAAATCAAGATCCATTATAACCAAGCTAGTCGCTTGCTTACTGCGCATGGCCTGCGCTAACTGTGCAGGAACCAACTGATGAAATGCTGTTCGGTTATATAAGCCTGTCGTCATATCAATCATCGCTAATTGCTTAAGGCTGTCCCGTTCTCGCTCTAATTCAAGCTTCAAACGATGCTGTTTAATCAGGTTAGCGATACGATAAATCAACTCTTCACTGATAATCGGCTTACTCATATAATCGTTAATACCCAAATGATACAACTCCAATCGACGAGCAGTATCATCATAACCAGACACCGCAAAAATCGGCACCAGACTTTTTTCTGAATCAAACCTACGAATCGCGCGGACTAAATTGATTCCAGACATACTGCCTTCCAAAACAATATCGGTAATAACCAAATCGAAATCTTCTCGAACAAAACATTCAAGCGCGGCTTCAGCACTACTAAATGAATCAACATCCAGCCCCTGTGTTCTTAACACGACCGTCATCCAAGCCAACTGACTAAGCGAGTCTTCAATTAATAAAACCCGCCCTATTAGCCGTTGATTAATTGTTTCCGCGAAACGCCGCAAATAACCTTCAAACTGTTGAATATTTTTTTTATTAAACACATCCGTCGCACCGGCTAATAGAGCCTTACGTAATAATTCAGAATGTTCTTCAGCAGTAAATAATAAGATACGAGTATTCTTCGCTTGAGGCAACAATCGGACTTGTTGACAAAACTTCTCAGCTGTCATATCAGCAAGATAATAACCCACGCAAATTAGATCAAAGTCAGTTGTCCCGGCCAAATTAGCCGCTTTAGCTCCAGTCGTGCAAATACTGACCTCAAAACCAAGATCTCTGGATAATTCAGTTAATAACGAAGCAAAAACTTTTGACTCCTCAACAATTAAAATTGTCGCTTTATTGTGCATATGTTACCTCAATAAGATCTTACATTTCCTTGTAGATCACAGCAGTCCATTAATAAATAATCAACGGATTATTATACTCGCCCCAACAATCACAAAGGTAACAAGTATTAAGCTATGCGTTTAGATGACTAAAAGAACCTTTCTTTTTCAAACAAATAAAGCGCAACAACTAATCAATTTCGAGCATACTTTCCATCTTATTCCTGAGTTAAACCAACAAAGTAAAAGCCGCGAACCCCAACCAACTCACTAATAATAAAAGCCACGGCAGCCAGTGCTGACGATAAATAAACGCCTGAGAAATCTGCTCCTCATTAGCCCCTGTTTCGTTTAATTGATTTAAGTGGCCAGAAACTTTTTTCAGTTTTCTATTCAGTTCACGCGATCTTTCTTTCTGTTGCTTTTTATACAGCTCAATGCCTTTTTGAATACCCTGAGCAATTAACTTTGTCTGCTCTTTGCTTTGTCCAGGTCGCTGCGTGGCCTTAGCCATTTTTAATGACTCATATTGTGTTTCAGGTGATACCTGGTTTTTTTTTGAATATCGACTCATGGTGTTTTTTGTGGTTCATCCAAGGATAAAATCATGGGGCGAACGCCAGTCCGCAAGCATTAGATTATATTTGCGAACTGAATTTCACCCTTGTTGCATACGTGTCTATGCGCTCTCTTCCACGTCTTCCTCTATAGGCTTATCTAGCACTATAGATTTACGCTCAGGAAAAAACATATTAGCAATTAAAACAGGGATCATTAATAAGATCATGACTGCAATCAAAGTAAAAGCGGGATGAATAATATCTTTTAAGTAATAAGCGGCCAAAGCCCCCCAAACCATGCGCATAGGGCCAGGCAAGAGAACGTTTTTGGTTTTATCCTTAGTTTTACTCAAAACACCACCACTGAATTAGATTTAAAATTGACCCATATTTTATCACCTAGGTGGATATTTAAATCCTGTAAAGCCTGATAGGTAATTAACACCTGAAAAATCACACCGGTATCGACATTAACCAGAATACTGCCGCCCTCTTCGGCAATCATCACAATTCGACCTTGAATACAATTACGCATACTAGAGACTAAAGCATCGGCTGATAAAACAATATCTTGAGGATTAATTGACGCATGACGCCCAGAAACGACACTTTCAGACAAAATAATACGCATCGCGCCACTATGAAAAACATGCTCACGCACAATGCCGGAGAACAAATTAATCAAGGGACTATGCACGCGCTTACCTTGAGCCAATGCCAGCACTTGATCCGCCAAGGCAAAGCCTTGTAAACGATCATGCGTACTAAACACTAGAGTCTGTCCTGTTTCCTGCGTGTAATGACGTAAAAACAACTCCAACGACTGAGCGCTACTCTGATCTAAATAACTAAAAGGTTCATCTAATAATAAAACCTCAGGTTCTAACACCAACAGGCGCGCCAAAGCCGCTTTTTGTAATTCACCACCGGATAAATTCTTTGCTTGTTGCTCAGCGCAATACTCTATATCTAATTGCTGCAATACACGCTGTATTTTCTCAGCGCGTTGTTTTTTTCCGTGAATTCTTAACGCCAGATCAATATTATCAAAGACTGTGCCACGCAACATAAAAGGTTTTTGCGCAAGAAAACCAACACGTCGCCTGTATGGCGTTAAATCAGACTGATTAACCGGTTGTTCCATAAACAATAACTCACCTTGTTTTGGGCTTTCCAGAAATGCACAGAGATGCAACAAAGTGCTTTTCCCTGAGCCATTAGCGCCTATTAAAGCGGTTGTTTTACCTTGCTCAATAGTCACTTGATCCAATGATAAAGCGAGCTTATCGGCATAGTAAAACTGTAAATTATTGAATTGGTAGGCCATCAATCAAAATAACAAAATAGATAAATCATGATCAGGCACGACGACTGTTCCTGAACGACTGGCATCATAACCCTGTAATTTTGCCACACTTAACTTAAACGCATCGCTACCTAATAACTCAATAAATGAGCGAAATAACACCTGATCCATCTTGGCTTTGGGCAAAACAAACCAATAAGATTCCCAATTAAACGGGATAAACGCTAAATTAAATTGTGCTGCCGCAGCCTGCAAACCAAAACCACAATCTGCCGCGCCACTCGCGACCAATGCCGCCACCGCACTATGGGTAAATTCTTCATTAGCATAACCATTAATCAAAGCACGATCAATGCCGGCTTGCAGCAGCATTTCATCTAAAGTAATGCGGCTACCCGAATTACGTTGCCGGTTAATAAATTTAATATCAGGACGGGTTAGATCGGTTAATTTTTGAATATTTTTCGGATTTGTTGCTGCCATCATTAAACCCTGCTGGCGGCGTACTGCATAAACTAAGCGATCAGCTTCCGGGTTAATCAACCGCTTAACTCGCGGCAGCAACGCTTTACCTAGCTTAGCTTCTGGCAAATGAAATCCTGCGATGTCATAGCGTCCTGCTTTATAGTACTGCAAGCTATCCAAGCTACCATGAAATTGAATATCTAAATGTAAACCCAGTGTTTTTTGCGCCAAATCACGTAAACTCGCGATGACTAAGCCATGGCTCGCGGCGATGCGTAAATTATGCTGCGGCTCAGTTTGCATTAAAGCAGCTAATTCAGAAGATAACTCCGAGGCTAAACTCGCCAGTTCAGGCTCAAGCCTAGCCGCGATACGCTGATATTCCCATAATAATTTTTCACCAAATGCCGTTAATACAGCGCCATTACCACGCCCTCTTTTTAATTCCACCAAGGGATGGGAAAAATGTTGCTGCCAGAGTTGCAACATCCCCCAGGCATGACGGTAAGACATTGCACATTCCTCAGCCGCCGCACGCAAAGAACCCGTATCGACGATAGCTTGGAGCAGCACAAACAAATCCTCCGGCATATCATATCGCTCATTAGCAGCACAAACCCAACGCAACGCTAACTGTATATTCATTATAAATACCTTATATTATGTAAATACTTACCTATTTTTTTAATTTAAATTATATGCTGAAATACCTATAAACAAGGTATTTAATTTTATTTAATCAATTTAAAACATATTATAATGAAACAAAAAAAGCTAGCACAATGCTGCGTTTTAACACTCGGTCTTTATAGCGGACTAAGCCAAGCCATCGAAAATTGGAGTGTACAAAAACAATTAAACCTACCTGACTGGTTAACTCTAAAAATTGATCATCGAACTCGCTACGAAGGCTATGATAGCGCATTTAAAAAAGGCACATCTGGCGGCGACCAAGTGATTGCCTTTCGTACTAATGTGTTTATGGGTATTAAGTATGATAACTTTGAACTCGGCACTGAATTTCTCGACTCACGCATTACTTTAGAAGGGGCTAACACACCGATAAATAATACCCAGATTAATCAAACTGATTTATTACAAGCCTACTTAGCATGGCAAAGCGGTGACTTCTTAGGTAGTGGTTTAAACTTTAATATCAAAGCCGGCCGACAAACTATGGATGTTGGTAGTCGTCGTTTAATTGCCCGCAACCGCTTTCGCAATACGATTAATAATTTCACTGGCTTTGATACCTTACTTAGCCAAGGCGACTGGGAATTGCGTAACTTTGTAGTTTTACCTGTGTCACGTCTACCGAGTGATAAAGCATCGCTTCAAGCAGGTCAAACAGAATTTGATCAAGAAGATTTTGATCGTATTTTTGCCGGTACGTTTTTTAGCATGAAAAACTTGCCATTAAACAGCACAGGTGAATTATATGGCTATTACCTCAGTGAGGACGACACTCCAGAAACACTCACTAAAAATCGCAAATTATTTACGCCCGGTTTTCGCTGGTTCAAAAAAGCGCAATCGAATCAATTTGATTTTGAAATAGAAACAGCACTGCAAACGGGAACTTCTTATGCGACCAGTAACGCCAAGGACCAGCAACGTTTAAATCATTTTGCTTACTTCAGTCACGCCACTCTCGGCTATAGCTTTGACGCACCTTGGCAACCACAACTCATGTTGCAATATGACTATGCCAGCGGTGATAAAGACCCCAATGATAATGAAAATAATCAGTTTGAAACTCTCTATGGCGCGCGGCGCTTTGAATTTGGTCCAACGGGTATTTGGGGCGCTTTTGCGCGCGCTAATATTAATTCACCGGGCATTCGCTTAAAAATTAAACCGCACAAAACGCTTACTGGATTGATCGCACACCGTGCTTATTGGCTAGCGCAAAGTAAAGATAGCTGGACAGGTGCAGGCTTAAGAGACACCACAGGCAATAGCAGCTCTTATCTAGGTCAACAAATGGAAATGAGCTTGAAATGGCAAGCTATCCCACAACTACTTGATTTAGAATCGGGCTGGGCGCACTTATTCAAAGGAAATTTCGCTAAAAATGCGCCGAATGCACCGACTAATAAAAACGACGCCGATTACTTTTACTTCCAAACTTCAATCCATATTTAATAGCTACCAACTTAAGGTGGGACAGAAATTTTGAAAACAGAAGTCAGGAGTGCAATAGCTTTAGCTATTGCTGTTTCGGAAATAGCTAAAGCTATTTCACTCCAGTGATTTGTCCCGCTTTAAATGCGTAACCTATTTAATTATTAGGAATTATTCAGCATGAAAAAAATACTTAGTTTTGCTTTACTCTATTTGCTCAGCATCAATGCTTACAGTACCGACATTCTGCGCATGTCCACCACGACTAGCACGGAAAATTCAGGTCTATTAAGTGTGCTCAACCCCTTATTTGAAAAAGTTTATGATGTGCGTTTAGATGTCATTGCCGTAGGCACGGGGAAAGCACTCCGTTTAGGCGAGAACGGTGATGTCGATGTGGTTTTTGTACATGCGCCTGCTGCGGAACTTAAATTTGTAGAAAATGGTTACGGTATTGATAGAAAAGCCGTGATGCACAATGACTTTATTTTAGTCGGCTCTAAAGCGAATCCCGCACAAATCAACATTAGCCAAGCGACAACAGAAGCACTTAAACGCATTGCCGAAACGCAATCCGCCTTTATTTCTCGTGGCGATGATTCTGGCACCCATAAAAAAGAAAAATCACTATGGCAACAAGCTGGCATTGCACCGAGTGGTTCTTGGTATTCAGCTATAGGCCAGGGAATGGGGGCAGTACTGACCATCGCGGATGAAAAACAAGCGTATGCTTTAACTGATCGCGGCACCTATATTGCATTCAAAGATAAAACCAATTTAATCATAGTCAATGAGGGTGATGCCGCTTTATTTAATCCTTATCACATTATGGCAGTCAACCCTGCCAAACACCCACATGCCCGTTATGATTTAGCCAAAAAATATATCGCCTTTGTTACCAGCGCAGAAGGCCAAGCATTAATCGGCGCTTATAAAAAGAAAGGTGAACAATTATTTTATCCTGACGCACAACAATAACAGCGCTTAATCAAATTGAGTGATTTGCCATAACAACGCATGGCAAATCACTTATTTCAGCCTAAAAATCAAAGCGACAGCCTTTATTTTCCGTACATTTCCAAAGTTCAAACCAATATAAACAATCATATTTCATGCCAAGCTCAGCGACAAAATGTCGCGCGGCAAAATGCCACATTTCCCTTTATAAATCTTATAGCTACAATCCTTAAATAATAGCTATCAGCACCGCGTAACACTTTACTATTAATGCCGATAGCCCCTAATATTTGCCAATAAGGAGCGCTCATGAGCATCGAAGATTTAGATTACCAAGCAAAAATTATTGCCCCAAGCAAACAACTCTATGCACAGCTTAGCGAGCAAGCCAATGAGTTGCTTGCACAAGCAAAAGAGTCCGCCTTAGAACTTCATGCCAAAGTCGCTGAAACTAGCTTAGGGTTTTACGAGCACCCAGTAGAGACCGCAACTCGCTGGCAAGCTGAAGCCACAGAGAAAGGCAATCAACTCTATGCCACTTTTAATGACAATATATTGCCTGCAGTCAAAGCAGATTATGAGCAACTGATCGTTACGCTTGTTGATTACGGTCTACAATCGCGCCAATCATTTCAAGTTTTCCTAGATAACCCAGAGCAAATGACAGTAGAAGCGTTTACCGCGTTTAACCAATCGTTAAGTGCCTTTATTGAGCACAGCTTAAAGGTATCGTCACTCATGCTTAATGAGCTCAGCAGCAAAGCAAGTGAAATTATCAGTTTATTAATTGAGCAACCCATGGAAACCATAGAAGCGTTCTATTATCAATCACTGACAACCCTGCTAAATAGCTATTTTGATATCGTATCATCTGCGCTTGTTTCCCTTTAAAAATGATCGTGCAAAACCTAGCCAGCTTGTGTACTCATAGTTGGCTTGCTCGACCTTAGAAAGTATAAGTAGAAAAAATATCGTTTAATGTCTCGCGGCGACGGATAATCTCAATATTTTCTTGCGCATCTATTGATAAGACAGGCGAAGCAAAGTTAATGAATGGCGGGCGTAAAACATTGGTATAGGCTCCCACATTATCAAAAACAATATAGTCATTTACTCCCAGCTTTCCACTATAGTTATGATGTAAAAAATCGTTTTCCATACAAGTCGAACCGACAATATCAAATACGCCCTGCTGGGAGGCACTATCGGGAGCAGGGAAGACGGTAATGGGAAGATTCCGGTCGCTCAACGTTGGCTTAATGTCGTAACGACTTGCAGCGGCTAAAGCAATTTGATGCTCTCCCTGTGTTTTTATATCAATAATTTTTGTTACAAATTTGGTCGTATCGGCTGTTAAAGAAATTCCTGGCTCTAAGATTAATTCAGGCCCTTTATTATCGGGAAATGCTCTCTTGAATTCACTCGCAATAGCATACCCATACTCAGAAAATGTTGGGATGGAATGAGAAAATTGTTGTTGTAATTCGGTTGGCATGGCGCTAAAAAAGCCGCCACCTAAATCTATAAACTCAAGCGCGTCTTTTGCAAATTTTGTTAAGGCTAAATTTATCATTTGCTGCGCAATTTTTCGGTATCCCTCCGCACTGCGCTCAGGAGGCAAAAAGTGACAGTGAATACCTATGATTTTGCAGTTGGGTAAATTTCGTAGAACGTTAATACTTGTTTGAAAAGTAGCGTTGTTTATATCAAAACCAAAACGTGAGGGAGATTCCGTACCAATGACAAAATTACATCGAATACCGACGCGTATCATTTTTTGAGGATATTGACTTGATAATTCGCAAATATATTGAACTTCATAAGCAGAATCAATATTGACAATAGAATTATTAAGTAGCGCTTGCTCAAAATCAGCTTTTTGCTTATAAGGTCCATTGAATATAATTCGCTCAGGAGCGACACCGATGCGCAAGGCTAACTCATACTCCATGCCCGACACAACTTCGGCATATCCCTTCATTTCTTCAGCAAGCTGACATAAGCGGGGGGTGTAATTGGTTTTATAGGAATAAGCAATCTGGCTTTTAGGATAGATTATTTGAAATGCATTTAAAAAGTTTTGATAGTTACGTGTAAATTGGGCAAGGTCGATAATATAAAAAGAATCGCCAAAAAACGTCGTCAAATTATTTAATTGTTTCCAGGATATAGTCATGATGAGACGAATGTTTTTGCGGTTTATGGTTGAGTTGTAATGCGTAGTTGCAAGGCAGATTGTAAACGCTGAACAATCTGCACATAATTATCTTCTGACGAGCAAGCAAAAAGAGCATAACCAAGGCTATTGCCGCTATGCTCAAATGCCGGAATAGCATCACCAACCACATAATTTAATTGACAACTAAATAGTTCAGGTATTTTTTGAAAGATTTCCTGGCTTGATGCTATATAGTCAATCTTCCCTGCCTGTTCACTGCCAAAAACATAAGAGCCACAGGGTCTTGTCACGGGTAAAGAAGTTGGTTTTTTGATCGGCTTGTTTAAAGCATATTCAATTGTCATTGCAATTAAATCAATGCCCGTATGATAACGGATTAATTCAGGTATGCCATTTCCGCCTAGCCGTGGACTCATTTCTATAATAATGACATGAGCATCAGAAATATTAACATCAAAATCAATAGGCCCATTTAAGTAGCCAACAGCATGGCATGCGCTTTCAATTGCGTCAAAGATGCGTTGTTTATAGGCTGGATTCATATGATCAGGAAAACTATGTCCTGTTGGGATAAAGTTATCTTGATATTTTTGAGTAATAAAAGCGTGAAGTATTCCATCAATTAAAAAACCATCGCCACTGACATCTGTGCCTATGATAAATTGCTCTATACTGACTGTTTTTGAGCGCGAGTATTGTTGAGCATGACAAAAAGCATAGCGATAATGATTTAAATCTAGCGCTTCAACTTTAGTAATGCCGCGTGAGCCTGATGTATCAATCGGTTTAAATATAAGTGGAGGCGTAAGCTGAGGTGGAATACAGTCAATATCCGAAGCCTTTTTGCTGATAAAAAAACCAGGATGAGATAAATTATGCGCTTGCTGAAAAGACCGAAAATTGGCTTTATTGGATAAAATTTTAGCAACGTCCAATGAACAACCCGTTAGATTTAAAGCTTTCGCAACAAACGCGACGGTTGTCGTAGCTATATCTGACGCAAATGTGACAATACCATTAATCTTTAGTATTTGGGCAAACTTCAATACGCCTTCGTGATCAGCGGTGCTACAATTAACAAATTCATGTGAAAATTGATGGCCGATATTATCCGGTACATTATCCACGGTAATAACATAATAACCGAGCTCTAGCGCTTTATGTATGATCGGCAACTGTGCGTTACTGGCGCCAAGAATGATGAGTTTATATTGTTTCATTGTCTTTACTTTAAGCGGCTAATATTTTCGTGGATTTTTTTACGGGCTTAATATAAGCACGCTGACTTATTATAAAGGGAGGGATTATCCCATACGCAAAGAGATATAACTATGACACATAAAAATTCCATTATTTTTAAAATACAGCACGCCTATTTTCGCAAAAAGTATTTTGATCCTTGGCGAATAGAATAAACGCATCAAAACGCCGACACTTTATTTTTTAACGCTTATTTCACCCTTACCGTTTTTAGTTTTATGCAACTTTCCATCGTAAGCACCTTATATCAATCCTCGCCTCATATTGATGAGTTTATTCAGCGGATGAATGCCAGTGCGCAACAAATAACTCAGGATTATGAGCTGATTTTAGTTAATGATGGCTCGCCTGATGACTCATTGCAGAAGGCGCTCGTTGCTCAGCAACATAATACGCACCTGAAAATCGTCGATTTATCCCGTAATTTTGGCCATCATGAAGCCGGAATGGCTGGCCTTGAGCAGGCTCAGGGCGAGTTTGTTTTTCTGATTGATTCCGATCTTGAAGAAGCACCAGAGTTGCTTTTAGAATTTTGGCAAGAAATGCAGCGTAGTGAAGATCTTGATGTTATTTATGGCATTCAGGAACAACGTAAAGGCGGCTGGTTTGAGCAGTTTTCGGGTTATCTGTTTTATATTATTTTTAACAAACTCAGTAGCATTAAAATATCCACCAATGCCTTAACGGTTCGCTTAATGAAAAAACAGTATGTGGATGCTATTACCCAATATCAAGAGCGAAACTTGTTTGTTGCGGGAATTATGGCGCACGCAGGCTTTAATCAACGGGCTTGGGTGGTCACTAAAAAATCCAAGCCCAGCAGTTCATATACTCTTGCTAAACGACTTAAACTTTTTCTCACCTGCATTACTTCATTTTCAACCCAACCATTAGCCTATATGTTTGCTCTGGGTAACTTTATTTTCTTGTTATCAATCAGCGCAGTGCTCTATTTTTTCCTGGAATCTGTGGTGTTAAACACCAGTATTTCAGTGCTTAAAGCAATCCTGCTGGCAACGGGCTTTATTGTTGGGAGCTTAATGAGCTGTACCGGTTTATTAGGTCTATATATCGCGCCTATTGCAACAGAAATAAAACAACGCCCTCGGGTTATTATTAAAACTATTTATTCACAATCAGACCGTTAAATGAATAACAAAATTATTATCTATGGAACAGGCCCTTTTGCAAAGTTGATGCACTATCATTTTACACATGACAGTGATTATGAGGTCAGCGCATTTTGTTTGGATAAAGACTATATAACAACATCGGAATTTTGTGATTTGCCCGTCGTTGATTTCGAGAACGTGGCAGATAACTATCCTCCAAGTGAGTATCAGATGTTTGTTGCTATCGGTTATAGAGTGATGCGTAACCGCCCTTTGCTGTTTAATAAGGCCAAACAAAAAGGGTATCAACTGGTTAATTTTATTAGTAGAAAAGCGATTATTAGAGAGGACCTAAACTTAGGTGAAAACAACGTCATTATGTCTAGTTGTGATTTTGAGCCGACCGTTAGTATTGGCGATAATAACGTTTTTTGGACGCGTACTATTATTGGGCATCATGCTATTATCGGGCACCATAATTATATTTCGGGGGGTGGCGGTATCGGTGGTAATTGTCAGGTTGGTGATTTATGCTTTTTAGGGAATGGCGCGCTGATGATTAATGATATTAAGATTGCAGATGAAACCTATATGATTGCAGGCACGATTATTTTAAAAGATACTGAAATAGCGAGTAAATATCATGGTAATCCCGCAAAATTAATTGGTCGCCACGCAGACACGGGTATTCAAATATCATGATTGGCTATTTTTATATTTTTGGGACTATTTTATTTACCGTCTATGGCCAGCTCATTTTAAAATGGCGGATTAGCCATTATGGCGAGCTTCCCTTGGAAACATGGGATAAAGTTTATTTTCTGGCTAAATTAGCCCTTGATCCTTTTTTACTGTCAGGTTTTGCATCCACGCTGATTGCTGCTATTTTCTGGATTGCAGCGATGACTAAGTTTGATATTAGTTATGCTTATCCCTTTATGAGTCTGGCATTTGTATTAGTGCTGATTTTATCTGTCTGGCTTTTCAAAGAATCAATCACGCTAAATAAAATACTGGGCATGGCATTTATTGTCATCGGTATTATTATTACCAGCCGCTCAGTTTGAGTACATCTTATTTATTTTGAAGCGACCAGTTACTATCGGAGCTATGCTATGCAATTCATCAAATCAAATTATCGTGTTGTTACCGCAGTATTGATATTAATCAATCTTACAGCATGTAATACCGAAGATAAGTTTAAAGACGTGACCTATAATCAGGATATTGCCGCTATTATTAATGAAAAATGCGTTATCTGTCATCGTGCCGGAGAAGTAGGCCCGATGCCTTTGCAGACATACGAACAAATTGCCGCATTTGCAACGCCTATTGAATTTGCTGTGCAATCAAGAAGAATGCCGCCCTGGCATGCTGATGCGTCAGTTGGCAAGTTTGCTAATGATCGCAGCCTCAATGATGAGCAATATAAAAAGGTTCTCAGCTGGATTGAACAGGGATATCCGGAAGGTACTGGGAAAGCCCCAGCACTTAAAACCTACACAGATGGCTGGCAGATTGGTAAGCCGGATATTGAATTTACTATCCCTGAACCGGTCACTATTCCTGAAACAGGGGAAATTGATTATCAGTATCAAATAGTTCCGACCAATTTTACCGAAGACAGGTGGATTATTGCCGCTGAAGTGCGCCCTGAACAGCGAGGTCATGCGCATCATGTGACGGTTTCCGTCTTGCCTAATGACGAGCAAGTCCCGCCAGCAACAGAAATGGGTATTCATTGCCCTCAATTTGCATTATCGCAACAAGCAGAAAAGCATAACGAAGAGTTGCGCCGCGAAGGCCATTCAACGGCTCATATTGATGGTGAGTTTTTAGTGGGCTGGGGTGTTGGGATTCAGTTTATAAAATTACCTGAAGGCGCGGCTATTCGCATTCCTGCGGGATCAAAATTAGTCTTTCAGTTACATTATGTGACCAATGGTGTGGCCACTGTTGATGCGTCAACTAAAATCGGACTGACTTTTGCGGATAAAAAAATCACTAAACAGGTGCATACCTTAAAAATAAGTAATCAGCAGTTTGTTATTCCACCCCATGCTAAACAGCATGAGGCTATTGCTTGTTACACTTTAACTAACCCCGTCACATTAGTAGATTTAATGCCGCATATGCACTTGCGCGGCAAAGACTTCAGGTATAGCGTCACTTTACCTGATGGAGAAGTTAAACAGTTACTTTATGTACCGCACTATGATTTTGAGTGGCAAACCATATACCGCTTAGCAGAGCCTTTGGCGTTACCGGCCGGATCTAAATTGAATGTGCTGGCTCATTTTGATAACTCTGCCGGCAATCCACATAACCCTAACCCCGAACAAGAGGTTTACTTTGGTGAGCAGACCGATGATGAAATGCTATTAGGTTATGCGGTCGTCATGAGCGACCTATCAAATCCATAATATTTATTAAAATATTAGCATGATGAGCAAAGGTCTTAATTCTTATCGGGCACTCGCTTTTTTTGCCATTTTGTTATTGCATCTGGGTTGGTTCGAGCCAGGGTATCTGGGGGTGCAGGCTTTTTTTGTTTTGTCCGGCTTTCTCATTACACCTATTCTGGTAGATATGAAAACGGGGCTGAATAAAAAAAGTTTCTTTACGCACTTCTACGGTCGGCGTGCGCTAAGAATTTTTCCCTTATACTATATTTATATTGCCGGAATAAGTTTAATTTATATCGTTTTTAAACTGGATAATATTCCAGATATGTATTATTGCTATAGCCAGCTACCCTATACATTAAGCTATACCTATAATTTTTATTTCGCAACCGACTATCACGGTTTTTCACGCGCGTGTTCGCATTTATGGTCTTTAGCGGTAGAAGAGCAATTTTATATATTTTGGCCTTTTGTTATTTATTTTATATCGAATAAAAAATTAAAGCCCTTATTGCTCTGGCTAATATTTTTAGGTCCCGTATGGCGAGTATTCATTTATTATATTGTACAGAACCAGCTACTGGATTCTTTACATGAGCGCTGGGATATTATTATTTATGTGCTGCCCTTTTCACATATTGATGCTTTTGCAATCGGCGGTTTTTTTGCCTTATATCGAAAAAAAATAACCGCACTACAAACCGGACTTATCATCATTTCGGCTCTAATCGTCACACTCTCATCTGAGATTATGAGCGCAGAAAAGCCAGCTGCTTATTATGCGGAATTTACACATTTTATGAGTGATGCTTATCAGTTTGTTTGGGGATATTCATTAGCTAATTTTGTATTTGCAGTGATGCTTATACAAATAAGGGAAAAAGCTTTTTTTAGTGCCTTTTTTGAAAACTCAATCCTCTGTTATCTGGGCACTATTTCATATGGCCTGTATATATTTCATTTTCCGATACAGAGTTTTTTACATGGCACATTAACCTCGCTACCCATCATTTGGGTGGATATTATGATTTTACTCTCGACACTATTAATCAGTGCACTGAGTTACGAGTTAATAGAAAAGAGGATCGTAGGCCTAAAAGATAAATATTTTTCCAGAAGTGATTAAATCGTTCGTGATCACAGGCAAGCTAGCTCGCAAGATTGTTATGCCTTTCAATCTCCAATAATACGTTTACAGGAATTACTCATGATTCGCCGCTTTGATTTATGGTTAATACGCAGCTCGGGTTTGTCGTTATCTGACTTAAACAACTCCAGCAGAAAAATAATCTTGCCTATTGCCATGCGTGCATTAAGTGTTCTCCTGCTGTTTTTTGCACTTGCCTGCGCGGGCTACCTTTCAACGTTCTCCTTATTAAAAGTAGAAATGCTGTCTGATATAAACAGTGAGATGCAAGTCTATTGGGCTAATGAGAACAGCGACTTCTCAGAGCAGTACTCCCAAAAAGAGCCGGTTTTTCTTGAACGTAAGACCTACTGGTTCTGGATTAATGATTTTAATAAATCCACTCGCTTCAGAATTGACCCTGTTACAGAACCGGCACACTTGAAAATAAAGTCCGTTCAACTATATTCTTTGCACTATTATCCAATTAATTTTGATTTTTTATATAATATATTAAGAACAAATGATATTACTAGTGGAATTGTTCAGCATGACTTAGATTTTTATATAGAGTATCAGGCCATCGGAGATGACCCCAGTATTGAGGTTGGTTTGATTTTAACAAGAAATCCTTGGGTTCTTTTGTGCTGGGTTATTTTCATTTTTTCAGTTGTATTTTTTAAAAAAGTAACAGTCCCTATTTTATTTTTTTTTGTTAGTTTAATATTGATCTATATTTTTATAAGTATTGATAACCGAACAGATATTTCTTTTCATACTCAAGTTAAATCCCCGAATCAGCATATTGATATTTTTTGGCGTCATACAAAAGATGAAAAATACTCTTATACTCGAGCTAAAACAGTACCTCTTGTGCTGCATCAAGATGAATATACGGTAAGTGTACCAAATATTAAGAATATTGAAGTTCTTTTTTTAGATGATAAGACACCTGATACACCATTAAATATTGAAAATATTACCCTTAAAGAACATGGTTTTAACGATATATTGATTGAAGAAAAAGAGAGTGCACCTGTTAAACAGGTAAATACATTTAACTTAACTGAGCCTTTTATCTTTTTTCTACTTATTTATCTTTTCTATTTTTTATTTATTTTATTTATTACTAAACGTCAGTATTTTTTATATATTAAGTTGCAACCTATATTTATTTTATTTTTTTTCATTCTTGCCACTACGTTGATTTTTAATCTTGCTTGGCAGGCCGACTATAATATTCATCCAGATGAAAATGCGCATATTGAATCGGTTCATTACTATAGTCATTATTGGCTTCCACCAACTGTTGGTGATGCTAACGCTGTTCTTTCCTATCAGATGCCCTGGGCTATTTCCCGGTTAGATGATTTAGGTATTAGTTATTTCTTTGCGGGTAAATTTGAAAATATAGTGCAATTCTTTTTTACCAATACAACTTTCTCGGCGCGGGCGTTTAACGCCCTATTATTTATTTTATTATTTAGCTACAGCAGACAAAAACGTTTGGTGTTATTTATGGCGCCGTTATTATGTACCCCGCAAATCTGGTATTTATATAGTTATGCAAATCGCGATGCCTTCGCCTTATTTATTAGTTTGCTATTGGCCTGGCAATTGGTCAATGTCAAAAGTGCGTTAAATAATTTTTTACAAAGCACCCGCGTTTTTGACAATTGGCATTATGTACTTATTCCAGGCATTCTATTGGGCATACTGAGCATCGAACAAACGAATTATTATTTATTTATTTTATTTTTTTTGGCCTTCTTACTGTGGCGCGTTTTATTTTTTGTGCAAGCCAAGCGAGTTTTTATCTACAAATGCCTGATGCTAATGTGTGTCGCTTTACTGGTGTTTGTGGCGCGCTACGGCTTAGACACAGCCATTAACGGTTCGGATAAATACAGCCAAAGAACGGCCTATGCAGAGCAACATGCAGGCGCAGCATTCAAGCCTTCCATCGCATCAACGACTGAATCTTATTCGGGATTACGCTTAAAAGATAAAGGCATCTCATTGTCTGAGCTATTTGCCCCACAATGGGATTGGCACAAAATGACTTTTAAAAGTTTTACGGGGTTTTATGGGTATTACGCGGAATATTCGCCGCGTTGGTATTATATATACGTGCTGCTCGTCTACGGCGTACTCCTATTGCTCGCGCTGCGTCATGCCTTGCTCATCGCTGAGTGGCGTTACCAGCTGTTTTCTGTATTAACAGGGGTTGCGCTTGTCGGGGGATTACTAATGGGCATACTGTTTTCCTGGCTGTATGATTTTCAGCCGCAGGGACGCTATATATTCCCTATTATTCCTATAATTTTAGTATATTTCTGGGTAATGGCACCTTTTTGGACGCCATTAGAACGAGCGGCTATTATGGCAAGCGCGCTTATTCTTATGATTTTGTCCTTTTATTCTTTTAATGAAGTGGCGTTAAATTATTTATTCGCCTAGGAGGGTTATTTTACTCATCTAACCCAGTTTGCTGGAAAAAAGTATGAATAGCGTCCGTGACATAGCGCGCAACGTCAATACTCAATGCATAATAAAGAGGAAGTCTCAATAATTGTTCGCTAGCTTGCAGAGTATAGACATCAGAACCGATAAATTTGCCATGACGACGTCCCATAGGCGTGTCATGCAGCGGCAAATAATGAAAAACGGTTTGAATTTTTTTATCCTTTAAAAATGCAATTAGCTGCTCTCTAAGATGAATAGAGGGAATTTTTAAGTAAAACAAGTGGCCATTGTGTTGACAATCGGCAGGGACAAAAGGAAGTTCAAGCAAGCCTTTATGACTTAGATCCTCAAGTTGTTGATAGTAATAACTCCAGATAGCGCGGCGCTGTGTGTTAATCGTTTCCGCCTGTTCTAGGTTTGCCAATAAAAAAGCGGCTTGTAAATCACTCATCAGATAGCTCGAGCCAATATCTTGCCAAGTATATTTATCCACCTCACCTCGGAAAAATTTACTGCGATCCGTGCCTTTTTCACGAATGATTTCTGCGCGTTCACTAAATTTCGGGTTATTAATGACAATAGCCCCACCTTCACCGCAACTATAATTTTTAGTTTCATGAAAACTAAAACAGCCTATATCACCCAAGGTTCCAAGCGCCTGACCTTTGTAGCTGGCATATAACCCATGCGCAGCATCTTCAATAACTAATAGCTTATATTTTTTCGCAAGCGCCAAAATGACATCCATTGCACAACTTACTCCCGCATAATGAACAGGGACAATCGCCACCGTTTTAGCGTTAATAGCCTGCTCAATAAGCTGTTCGTTGATATTTTGCGTGTCGGGGCGAATATCCACAAAAACGCAGGTGGCACCGCGCATGACAAAGGCATTTGCGGTAGACACAAAGGTATAGCTCGGCATAATCACTTCATCGCCCGGCTTTATGTCCGCCAGGATAGCCGCCATTTCTAATGCAGCCGTACCTGAGCTAGTCAATAAGATTTTATTGGCCTGCAATTGCTGCTCTAAAAGTAGCTGACAACGCAGACTAAACAGACCATCGCCAGATATTTTTTCTGAACCGATGGCTTGTTGTATATAGTTGATTTCATTGCCAGTTAAAGCAAATTGATTAAAGGGAACAGTATACATAGAACCTTTTTAGGTAAAAACAGCAAGGAGAGCGGGATGAATTATGCCGTTGATTGTACTAGATTTTGTGGCATGGGCGGAAACTGTATCATTAAAAGTGTAAAGTCTCGACAATCACAGAGCCATTTTGTGCGCGCCTTATCAAGACTCATATCGAAAGCGTACGCATTATCCAACCAAAACGGCTATCTACAGGATGAAGATAGAAACCTATGTCATTAACTTCAGTGGTATATTCAATCCTCTATTGCTGTCTTTTATCCTCATAAGCCGACCACCGCATCATGACTATTAGATTTCTATTCTTGCTCATCAGCATCCTCCTGTCACCTAACTTACCGGCTGTAACTAATGAACAAACAGCTCAGTTAGCTAATAATGAAGTGATTTTATATTATTTTTGGTCAAGGCATTGTCCGCACTGCAAAGTTGCCAAGCCTTTTATTAATAAGTTACCCCAATCGTATCCCTGGCTGACCGTACACAGTTATGACTTAGTTGACAACCGAGCCAACCAAAAACGTTTTGTATTAATGGCGCAGCAATTACAACAGCCGGCCAATTCAGTCCCTGCTTTTATTTTTTGCGGGCAAATGATGGTCGGCTATGATCAAGCAGAAACTACCGGCAAAGAATTAGAAGCAAAGCTTCTAGCCTGCCATCAACAAGGAAATACAAAGCCCGCGCAAGTACAAGAAAGCTTCAATATCCCTGGTCTAGGAAAAGTACATTACCAAGACTTTTCTCTTCCTGTATTTACTTTATTGATTGCAGCGCTTGATGCCTTTAACCCTTGCGCCTTTTTTATTCTCTTCTTTCTTTTAAGCTTAATGGCGCACCACCGCAGTCGCGCCCGTATGCTAGTTACCGGCTGCACATTTGTTATATGTTCCGGCTTTATGTATTTTTTATTTATGAGTGCGTGGCTTAATTTATTCTTAATGACTGATCAATTAATCTTTATTACTGCGACAGCGGGAGTCATTGCGATTGTTTTTGGACTGCTCAATATCAAGGATTATTTCTTTTTTAAGCAAGGTGCCTCGCTCTCGCTTTCAAATGCTTCAAGGTCAAAGCTATTTACGCGTATGCGCATCCTCACTCAGACAGGCTCATGGCCGGGCTTGATTATGGCGACGATTATTTTAGCGATTGCCGCTAATAGTTACGAGTTATTATGTACTGCCGGATTGCCGATGGTGTACACGCGCGTTTTAACGTTGAGTGACCTAAATAGCACGCAATACTATCTCTACTTAGCCTTGTACAATATCATTTACATCATTCCACTCTTCCTTATTGTCATTATGTTCACTCTGACCTTAGGCAGTAAAAAACTATCGGAACAGGAAGGTCGTTTATTGAAAATACTCTCCGGTAGTATGATGCTCGGTTTAGGTTCGATATTACTCTTAAAGCCCGAATGGCTAAGTAATATGCTGATCTCGGTAGCGGTTATTTTCGGCTCGATGGTATTCACTCTGCTGATTGCTTTGGTGCAAAAATTAAAAGCCTAGACCCAACCGCCCAGTAAGGTAAGTCAGTTGTATTTGTAGACAGCGTCTTTTTTATCCACAGCTAACAAAATAACGCCATTATTTTATGCACCCAACTCAGACAATTTAACGAGCAAATAACTGTTCAAACGCCAACGCGTCAATGGGCTTAGAAAACAGATAACCTTGACCATAATCACAGGCAATTGACGTTAATAATTCTTTTTGTTGCTCCGTTTCAATACCTTCGGCCACCACCTCTATATCTAAGGCATGAGCCATCATGATCATGGCTTTACATAAAGTTAGATTCTTAGACGTAGGCGTTAGCTTTTGTACGAAAGACTTATCGATTTTTATATAATCAATATCAAATTTCTGCAAATAAGCCAAGGATGAAAATCCCGTACCAAAATCATCCAGCGAAACTTGCATTCCGGCACGACTAAACTCATCTAATTGCCGCTGAACTGACTCGCTGCTATCTAACAGCAAACCTTCGGTTATTTCAATAATAATACTGTCACCGTCAATTCCCTTGTCTTTAAGATAGTTAAACCAGTTGCTATGTGTATAGTTGATTACCTGAAATTGTACCGGCGACTTATTAATGCTGATCTGAAAATCAGGTGCTAATAAAGCACGCCACTTTGCAACTTGTTGCGCTGCCTGAGAAAACACCCAATCACCGATCTCATGAATCATGCCCGTATCTTCAGCAATAGAAATAAACGCATCAGGACTGACTAAACCATTATCGGGATGCTGCCAACGAATCAAGGCTTCGGCCTTATGAACATTTCCTGTTGCTAATGTCACAATAGGTTGATAAAAAAGCTGTAATTGATTACTACTCAAGGCATCACGCAATTCATTGGCAATACGCATTCTATTTTGCGCTGCATCCTGCAAAGCCTGAGTAAAAAAAGAGCTACGATTACGTCCGCTACTTTTAGCCTGATACATTGCCTGATCAGCATTACGCAACAAGCTTTCTCTATCCGTACCATCATCAGGATATAGGGTAATACCTATACTGGCGGAGACATATAAAAGCTCTGCACCAATAACAAAAGGAGTTTGTACCTTTTGCAAAATATCCTGCACAATACGCATAATAATATTAGGGCTATCTAAACCACATAACAGAATAGTGAACTCATCTCCACCCAGGCGTGCTACCAAATCTGTTTCACGTACACAGCTATTAAGTCGTTCCGCCACTTCAACCAGCAGCGCATCACCCACTGAATGCCCTAATGAATCATTAACTTCTTTAAAGCGATCCAGATCAATAAACAATAAAGCCAGTTTTTTTTGTTCTCTGTGCGCTGCTTTTACTTCCGAGGTAAAACGATCATAAAACATCTGTCGATTCGGTAATTCGGTTAACTGATCAAAGTTGGCCTGTTTCCAGATAACCTCTTCGCCTAGTTTTCTGTCGGTAATATCAGACAACAATCCGATACGATAATGCACGCTATTATCCGGATTGTAGATACTATTAATGGTTAACCATCCGGGGTAAATCTCATCATTTTTACGTTGACTCCAGATTTCACCTTGCCAATGCCCTGTACTTTTAATCGTTCTCCACATTGCCTGATAAAACTGGCGATCATGGTTCTCTGAGCCCAACATTTTAGGAGGCTGACCTACGACGTCATGTAATGTGTACCCCGTAATTGTAGTAAAAGCGGGATTAACCGTAATCACAACACCATTCGCATCGCTCACTATCATACCTTCGCTACTATTTTGATACAGTAAAGCCCCAATATCACGCTCAGTAATATTAATATGCGTACCAATCATACGCAAAGGCTCCCCTTCCAAGCTACGGCTAATGACTTTACCCCGGGTCAAAACCCAATGACAGGATCCATCCTGATTTAATACTCTATGCTCATTAATAAAGTGCTCGGTTTTACCCTCAATATGCCTTTGCAAATCACTTCTCACCCGCATTAAATCATCAGGGTGAATTTTCGCGCTTTGTTCAATTAATTTTTCATCGGCACTGAATAAGTTGGATATAGCCAATGAATTATCCGAACGATACACCTCCCCTTGAATAACATCCCAGTCCCAGACCTCATCCCCGGAACTCTCCATAATAAAATTCCAGCGATCCTCATTCAGCTTTAATGCCGCTTCAGCGCGTAAACGAGCAGTTTTCTCGCGCATCAACTCCATAGTCCGCGTAGATAGGCTGTCATACATCATCATTACGGTATCAATAAGCGCTTCTATGGAATCACTCATAGTAATATCAGAATGATTTTTTGCTTGTTGCATAGACATACCCGAGTCTATCGCCAATACAGTAATCGCCATGCGTCTGTCAGTATTTAAAATATGGTAAGCCAGCCAATGAGTGAGAAAACGGATAATATCGCTAATAACAACATCTAAAGGCTGACATTCAGCTTTCAACGCCAATACTTTAGCTATAAAAGAGTGATGCGTTTTTTCATGCTCTGCATACCAAGCGTCTTCAGAAAAATACTTTTTCCAGATCATTTCTTCAGATTTAAAATGATAATCAGCATAATCCGCCAACTCATCAAACACAGAATTAAGCTCCAATGCATCAGCTTGATTGGCTAAGTGGGATGCTAATTTATTAAGGAGCAAAACCAATTCTTTATGCTGCTCATCAATTAAGGGAATTTTAGTCTCGAAATTGTCATTCCAAGGAAAAACTTCAAATATATTGGTCATCTTATCGCTCATGGAAACCTAGGCAGGCTTATACAATACTTATAAATCAGCATATCATAGATATAAAAGCATTCTTATTAAAATATGAAAGCACGGGTGAGCACTTAAAAAGCACATACCAACCCTGAACATGCTTTATAATTATCAGTTAATACGTTTCGAAAACGAAACATTTTAGTCAGGTTCGCATTGCGTATCTTTCGGCCAATCACTTCGCCATTGCTAGGAGTTGCACTCCTTAACATACTATGCCCAATAAAGTTATCTATTACCGCCTCATTCTTGTTGTTTTCACCTTAATTGCTTTAGCTGTCTGGTTACAGCCCGCGTTTTTCCAGCGCGCCGCTGGCATAAATTTACCTGACGGTGTATTACCTACATTAAGTAAACCTTTAGTGGTTGAAAAACCTTGTCTTGATGAGCACCCAGAATGGCGTGTCGCACAAACCGTTGATGGCGTTGCTATGGCTGAATCTTTATTATGCGAACCGGATAATCCCTATGAGGTTGCCGCGTCAGTGAAAGGCATGAACAATAGTTCCATGCCCACGTTAATGAATACGCATTTTGCCGAAGATGCACTGACTAAATCAGATGACTTAGATGGTGATGGCGATCCGGATATTATCCGCATTAAATTAGAAGTAATAGAACTTAATGGTGCAACACCCGATAGCCCTGATGTCTTCCCAACCTATGATATAGCACCTGGCATACAGCCAGGCATATGGGCTTTTTCACCTAAATTACGCGATATGAGCGTGAAAAATTTTCTCTCCAATAAAGCCAATGCCACTTTACGTGCGCCCTCCCCCGTTATCCGGGTTGAGCAAGGCGATAAAGTGTATATTACTTTTGAAAATACCCATTATTTCCCGCATACCATTCATTTCCATGGTGTCGATCATAGTTTCAAAACAGCCAGTGGTGAGGATAATGATGGCGACATGGCTGTTATGCCGGGAACTGCACACACCTATGAGTTACAACCTCGCCATGCGGGTACGATGCTTTATCATTGCCATGTACAAACCGACAAACATTTATTAATGGGTTTAAACGGCATGTTTGTGGTTGAAGAAAACCGTCCCAATAACTGGGTGCAAACCTTTAATATCGGTGCGGGGCATGTCCGTTACCCTTCAGTTGCCATTAAAGAAAAATATGACCGAGAATACGATCTGCATTATCAATCAATTGATAAAAATCTAGCAAAAACAATACAAGACTCCAACGATGTGCGTGAAATTTCCAAACAAATGCACCGTGTTTATAATATGAGTGAATCTCATGAAAATTACTTTCTACTTAATGGTCACTCTTTTCCCTACACTTTGCGCGACGCCTTAATTATTGCCAAGCCCAACGAAAACATTAAGCTGCGTATTGCCAACACGCAACACAGTAACATTGCCGTGCATATACACGGACATAAAGCGACCATTACCGATTACGATGGCGTTGCCGTGAATCCAGTTGCGCAGATTACCCGCGATGTCTTTGATTTAGCGACGGCACAACGTATTGATCTAGATTTGCAAACGACGAATGATGGTTTACACAGCTATGGTGAAGGTATATGGATGTTTCACGATCATGTGGGAACCGGCATTTCTAATGATGGCATTAGTCCAGGTGGAACTTTCGCATTTATGGTTT
>JAIPFI010000120.1 GCA_021736705.1 Methylococcaceae bacterium | reverse complement strand
AAAAATAACGGTAGCAGTGCCAGTGCCACCCACTCAGGTCGCTGCATCGACAGTACCAGCTGACGCTAAGCCAAAAGTCTCCGTTGCCGAACCAGCCAAAGCGGGGCCTGGTAGCTTTGAAGTGGACGAAGATGCAGCACAGCGCGCATTAGAACGTACGTTAGTTCAAACGGGCGCATTGCTTTTGCCATTTGGACAGGCAGAGATTCAGCCCTATGTGACTTATGCTCGACGTGAACTTAGTCAGCCCTTTCTTTTTTCTAATAATCAGACGGTACAGGTAACTAACGCAGCTATTCGACGCAATGAGTTTGATGTCGGTGCGAACCTTTTATTTGGCCTGCCTTATGAGTCACAACTGGAATTGAGAGTTCCTTACCGGATTGTTAATAGCTCTGTAGTTACTGTTGATGGATTTGGCTCCAGAGAAACCAGTAATACGGGTGATTCGTTCGGTGATATCAATATCGGTTTAGCGAAAACGCTAATTCATGAAAGTGACTGGGTGCCGGATTTAATCGCTAGGCTGACATATCATGCGCCTAGTGGTACTGCGATGAATAATAATGTCGTATTGGGGGATGGTTTTAATGCATTTACGGTTTCAATGACGGCCTTAAAACGCCAAGATCCTTTAGCGTTCACTGCTAATTTAGCTTATCACAAGACTCTAAAGAAACAAGGGGTTGAGCCTGGCGATCAAATAGGTTTTTCCTTGGGTGCAACCTTGGCAGCAAGTCCGCAGACATCGTTAAGTCTCGGTTTACAGCAAAATTATGCGCTGGAAAGCAAGGTTAACGGGGTCAAGGTTCAAGGCAGTGATAACCTTTCTAGTGTCTTTACTGTAGGCGCGTCATCGACTATAGGGCAGAGTTTGTTTTTCTCTGTTTCAGGTGGTATTGGTTTGACCAGTGCTTCTCCTAAATATTTTATTAATATCACTATTCCATTTAGGTTTTCAATCCCGATTTAAGTATCTCTGTTTTCTTGTAACTATATGATACTAAATTATATTTATTTAAATGGACGACGAATTTAAGGCGGGACAGGAAATTGCAAAATATGAGGTAAGAGCGCAAAAGCTAAAGCGTGTCACTGTTATTGTTTGTCCCGCCTTAAAGTGGAAGTTTTTAAATGGCACCAACATAATTGAAAGCCATTAAATAAAAAGCGAAGTGCTCATATAGTCTGCGTAACCTTATAAATAATAAAAGGAATCATTGAATGACTATTTATAAATTCATGGTATTTCCAGTTACCACTATTGTCATGGCGATGGTCTCATTGACTGTTCAGGCTTCATTGGTAACTCCATTAGCAACAACTTTCAGTGATCAGTCAATAACCGCTAGCATTCAGGGTGGCACGCTGCTTTATGGTGTGTCGTCAATTGAGACCAAGACTGATGCAATGGCATTGAGTATGGGGTCTGACACTCAAGCTTATCCAGCAATACATGCAAGCTTAGCATCGGCAGAAGTATATATCCTTGGTGATGAAACTGCGCTTGCGAATATTAATTCCGCATTTCGTACCTTTGCCTCCGCTTTTTCAAGTGAACCTCTTTTTTCAAGGGCTGCTGCGATGAGTCAAAGCTCCGTTTATGCCGAGGTTTTGCCTTCCTTATCTGTGCCTAGTGTTCTTAATTTAAACTGGAGATTTAATGCGCTCGGCTTACAAGCTGAGTCTAGCTCAAGTTTTGCTTATCTGAGTGATACTATTAATGTGGTGCAGGCAATCGCGACAGGAATAAAAGAGATACAGTTTGGTTTTTATACGTTTTTAGAAAATGGACAACAAACAACTGGTTTTTTTGGTGATACGAGTATTACTCAAATATTAGAAAACTGGTTTGACCATAATATGACGCAAAATGGAAGCCAGGTAGCATTGAATGCAAATTCGGATAATTTGAATATTGACCTTACTTTAATACTTGAGGAGCTTTTATTTTTACGTATTGATCATGCACATACCGAGATTTCATATGAAGCACCGCCGGTAGCAATTCATCAGGTCGGAGACCAAGTGGGTTATTTAGCGATGAGCGATGATAATAATAAGTTGCATTGGGATGCTGGCTTGGGCTTATTATCATTTGATAGTTTGCCCATTAATACGCTTTCTAATAATTTTAATCAACAATATCAGGATGATCCATTGACCAGTGCTTATCTGGAAATTGACCCATTACAGCGACTGACTGATGTGGACGGTCGTCATTATTTTATGGGTAATGAGCTTAGATTAGTGGATGGGCAAGGGGCTATTCTTTATAAAGCCAGTTTACCGAGTATTGTTTTTGATGACGCATTATATGCGGATCAAGGGTTTAATCTGTTTGCGCCAATACTCAATATTTTAGAGCTTAATGCAGGCACTTCAGATTGGTTGCAAGACAATTATTTGAATAACCTGGATTTTAGTTCTCTTTTACTACCCGAGTTATTTGTTGGTTTTAATCCTCTGAATAATGGAGAAAATCTTTGGAATAAGGATTTTTCCGCTCCAGCAAGCGCAGTTTTATCTTTTAGTGGCGTGCCATCACAAGTACCGGCTGTTGTTGCAGAACCGAGTGGTCTTATGTTGTTTTCTTTAGGTTTTGTTACATTATGTCTGAAACGCCGTTTTAGGGTGATTTTAATGAGCTAAGGTTATGAATTTAGGATTGTAAGTCAGTGGTAGGCATTCGTTTTTGAAGTGTATGTTTGAAAAAGTTGGCTATCATAAAAATCTACTTATTTTTATGATAGCCATATATTTTTACCATGCATGCACTTTTAAGGTGTGTATTGAAGCTGCTTTAATATCTATTGTCCCATCTTATTGATTTCTTTGTTCTCGTCTCGGAAGAAATGCCTGTCGTTTTTATAAGTAATCCTACTTATATCTTTATCATATTCAGTTGTCGTAGAATATTCTCCGTGTTTAGAAATATATTTTTTTATTAGTCCCTGTTAATAGTAAATAATTATTATTTATTATTTATTATTTATTATTTATTATTTATTATTTATTATTTATTATTTATTATTTTGTTTTATTTTTGTGGGGCAGTGTTTTTTATTAATATTGTCGGTTTTTAAAAAATATTGAGGAGAGTCTGTGTTAAAAAAACTTCAAGTATTATTTGTTAGTGATAACCAATATGCTACAGGCATTTTTAAAGGTTACTTTCATGCTTTAGATTGCAATCTGGTGGTAATTTCTGATTGTAATATGTTCTCGGATAAAATTAACGGGATTAGTCCGGATTTGATTTTTTTGGATTTCGATGCGGAACAGGGGTTTTTCAATCAAGATATACAAAAATTATTGAAACAGTATGCTCTTAGTAAAAATGTCCCTATTTGCGGTTTAAGTGGGTCTCATGCTAAATCTCGATTGGATATTGAATTTGATGAGATATTTTCTGACCCAATTGATGTAACCTTGTTGGATAAATATATTTGCAGAAAGTTTGAGCGGGGCTCAAGTCTTTTTGCGTCACGAAAAAATTATGAGAGGCGTAATTTTTTTGATCGCAGAGAAGAGTCAAGTTACCGACGAGTCAGTGATAATGAAGTTCAAAATAACCAAAATAGTAAAAAGATAGATAAATCTTCCGAACTTATTAAGTCAATCGGTCCTTTTCAGATTGATAATCAATTGAAATGTGTTTATTTGAATAGCAAATTAATATCCTTAACTTGCAAAGAATTTAAATTATTTGAAAAACTCGCCAATGATGTTGATCGAGTTATTTCTGATGAGGAGATTATTGATTGCCTCTGGCCTGGAAATAGCCACGCAACAAAAGCCGACCTGCATCAATATATGCATTTACTACGTAAAAAAATCGAAGATGACCCTAAAAAGCCGATGTGGATTACAACAGTAAAAGGTTTTGGTTATAGATTGTTAGTTTAATTATTTTATAAGTATTCAGATACCTACCTAGGCAGGTAGTTTTCTTTTGCTCACTAAACAATGCAAAACAAATTTACTTTCCTCAGTTAGAATAGTCGATATTTTTAAGGGGTGAGATAGGTTTAGATATGATTCGTGCAGGTATTGTGGGCGGTACAGGTTATACCGGGGTAGAGTTGTTGCGTATTTTGGCATTGCATAGTGAAGTTGACGTGGCCGTGGTTACTTCAAGGTCTGATGATGGGTTGCGTGTGGATGCTTTGTATCCTAGCTTGCGTGGCAGTATTGACGTGTGTTTTAGTAAGCCTGATGTCGATTCTTTGGCAACCTGTGATGTGGTATTTTTTGCTACACCTAATGGCACAGCGATGTTAATGGCTGAGCAGCTTTTGGCGCGTAAGGTGAAAGTTATTGATTTATCTGCTGATTTTAGAATTAAAGATGCAGCAGAATGGAGCAAATGGTATGGGATGGAGCATGCGTGCCCTGATTTAATCGCTGAGGCGGTTTATGGCTTGCCTGAAATAAATCGTGTGCAAATTGTTGATGCTAATTTAATCGCTTGCCCAGGCTGCTATCCAACGGCTGTGCAATTGGGTTTTTTACCGTTAATTGAAAATGGTTTGGTCGATGTTGAGCATTTAATTGCCGATGTGAAGTCGGGTGTCAGTGGTGCGGGGCGTAAGGCTGAGGTGTCCTCTTTAATGAGCGAAACAGGTGAAAGCTTTAAAGCTTATGCAGCAGCTGGGCATCGGCATTTGCCAGAAATTAGGCAAGGATTGTCGTTAGTCGCTAATCAATCCGTGGGGCTGACTTTTGTACCGCATCTAGTGCCTATGATTCGTGGAATACAAGCGACTTTATATGCGCAATTAAAAACGGATGCTGTCGATCAGTTGCAAGTGATTTATGAGCAGCGTTATGCCAATGAGCTATTTGTTGATATTTTGCCCGCAGGGACGCATCCAGATACACGCAATGTGCGTGGCAGCAATAATTGCCAAATTGCACTTGTTGTTCCTCAAGGCGGCGATACTGTTGTGGTGTTATCGGTGATTGATAACCTAGTAAAGGGCGCAGCAGGGCAGGCGGTGCAGAATATGAACTTGATGTTTGGCTTTAATGAAAATCAAGGATTGCAAACAATGGCTTTGTATCCGTAATTCTTGACTAAAACAGTAGGTATAGTCATAATCTTGTTACAACAATAGCTTAGTGGTTTATACAAATGGCAGATCCAATTATTTTTAGTGATAGTGCGGCGGCAAAAGTCGGTGCTTTAATTGCAGAAGAGGGCAATGATAACTTGAAATTGCGCGTTTATATTTCAGGTGGGGGTTGTTCAGGTTTTCAGTATGGCTTTACCTTTGATGAGGATGTTGCTGATGATGATACTCAAGTAGAAAATGGCGGTGTCACTGTGCTAGTTGATGCGATGAGCATACAGTATTTGAATGGCGCTGAAATTGATTATAAAGAAGATTTGTCTGGCGCGCAGTTTGTCATTCGTAATCCTAATGCTTCAACCACTTGTGGCTGCGGTTCTTCTTTTTCGGTCTAAGTCTTATTGCTGAGGGCGGGCTGGATTTTTGTGCAACACTCATCTAGCCCGCTAAAAGCATTAGTTTAATGCTTGTTACGCTTGATAAATCCCACCTAAAATTACCGCTTCTTTTGCGCCTGTCGTTTCAGGTAAATTTCCTGTTAATCCCTCTATGGTTTGTTTTGCTAACCAGGCAAATGCCATTGCTTCGACTTGATCGGGATGTACGTTTTCCGTTTCGGTAGAAACGACAGGCATGTTCAGCTGTTGCCTTAGGGCTTCAAGTAAGGTTTGATTGTGAATTCCGCCACCACAAATAAAGACTTTATCCGTTTCAGGGGCGAACTTCTTTATGGCATCGCTAATCGTTTCGGCGGTAAATTGGCATAAGTTGCGCTGAATATCTTCTGCTTTGTATGTTGCTAGCTCGGCAAGTTTTTTATTTAGCCAAGTGGCAGAAAAATATTCAGGCCCTGTGCTTTTTGGCGGTAAGGCAAAAAAATAAGCGTCACTTTTTAAATGCTTGAGTAATTTGGGCTGTACTTCGCCTGTTGCTGCCCATTGACCATTTGCATCGTAATGAGCATTTTGATGCTTATAAATCCAATAATCCATCAGTGTATTACCGGGGCCTGTATCGAAGCCTAATATGTTTTGGCTAATGTCTTTGGGTAATAGGGTTAGGTTGGCAATACCACCTATATTAACAATAGCTCTATTTTCAATGGATGAATGAAATAGGGCGCGATGAAAAGCGGGGACTAGCGGGGCTCCTTGTCCGCCTGCAGCAATATCTTTACGTCTAAAATCCGCAACTGTGGTAATACCTGTTGTTTGACTGATAATGCTAGGGTCACCAATTTGTAATGTAAAGGGTGGCTTGGAGTAAGGGGAGTGGCAGACTGTTTGTCCGTGACTCCCTATTGCTTTTATCTCATTTGCACTGACTTTGCTTTGCTGCAATAAATTAATGCAAGCTTCAGCGTAGAGTGCTCCTAAGAGAGCATCTAATTCACCATAAGCCGATAAAGAAGTAATCTGATGTGCATTACACAGTGCCTGGATTTTTTGTTTTATTTGCTTACTATAGGGCTGATAGTAAAAGCCAATGACTCGGGTTTGATTTTTTGAGAAATCATAAAGTCCTGCATCAATGCCATCAACGCTGGTGCCCGACATAAGCCCTATATAGTATTCAGTGGTCATTTTATTGTGATTTTTGTGCAAGTTGAGTGCTCTTGAATTCCTCTAGTTGATTTAACAAAGATTTAGACGTTGCTAAAAATGCAGCCTTATATTTCTTTAGGATAGGTTCAGATTTAATCAATGAGACTGTTAATGGGTTTTTGTGTACGCCATCAATACGAAATTCGTAATGTAAGTGTGATCCAGTGGCAAGTCCAGTTTTACCTACATAACCAATAATTTCCCCCTGTTTAACGTGTGAGCCGACACGTTGTCTTTTGTGAAATTTAGACATATGTGCGTATAGGGTGCTGTAACGTTGACCATGCTGAATTATGACGACATTGCCATAGCCGTGCTGTTTTCCGCGAAATGAAATTTTGCCATTTCCCGTTGCTTTGATGGGTGTGCCTGTGCTGGCCGCATAATCGACGCCTTTGTGCGCACGAATTCGGTTCAATACAGGGTGTTTGCGTTTTAAATTAAAGCCGGAACTAACGCGCGCTAAAGGAATGGGTGTGCGAATAAAGGCTTTACGCATGCTGTTACCATCAGGGCTATAATAGCTGGCTTTTCCTGTAGGGTCTTTGTATCGGATGGCTTTTGTTGTACGACCTTGGTTAATAAATTCAGCAGCCAAAATATTTCCGGTGTCTATTTTTTTATTGTTTATATAGAGTGATTCGTACAGAATAGAAAACTGGTCGTTTTCACGTATATCTAGTGCAAAATCAATGTCCCATGCGAAAATATCAGCGAGTTGCATAATCGTTTGCTCAGATAGGCCGGCGTTAAGTCCATCAACAAAAAGTGAGGAATGAATAATCACAGATGCGCTACTAATGCGTCGTTCAACTTCTTTCTGGTTGAGTTCGACATTAAAGCTGCCATCTTCACGTCGTGTCGCTTTAAGTTCTTCGTAAGGGCTTTTTTTGTAAGTTAAATGACTCAGTTCGCCGGTGATATTAAGTCCTATCATCAATGATTCGCCAGGAAGTATTGTGGCAAATTGCGAGCCTATATCGTTGGCATTTATTATCTTGTGTAAATCAGCTTTATTTAGCTTGTTTGTTGAGAATATGGCAGATAGGCTTTCTCCATGCTTAATCTTATGCTCTTGCCAGACTGTAGATAGGCTTTGCATGCTTTGGCGGGTAATGTTTTTAGGTGCAGTAACGCTGGCATCAAATGTAGTATTAATTGGGTCGAGTGGTTTTATTGGCTGCTCAATATTTGTTGTGATATCAGAGATTGTTAGCGCTATTTCATTGCTCGTCAAAGGTGCGGGTTTCGCGGCAAAAAAAGCGTAACTAGCCGTTGCTAAAATCGCGCAAATGAGTCCTATAATTAGGTGAGTAACGCGACTGGTTTTTTTTCGTTCGATTGTTGTACTGGCTTGGAGCAGGTCATTTTGATATCGCATTTGAAGATTATAAGATGTTTTTTTTGCTAATGCCTAATATTATATGGCATCAAATTAGTAAATAAAGAGCACAAATAGTAAGTAAGATAAAATTACGTATAACTTAATAAAAAGAAAGAAGGTGAAGAAATTGCAAGACGATGTATTAGCGGAAATAAAGCGTGGAACTGATGAAATCCTAGTTGAAGCGGAATTGATTAAGAAATTGCAGGAAGGTCGGCCTTTGCGAGTTAAAGCTGGATTTGACCCCACAGCGCCTGATTTGCACTTAGGGCATACCGTTTTAATTAATAAGTTAAAGCAATTTCAAGATCTAGGGCACGAGGTATTATTTTTAATTGGTGACTTCACTGCCATGATTGGTGATCCGACAGGTAAAAGTGTTACGCGACCTCCTTTGACGCCCGAGGAAATTGCAAAAAATGCAGAGACATATAAAGAGCAAGTATTCAAAATTTTAGATCCCTCCAAAACGAAAGTTATGTTTAATTCTGAGTGGATGTCTAAAATGTCTGCGGCAGATATGATTCAATTAGCAGGAAAGGTGACGGTTGCGCGAATGTTAGAGCGTAATGATTTTGGTGATCGTTATAGTTCAAATACGCCGATTTCTATTCATGAGTTTCTCTATCCATTAGTTCAAGGGTATGACTCCGTTGCGATGGAGGCTGATATTGAACTGGGTGGTACCGATCAAAAGTTCAACTTGTTGATGGGGCGTACTTTACAGGGGCATTATGGTAAGCCGCAGCAATGTACATTAACTATGCCTATATTGGAAGGGTTGGACGGTGTGCAAAAAATGTCTAAGTCTTTAAATAACTATATAGGTATTAGAGATGAGCCAAATGATATGTTTGGTAAGATCATGTCTATATCTGATGAGTTAATGTGGCGCTATTTTGAGTTGCTAAGTTTTAGATCTATGGAAGAAATTGCCGGATGGCATAAAGAGTGCGTGGATGGCGCGAATCCGCGTAATTATAAAGTGAAGCTGGCGCAGGAGATAATTGCTAGATTTCATAGTGAAGCGGCAGCTGTGAAAGCTCTGGAAGATTTTGAAGCGCAATTTAAGCGTGGGGCAATTCCTGATGATATTCCCGAAATAGAATTAACTGCTCCAAGCGAGGGTTATGCAATTGCTTTATTATTAAAAGACGCAGGGTTGACCGTGAGCACTTCAGAGTCCAACAGAATGATGAAGCAGGGGGCTGTGAAGTGTGATGGCGAAAAAATAACAGATGCAAAGTTAGATATAATAGTTGGTGCAGAACATGTGTTTCAAGTGGGGAAAAGAAAGTTTGCTAAAGTTAAAATAAAGTCTTGACCTGTTGGGTTAAAGCGGTAGAATGGCGAGCTCTTCAACGCACAGGTGCTGAAGAGTGAGGTGGTTTTTAGCGGGATTTAGTTCTTGTTTGGTTTGTTTGGCTTCCTCGGTTATTAGATTTAAAAAAATAAAAGCTTGACCGTTTAGTTTTGTTGGTTATAATGGTCGGCTCCTTAACGGATTGGTTGTTAAGGATGGGCTCTTCGGGGTTC
>JAIPFI010000119.1 GCA_021736705.1 Methylococcaceae bacterium | reverse complement strand
GCTTTATCCATGGAAGTGATGGATTTAGAGATAAAGATTCTATAAGTGTTTTAGGCTTGGGGGGGAAAAACATAGATCTCAATTTTGAACGCAACTTGCTTGTTGTTGTGCTCCAAACAGTGCTTCCTCCAGAACCCGCGTGGAAAGTATCTGAAGAGGTTTCAAAACTCGCTTATGAAGCAATGAAATAAATATAGCAAAAACAATGAAAATTAAAACATCGATTTTAATAAAAATAAGTGTTTTATTGTCACTCATGATTTTAGCTCTTTCTATTAGTTTTTATTTCATATACAGCAATGACATAAAGGCGCGTGTCAAACACCAAATAGAAGGCACTTTTACCCTATTTAAAGATCATATTAATACTCAAAAAGAGACTATTAGCAATGAAACTAACAAAATAAACGCTTCTCTTAAAAATATCCTTGATGCAATTTATGTTTATGAAGAAACACTTCCTCAAAACTCTCAAGCGTCTTTTGAGGATTTTAAAAACTTAATACCTCTTTTATCTCCCGCTGTTGATGAGATATACAAGCTTGCTAAATCTCTGGATCAAGAACGTGTGCAAATCGCTATTTATGCTAAAAATGGAGATTTATTATTTTTATACGATGTAAAGAACAACTTTGATCTTAGTGTTTCTTTTTATTATCCAAAGATAGATAGCAAAAAACTCATCGTTCTTAGAGAAAAAAAGTTTATTACTTGGACGCAACAGACGAAAGATTTTTTTCATGAAAACGACCTTCTTTTTTTACCAGATACAGATAGCATAAAAATGATGGAAGTGCCGGCACACTTGGCGTTAAAAATAGATCCAGAGCTTATAAATAGCAATCCTTATAACTCCTGTAAAGTTGTTGATGATTTACCTGCTTTCAGCTATCGCACACCAATATATGGTTTGCAGCAAACCAATACATATTTTTCACCTATCACAAACAGCTCTTTAGTTAAAGAGCCTAATAATGGTTTAATTTATATCTCCAAACAATTAGGCGAAGGGGATTTAGAAAAAATTGCTGCATTAACCAATACGCAAATTAATGTTTTTGTTAATGGTGCTTTTTCAGTAGGTACGCTTCATACCTATAGAGATATAACTCAAGATGAGCCTTTAACTTTACCTATAGATATTGTTTTTTCAGAGCCTCGAATTTCATTTATTTTTAAAGCATCCATAAATAATAATCAGTATTATGAAGGAAGAATTAACCCTGCCAATGAAAAAAAAGTTCAAATAACCATAGCCGTGTTGGTTTCAAGAGAATCAGAAAAAAAAGCTATTTTGACTTTCTTATACACCATGGGGGTAATCATTATAATTTTTGGTTTTATTGCCATGATAATTGCTTCACGGTTTAGCAATACTATTTCCAAACCGATATCTATGGCTGTTGATGCAATGAAACGGTTATCCGAAGGGAGCGCAACAAAATTAAAACTAAAAACGAATAAATCAGATTTACTTGAAATTCAACAGATGAAAAATGCTCTTGGTAAACTTGCAGAAGTTGACCTAAAAATATCTGACCTTGCTGAATCAGTGGCACAAGGTGATCTTGATATTCAAATAACGCCACGAAGTGAAGATGATAAAATCTTGAATTCACTCAATACCATGGTGAAAAAAATTCATGAGCAAAGAGTACAGCTTGAAAATACAAATATAGAACTACAAAACTTAGCAACGACCGATGAACTTACAAAGCTTGCGAACAGAAGATATTTTAACATTGCGCTCATAGAAAAATTTGCTATAGCAAAAAGAAATCAAACGCCTATTTCGATTTTAATGTTGGATATTGATTTTTTCAAAAAGTTTAACGATTTCTATGGACACCAAGCTGGAGATGATTGTTTATTTCAAGTAGCGCAAGTCTTAAAAAATAATATCACCCGAGCAGATGATCTAATCGCTAGATATGGCGGTGAAGAGTTTATTGTCATTACATCACAAACAAAAATCCAAGCAAATAAGCTTGCCCAAAAGCTTTGTTTGTCCGTTGAGTCCTTAAACCTTGAACATCAAATGTCAGATCATAAAAAAGTGACTGTGAGTATAGGTGTCGCAACGATGACACCTGAGGCTCAATCAAAGGCTGAGAGCCTAGTTCATGAAGCTGACGATGCTCTTTATAGAGCGAAAGAGCTGGGTAGAAATCGTATTGAGTAAGGCTTCCTATTTAAGCTGAGGCAGTTTGCTGAGCGAGGTCGAAGCAAGCCCAGCATGGGCTTCGACTTCGCTCAGCCAGCGTATTCCTTAGCGTCGGTTTTAAAAGCAGGAAGCATAATCCAGCATAATATCCTGACAGGCGAAAAAAATGCGCGGGTAATCATCGCGAATGACTAATTTCAAAGCATATTCAAAAAACACGGCGAGCGTCATAAAGCGCGCACCGGCAGCATTGAATCGTGATTTTGTATGAGTGGAATTACGCCATACACAAAGCGTCCAAAAAATAGCGGGAGTTAGCAGGATAAAATGGACTTCATCCCAACTGGATACAGTGAAATTACCTTGCATAGCGAGCATGTCAGTCACATATAAACTGATATTAAGCAGGATGAAAAACGGCCAAAAAACAACCCAGAGTTTTAGTTGCCCCAGCCAGGAATAAAGTAAGTATTTATAAAATGAAAGCCCTTTTAATGCTAAACAACCCTGATCGTGCCCTGACGCTATAAAAGGCATAGACAAATAGATAACCACATAGATCAACAAGGCGATTAAAAGTAAGTCTAAGGGTGAACCTAATTGTATATAGGTAAAAAAGAGGGGTAATGAGTGAATAAACATGCTGACGGACTCCCTAAGGTTATGGCTATAAAAGCGGGTCAGGTGAACTTCAGTTCGCCCGTGGCAATGTCGGTTTATCCGCGCCCGCCACTAAATAATTGATAAGCTGGATTATGGGTTTCTTCTGCATAACCAAAGCCTAAAGCATCGAAGCATAACTGCAAGGCTATTTTTTGTGTTGCCTCAATTTGTACGCCAATTAGTACCTTACCAAAGGCTGAGCCGTGATTGCGATAATGAAATAAACTGATATTCCACTGACTGCCTAGAGAGGTTAAAAAGCGCAATAAAGCACCGGGGCGTTCAGGGAACTGCAAGCTATAAATAACTTCGTGTAATTCGCGAGGCGCATGACCGCCAACCATATAACGGATATGTTCTTTCGCCAGTTCATTTTGAGTCATATCCGTGACTGTAAAGCCTTTCCCTTCTAGTTGACTAATGATGTCAATTTTATCACTTACAGCGCCACTGCTGGTGATGCCGACAAATATTTGTGCGCAGCTGTCATCAAAATAACGGTAGTTAAATTCAGTAATACTGCGTTTACCTAATAATTTACAGAAAGCTAAAAAGCTGCCGGGCTGCTCAGGAATTTTAACGGCTAATAAGATTTCCCTATGCTCACCTACTTGTGTTCGTTCGGCAACATAGCGTAGGCGGTCAAAATTAATATTAGCGCCACTTTCTATCGCCACCAGGGATTTATTACTGATTTTTTCTCGTTCAACGTATTTTTTTAATCCAGCAAGCGCTAGAGCGCCTGCTGGTTCGGCTACGGAACGCGTATCATCAAAAATATCTTTAATGGCCGCACAAATTTCATCGGTACTGACAGTGATCACTTCATCCACTAAATTTCTAAGCAGACGAAAAGGTTCTTTACCTATCTGTTTTACCGCAACACCATCAGCAAATAACCCGACTTGTTTGAGTGTTACTCGTTTATTGGCTTTTAATGCTTGTTGTAAGCAATTAGAATCATCCGGTTCAACGCCGATAATTTTAATATCGGGGCGTACAAATTTTGCATAAACGGCAATGCCGGAAATTAAACCGCCACCCCCGACAGGAACAAAAATAGCCTCAATGTCATCGGTTTTTTGACGTAAAATCTCCATCGCTACCGTCCCCTGCCCCGCAATGACTTCTGGATCATCGTAAGGATGTACAAAAGTCATATTTTTTTCTTTTGCTAAAGTTTTTGCGTGGACATAAGCATCATCAAAAGCATCACCAAACAGAACGACTTTGGCACCGCGCGCGCGTACCGAATTCACTTTAATTTCAGGTGTGGTTTTGGGCATAACAATTAAAGCTTTAATGCCTAATTTTTTAGCGGATAAAGCAACGCCTTGCGCATGATTTCCCGCTGATGCAGCGATCACGCCATGACTTCTTTCTTGTTCCGTTAAAGACGCAATTTTGTTGTAAGCGCCGCGTAATTTGAACGAAAAAACAGGTTGTAAATCTTCGCGTTTTAAAAAAACCTGATTATTAATACGTTCAGATAAGACTGGAGCAAAATCCAAAGGACTTTCTTCGGCAACATCGTAAACTTTGGCGCGTAATATTTTTTCTATGTATTTTAGGGTCATTGGGTAAAGTGCTATAATTTACTTTTCAGCTATTATCCCATATTCTTTAGGCATCCAGCTTAATATCACAACTCTTACCATTGGCGTTAAAAATATCATGCTCAGTATTATTGTTATTACTAAAAATGAAGCCGCACATATTCGCCAATGCCTCGAATCGGTTGCTTGGGCAGATGAAATTATTGTCTTAGATTCGGGTAGTCATGATAATACCGTTGATATTTGTCGCGAGTTTACCGACAAAGTTTATATCACCGATTGGCCAGGGTTCGGTATCCAAAAGCAGCGAGCTTTAGATAAAGCAACCGGAGATTGGGTGTTATCTATTGATGCCGATGAAATCGTTACGCCTGAATTACGAGAGGAGATTCTGCAAGCGATTAACCTGACCAGTGTTAATGCTTTCAAAATTCCGCGTATGGCCATTTTTTGTGGTCACCCCATTAAAAGAGGCGGATCTAAATATAATTACATTCTTCGTTTATTTCGCAGAACAAAGGGACATTTCACCGACTTAGCGGTGCATGAATCCATCGTTACTGAAGGCTCAGTAAGTAAATTAAATAACGTTCTTATGCATGAATCGCATGTTGATTTAGAGGAGGCGTTGACTAAAATTAATAAATATTCAAGCTTAAGTGCCGAGATTTTGCAGCAAAAAGGTAAGGATACAACACTAAGCAAGGCCCTATTAAAAACGCTTTGGGTTTTTTTTCATTCTTATTTTATACAGCGCCTGTTTCTTGATGGTAAATACGGATTTATGTATGCCATTGCCAATGCTGAAGAGAGTTATTATAAACAAGTTAAATTAATGCTATTAAACGACGCTTTAGAAAAAAGTAATTCAAATTAAACCGCATACGTACTTAGGATTTTACCTTTGACCACACAAAAAGATTTTTCCGACGTTGTACAAGAGCATCAGCAAGTAACGAATCAGTTAGCGAGTTGCACGCCGCTCATCACAGCAGCAGCAAAACTTATTATTAGCAGCTTAACCTCCGGGCATAAATTATTGCTTTGCGGCAATGGTGGCAGTGCGGCGGATTGTCAGCATTTTGCCGCAGAATTGGTCATTCGCTATCATACAAATCGACGCGCTTACCCCGCGATTGCCTTAACAACAGACAGCTCTATTTTGACGGCGCACTCCAATGATTTTGCTTTTGATAGCCTGTTTTCACGCCAAGTGGAGGCGCTGGGTAATGAGGGCGATTGTTTAATTGCATTTTCGACTTCAGGTAATAGCGAAAATATTATTCAAGCCGCCATGACCGCCAAACAACAAAATATGACCGTAATTGGCTTAATGGGCTGCGATGGCGGTCGATTAAAAGCCTTGGTTGATATGCCGATTGTGATTCCGTCTCATACGACAGCGAGAATCCAAGAAGCACACATGCTAATTTACCACTGGTGGTGCGAAAGAGTTGACGAGGTCAGTGCATGATTAGTGAAATCCCTAACTTTAAAGGCTTAAATATTTTAGTCGTAGGCGATGTTATGCTGGACTATTATTGGTCTGGAGAAACCAAGCGTATATCGCCAGAAGCGCCTGTGCCCATTGTTAAAGTATCAAAAAAAGAAGGGCGAGCGGGTGGCGCAGGGAATGTCGCTTTAAACATCGCATCATTAGCCGCGAACGTTACTTTATTAGGTATCGTGGGCAATGATAAGGAAGCGGATGAGCTGCAAGATTTATTGGAACAAAAGGGCGTGCAGTGTGATTTCCTAAAAAGCACTAACAGCCCGACCGCCTGTAAATTAAGAATTGTTGCTCAGCATCAGCAATTGATTCGTTTAGATTTTGAAGAGGTTTTAGTTGATTTCAATTATGCAGAGCTACTAGCGCATTACCAAACCGCGCTAGCCAATGCCGATGTCGTGATTTTTTCAGATTATGATAAAGGCGTTTTAGCGCATATTCCCGAATTACTAGGTCTAGCCAAAGCACGCGGCGTGAAAAGCTTCGTTGATCCTAAAGGCACGGATTTTTCGCGCTATCGTGGCGCAACGTTAATCACCCCTAACCGCTCAGAATTTCAAGCGGTTGTTGGTGCATGCCATGATAATGAGCAAATTGTTAGTAAAGGCCAGGCCTTACTTGAACAGCACAATATTGACGCTTTACTCGTGACTTTAAGCGAGCATGGCATGGCTTTAATTAAAAAATCCGACGCCTATTTTCTGCCTACGCATGCGCGTGAAGTTTTTGATGTCACGGGCGCAGGTGATACGGTCATTGCCAGCATGGCTTTAGGCGTTGCGGCGGGTCTTGATGTACAGCATGCCATGCATTTAGCGAATATGGCCGCGGGTATTGTGGTCGGTAAATTTGGCACTTCGACCGTTTCTAGCCAAGAGTTAAATCGCACTTTGCATGGCGATAAGGCAAATATCAGCGGCGTTGTTTCAGAAGAGGAATTAGAAAGCGTCATCCGGTTTGCGCAAAAAAGCGGCGAAAAAGTGGTCATGACCAATGGCTGTTTTGATATTTTACATGCCGGTCATGTCGCTTATCTGGAACAAGCCAAACGCTTAGGTGATCGCCTCGTCGTTGCCATCAATTCGGATGAATCGGTACGTCAATTGAAAGGGGATTCACGCCCGATTAATAAAATAGAAGATCGCATGACCATTATTGCGGCACTCGGCTGTGTCGATTGGGTTATTCCCTTTTATGAAGAAACGCCTGAGCGAATTTATAACAAGTTTTTGCCTGATGTGCTGGTTAAAGGTGGAGATTATAAACCTGAAGACGTTGTCGGCGGCGAGGCAGTTATTAAAGCAGGCGGAAAAGTACAAATCCTCGATTTTGTGGATGGTAAGTCTACAACTACGACCATTGAACGTATAAAAAATCAATAAAGATATAGCTGGAATGTAGTGCTAATGGCTACAAATATTGACCTATTATTTATTGATCCCATCTTTTTCTTATAATACACCAAGGCATATAGCTATGATCATTGTCACAGGCGGAGCCGGTTTTATCGGCAGCAATATTGTTAAAACGTTAAATCAACAAGGTCGTACCGACATTATTGTGGTTGATGATTTAACCGATGGTAAAAAGTTTCGTAATATTGCCGACTGTGATATTGCCGATTATTGGGATAAGGATGACTTCCTCAATCGAGTTCAAACGAATACTGGTTTGCCTGCTAATATAGAAGTTATTTTTCATGAAGGTGCCTGCTCCTCTACAACAGAGTGGGATGGTAAATTTATGATGCAGAATAATTATGAATTCTCCAAAATCTTATTACATTTTTGTTTAAAGCACTCTATTGCCTTTATTTATGCCTCTTCTGCGGCAACTTATGGCGGTAGTGCGCAGTTTACCGAAAGCCGTGAATATGAAAATCCGCTTAATGTCTATGGTTATTCTAAATGGCAGTTTGATCAATATGTACGCAGCCTTAAATTAGACAGTCATAGTCAAGTGGTTGGTTTGCGTTATTTCAATGTTTATGGGCCAAGAGAACAACATAAAGGCAGTATGGCCAGCGTTGCTTTTCACTTACATAATCAATTATTAAAAGGTGAAAACCCGAAATTATTTGCCGGCTGTGATGGTTATGAAGATGGCGGGCAGTTGCGTGATTTTATTTATGTTGATGATATTGTTGCAGTCAATCTGTGGTTATTCGCGCATTCGGACGTTCATGGCATTTTTAATGTCGGCACGGGCAAAGCACAATCGTTTAGAGATGTCGCTAATGCGGTCATTGATTTCCATCAAAAAGGTGAAATTGAATATATCCCCTTCCCTGACCATTTAAAAGGCAGTTATCAAAGTTTTACTGAAGCGGATATGCGTAAATTACGTGCCGTTGGCTATGATGCCTCGTTTAAAACCGTACAGGAAGGGGTTGCTTTGTATTTAGAAGCATTAAGGGACGATAAATAATAGGTAATTTCTTTTGTAGGAGTGGCTTCTAGCCACGATACCGGGATGAGAAGCGTGCCGCTGCTACTCCCACAACAAGAAGCTCATCACACGTTATTAATGGCGACTCTTAAGCAGGGTTTAATATTATTTCAGACAGACCTTGCACGCCATCCAAAAATCTCTGTAAATAAGCAAAACTAATACGCTCTTGCTCTAAACGCAAGGACTCCTGTTGCAGTTTCTGATAAAGCTGTTGTTCATCGTCAGTCAAATAGTTCAGTGCTTTTTCTGGGCTACTTGGTGCGACCTGCTCCACCAGATGTGCAAACTGCTCTAAGGTTTGTCTATCCATCAACATTGATTTTACCTGCGGATAATATTGGCGTAAGCGCGCCAAAATAGCCAAACCATCGGCATCTATATCGCCCCAATAATATAAACGCCGATCCTGTAAACATTGCGCATCTGCCAATAAATTCACCGCATAGCCCAAGCCAAAAATAGCAATCGCTTCTGGGTAATCAGGAAACGCCAAAACCGTCACTTTATTTTCCGCAATAAACACTGTTCTCGCGGGAATATTTAATTGTTTGAATTCACTCAAAGTCAGCGTTAAATCAGTCAAACCATGAATCGCCAGCGCCGTATCTAAAATACGTAAACGAATCAAAGGCTGGTCATAACGCAAGCCATAGCGCCGCTCAAAACCACTATTTTTCAAGCCCGTAATATCTGCCTGATAACTCGATTGCGCTAAAGTTTGCGTTAATAATTCACTTAAAATAGCCTTGTGCTGCTCAATAAATTTACTATCCACACCTTTAATATCCAATTGCCGAATATAGCAATCAGGTTGTGGATGGGCTTCAAAATAAGCACAAACTCTTAACAATTGCGGCCAGACTTGTGCGTATTGCATAACTTTAAAGGGGTAGCGAATCAGCCAATCCAATAACAAGCCATCTTGTTGTAAGCTTTGCTCGATCAGCGCTTGAAAGTGCAGAAATTCAGCCGTTTTGGCTAAATAATTCAGAAAAATGGCTTCCGTTGTAAAAGTAATCACCGCAGGAATTTTCTGCTCACCTAAAAGGCGGTGACTAATCGCTTTATCGCCAATTAAATACCCCTGCTTTTGGCTATCCTGACGCAAAGCATAAATCGCGTCCTGTAGTTCACTGTAATCCGTGAGCAAGCTTTTAGCAGGAATGCCTTTTAAGGGAATATCGAGAGGGAAATAAGCTGTTTTTTGTAGCCAAGCGCGATGAATATCGCCGCGTAGCCAGATTTTTAAGGCTTGTTGTTTTAGGGCTTTGGGAGTGATGAGGAGATT
>JAIPFI010000118.1 GCA_021736705.1 Methylococcaceae bacterium | reverse complement strand
TTATTGGGTTTTCCCTGGGCAGTGTTTCATATTTTGATTATTACTCTTCAAGCTTTCATTTTTATGGTATTGACGGTTGTATACCTAAGTATGGCGCATGAAGATCATTAAGATTTTCTTTAAACTTTAAATAACAATACTTTTGGAGGTATTATGGAACTTGCAGCATTGATTGCAGATGTACAGGGTATGACTGCTATTGCAGTAGGTCTGGTTTTAGGTATGGGTGCATTAGGAACAGCGATAGGTTTTGGTCTATTGGGCGGTAAATTCCTAGAAGGTGCAGCACGTCAACCAGAAATGGTTCCTATGCTACAAGTTAAAATGTTCGTTGTTGCTGGTCTACTTGATGCGGTAACTATGATTGGTGTTGGTATGGCGTTATTCTTTACATTCGCTAACCCATTCCTATCTGCTGTTCAAGCGGTTGCAGGTTAATACGCTCGTCAGTTATTTTAACAACAGCAACATGAGGAAGGCTAGTGAGTATTAATGCTACGCTAATCGGTCAAATGATAACGTTTACACTTCTGGTATGGTTTACCATGAAGTATATTTGGCCCCCACTAATTGGCGCTATCGAAGAACGTAAAGCAAAAATTGCTGAAGGATTGGCAGCGGCTGAAAAAGGCCAACATGATATGGAATTGGCAGCAAAAAAAGCTGCAACTGTTCTTAGGGAAGCGAAACAACAATCAGCTGATATTATTAATCTTGCTCAAAAAAGAGCGAATGAAATCGTTGAAGAATCAAAAGGCACAGCTAAAGTAGAAGGCGCGCGTATGATTGATGCGGCTAAAGCGCAAATTGAACAAGAGATACAGCAAGCGCAAGAAGCTATGCGCAAAGAGGTATCTGCCTTAGCACTAAAAGCGGCTGGACAGATTTTAAAACAAGAAATCGATAAAGCTAAACACAAAGATCTTATCAGCAAAGTATCTGAGCAATTAGGTCAAGCATAATGAGTGAATTAGCAACTTTGGCAAGGCCATACGCAGTGGCGGTATTTAAAAGAGCAAAAGAGACAGGAAATTCGCAAGAGTGGTCTGACACTTTGGCTTTTCTTTCGACCGCAATCCAAGATACAGATTTATCAGCTATAATCAATAACCCTAAAGTTAGCGAAGACAGATTGATACAGCTAATGCAGGCGATTTGTCAAGATCAGGTAAAAGGCGAAGGAATTAACTTTCTGAAATTACTGATTGAAAATAGCAGGCTAAATTTGGCTTCACAAATTGCGGAATTATTTGAAAGCTATAAGGCTGAAGATGAGGGTTATGTCGATGTTGATGTTATAACAGCTTATGCCTTAAATAAAGCGGAAGAGCAAAGTTTTGCATCATCACTAAAAAAGAAACTAAATAAAGAAGTTAATATCCACGCAAGCGTCGATAGCTCTTTAATCGGTGGCTTTTTAGTGAGAGCTGGTGACAGCGTAATTGACGGATCTATTAGTGGCCAACTTCAACAACTAGCTAAAAGGATCTAACAGCTTAGACTGAGAAAAAATATGCAATTAAAACCATCTGAAATAAGTGATCTGATTAAGAAACGGATCGAAAATTTTGACGTTAATGTCGAAGCACATACGGAAGGTACCGTTGTTAGTGTAACTGACGGTATTGTAAAAGTTCATGGTTTATCGCAAGCTATGCAAGGGGAAATGCTTGAATTCCCTGGTAACTCTTTCGGTATGGCTCTAAACTTAGAAAGAGATTCTGTGGGTGTTGTTATGCTGGGCGCATATAAACATATTACAGAAGGCGATACCGTTAAATGTACGGGTAAAATTCTAGAAGTACCGGTTGGTGAAGCACTGCTAGGCCGTGTTGTAGACGCGCTAGGTAATCCAATCGACGCTAAAGGCGAAATTAATACTACTGAAATGTCTCCCGTTGAAAAAATTGCACCTGGTGTTATTTCAAGACAATCAGTTGACCAACCTATACAATTAGGTTTGAAATCAATTGATGCCATGATTCCAGTGGGTCGTGGTCAGCGTGAGTTGATTATTGGTGATCGTCAAACAGGTAAAACAGCGATTGCGATTGATGCGATTATCAATCAAAAAGGTACTGGCGTTAAATGTATCTATGTAGCAATCGGTCAAAAACGCTCATCAATTGCGAATGTTGTACGCAAATTAGAAGAGCATGGCGCAATGGCTCATACTATTATTGTTGTTGCTTCTGCTTCTGAATCCGCAGCATTGCAATTCATTGCCCCTTACACAGGGTGTTCAATGGGTGAATATTTTAGAGATAAGGGCGAAGACGCACTTATTATCTATGATGATTTAACCAAGCAAGCTTGGGCATATCGCCAAATGTCATTATTATTACGTCGTCCGCCAGGTCGCGAAGCGTACCCTGGAGACGTATTCTATATTCACTCACGTTTACTAGAAAGAGCTTCTAGAATTAATGTGGATGAAGTAGAAAGATTAACGGGCGGTAAAGTAAAAGGTAAAACGGGTTCTTTAACTGCATTACCTATTATTGAAACGCAAGGTGGTGATGTATCAGCATTCGTACCAACTAACGTAATTTCAATTACTGATGGACAGATTTTCCTAGAATCAGATTTATTCAATTCAGGTATTCGTCCGGCGGTTAATGCGGGTTTGTCAGTATCGCGAGTGGGCGGTGCAGCACAAACTAAAATCATTAAGAAATTAGGTGGTGGTACACGTCTTGATTTAGCTCAGTACCGTGAATTAGCAGCCTTTGCTCAATTTGCTTCTGATTTAGATGAAAGTACACGTAAGCAAATTGAACGTGGACAACGCGTTACTGAGCTGATGAAACAGGATCAATATTCGCCTATGTCAGTTGCTGAAATGGGGGTTTCATTGCATGCAGCGAATGAAGGTTTTCTGGATGATTTAGAAGTTAATAAAGTACTTGATTTTGAAGCTGCTTTACAATCTTATATGAAGTCTGAGCATGCTGATTTGATGAAACAAATCAACGACACAGGCGATTATAGTAATGAAATTAAGCAGGCTATTCAGTCTGCAATAGAGACTTTCATTAAAACAAGTAGCTGGTAAAAGGGGCTTCTAATGGCTGTTGGTAAAGAAATACGCACTCAGATTGCGAGTATTAAAAATACTCAGAAAATCACTCGCGCCATGGAAATGGTTGCAGCGAGTAAAATGCGTAAAACAAAAGACAGAATGAATGCTACGCGCCCCTACTCAAAAAAGATTAGCCAGATTATTAAGCATCTGGCTCATGCTAATCCTGAGTACAAACATCCCTTTCTTGTTGAACGTGAAGTAAAGCGAGTCGGTATTATTGTCGTTAGTTCTGATAGGGGTTTATGTGGTGGTCTGAATTCAAATTTATTCAGAAAAACGCTAAAGCAGCTCACTCAGTGGGATAATAATAATATTGATGTCGATATTTGTACTATTGGTAGCAAAGGCGCGAGCTTTTTTGGTAGTTTAAAGATAAACAAAGTTGGACAGGTTTCTAAGTTAGGTGATATACCGCATCTTAATGATGTAGTCGGTATTATTAAAATCATGCTAGATGCATATCATGCTGGCACGATTGATGAGTTGCATGTTATGTACAATCAATTTGTAAATACGATGACTCAAGCGCCTACTATAGAGCAGTTAATTCCTGTTGTAGCAAGTGAACTTGAAAATGATGGACTAAAAAAGCACTGGGATTATTTATATGAGCCTGATGCTAAGGAAGTTCTAGACAATTTATTAACTCGTTATATCGAGTCAATTGTTTATCAAGGTTTAGTAGAAAATAATGCCTGTGAGCAATCGGCTAGAATGGTTGCGATGAAAAGTGCTTCAGATAATGCAGGCAACCTTATTGGTGAGTTGCAACTTGTTTATAACAAAGCAAGACAAGCCGCTATTACGCAGGAAATTTCAGAAATTGTTGCCGGTGCCGCAGCTGTTTAGGTCTTGTAGAACAATTTAAGTAATTAAGAGGACGACACAATGAGTTCGGGTAAAATCGTTCAGATTATTGGTGCGGTTGTGGATGTGGAATTTCCACGTGAAGCACTACCAAAAGTATATGATGCGCTTAATGTAGAAAGCGTTGGACTAACTTTAGAAGTTCAGCAACAATTAGGTGACGGCATAGTTCGCACAATTGCAATGGGAACAACTGATGGTGTTCGTCGTGGCTTAGAAGTAAGCAATAGCGGTGATGCGATTAAAGTACCTGTTGGACAAAAAACTTTAGGACGTATTATGGACGTCTTAGGAAATCCGATTGACGAAAAAGGTCCAATTGGTGAAGAAGAAAAATGGGTTATTCATCGTGACGCACCTTCTTATGCAGACCAAGCTCCAGCTAGTGAGCTTTTAGAAACAGGTATTAAGGTTATTGACTTAGTATGTCCGTTTGCTAAAGGGGGTAAAGTTGGTCTATTCGGTGGTGCTGGTGTAGGTAAAACCGTCAACATGATGGAACTTATCCGTAACATCGCGATTGAGCATAGCGGTTTCTCAGTATTTGCTGGGGTAGGTGAGCGTACTCGTGAGGGTAACGATTTCTACCACGAAATGACAGATTCAAACGTTATTGATAAAGTATCGTTAGTTTATGGTCAAATGAATGAGCCTCCTGGTAACAGATTACGCGTTGCGTTAACTGGTTTGACTATGGCGGAATATTTCCGTGAAGAAGGGCGTGATGTTTTATTCTTCGTAGATAATATTTACCGTTACACATTAGCAGGTACTGAAGTATCTGCGCTATTGGGTCGTATGCCATCAGCGGTAGGTTATCAGCCTACGCTAGCTGAAGAGATGGGTGTATTACAAGAGCGTATTACTTCAACTAAAAAAGGTTCAATTACTTCAATTCAAGCGGTATACGTACCTGCGGATGATTTAACGGATCCATCACCGGCAACAACTTTTGCGCATTTAGACGCAACGGTTGTATTGTCTCGTCAAATTGCTGAGTTAGGTATTTATCCTGCGATTGATCCATTGGATTCAAGTAGTCGTCAGTTAGATCCTTTGGTGATTGGTCAAGCGCATTATGATGTGGCTCGTGGCGTACAAGGTATCTTGCAACGCTATAAAGAGTTACGCGATATTATTGCGATTCTCGGTATGGATGAGTTATCTGAAGAAGATAAATTAACTGTAACAAGAGCACGTAAGATTCAACGTTTCTTATCACAGCCTTTCTTTGTTGCCGAAGTATTTACGGGTTCTCCAGGAAAATATGTTTCACTTAAAGATACTATCGCTGGTTTCCAAGGTATTATTGACGGTGAATACGACGACTTACCTGAGCAAGCGTTCTATATGGTTGGTTCCATAGATGAAGCGGTTGAAAAAGCGAAAAAAATGTAAGTTGTTAACTTATAGGTAATATTATGACCATGACAGTACATGTAGATATCGTAAGTGCAGAACAGGAGATTTTTTCAGGAATGGCTGAAATGGTTTTTGCTCCTGCTGAACTTGGCGAAGTAGGTATTACACCGCGTCATGCGCCATTAATATCAAAGTTAAACCCGGGTGAAGTTCGCGTAAAAATAAGCGAGAAAGAATCTCAGGCGTTTTATGTTTCCGGTGGGTTATTAGAGGTACAGCCACATTTAGTGACGGTGCTTGCTGATACGGCCATTAGAGCAAAAGATATTGATGAAGCAGCAGCTTTACAAGCGAAAGCAGCAGCAGAAGAAGCGTTAAATGATAAGTCTGGCAAGATTGATTATGCAACAGCTCAATCTCAGTTAGCTCAAGCTATGATGCAATTAAGAACCTTAGATAGACTCAAAAAACGAGGCCACTAGGTTTATAGACGTCCAATTAAAAAGCTCGATAGCGTTTTCGTTATCGGGCTTTTTTTGTTTAAAAGCTTAAAAACAATTAACGCAACTATTTTAGTGAAAAATGTTCTTTATTGAAGATTTTTTGGTATTGCTTTATTACTAAATAATGCTTGCTATAATTTGAAAAGAATCTCTCACCGATAACTTAAGGAATTATTGACATGACTTTGAAAACGCTTATCTTGGCGGCTGGACAAGGCACACGCATGCGTTCGGCTCGTCCAAAAGTTTTACATGAAATTGCAAAGCGTAGTTTATTGCAGCATGTTTATGATACAAGTAAATTGATTGTTGGTAATGAAATTAGCATTATTTACGGTCATGGTGGAGCGTTAGTTAAGCAGACCTTATCTAACCTTGACGTACAGTGGATAGAACAAAAAGAACAATTAGGTACTGGACATGCGGTCTTGCAGGCAGATGGCTTGATTAATAATGAAGACATAGTGCTGATTTTGTATGGTGATGTGCCTTTATTATCTAAACAGTCGATTGAACGCTTATTGGCCGATGTTAGTGAGCAATCATTGGCATTATTAACCGTTAACTTAAATGACCCTACAGGTTATGGGCGCATTGTTAGAGATGCACGAGGTTATGTTGCGAAAATTACAGAGCATAAAGATGCAACCGAGCAAGAGCGGCTGATTAAAGAAGTTAATACGGGAATTCTTGCGGTAAAAGGTAACAAATTAAAAAACTGGATTGCCCGCTTAGATAACAGTAACGCTCAGAAAGAATTTTATCTTACAGATGTTATTGAAATGGCTGTTAATGAAGGTATAACGATTAAAACAACTCAGCCTGAACGTCCAGCTGAAGTACTTGGCGTGAACAATCGTAAGCAGTTAAGTTATCTGGAAAGAGTTTATCAATTGGATCAGGCTGATAAATTGATGGAAGTTGGTGTTACTTTAGCTGATCCTGCAAGAATAGATTGTCGAGGAACCTTTATATCTTTGGGGCAAGATATTTCAGTGGATGTGAATGTGATCTTTGAAGGTAATAACTGCATTGGTGACAATGTTAGTATCGGCGCAAATACTATTATTAATAATTCAGTTATTGCCGATAATGTACAGATTCTAGCGAACTGTGTTATTGATAATGCCGTGGTGGGTGCGGGGAGTAAGGTTGGACCTTTTGCCAGATTACGTCCACAAGCGGAATTAGCTGAGCAGGTACATATCGGTAATTTTGTAGAAATCAAAAAATCTACCGTCGCTAAAGGCAGTAAAATTAATCATTTAAGTTATATTGGTGATGCAACCATTGGTAGCTGCGTTAATATCGGTGCTGGCACAATTACATGTAATTATGATGGCGTAAATAAATTTCGCACTATTATAAAAGACGGTGCTTTTATCGGTTCAGATACTCAACTCATTGCTCCGGTAACTGTGGGTAAAAATGCCACGATTGGTGCCGGGTCTACCATTACCAAAGATACGCCTGATGAACAATTAAGTTTATCTAGAGCTAAACAAATTAGTATACAAGGCTGGCAACGCCCAGTAAAAAAGGAGCAATAATATGTGTGGTATCGTCGGTGGAATTGCGCAAAGAAATGTTGTCCCCATTTTAATTGAAGGACTGAAACGGCTGGAATATCGAGGTTATGATTCAGCGGGATTGGCAGTTGTCGCTAATGGTGAAATTTATCGACAAAGGGAAATCGGTAAAGTCAAAGGTCTTGAGGATTTGATTAATGCTGAGCCTTTTTCAGGCAATATAGGCATAGCACATACGCGTTGGGCTACACACGGGAAACCCAGTAGACAAAATGCGCATCCGCATATTTGTAATAATAAAGTTGCTATCGTACACAACGGCATTATTGAAAATCATCAGGCTTTGCGAGAAGCACAAAAAATACAAGGTTACACCTTCACTTCTGAAACAGATACCGAGGTGATTGCTCACCAGATTTATCATGAGCTTGAGAGTACAGGTACTTTATTGCAAGCAGTAAAAAATACGATTAAGCACTTAGAGGGCGCTTATGCTTTAGGTGTTATCAGTAAAGACGATGAAAATACCTTAATTACTTGCCGGAAAGGTAGCCCTTTAGTTATCGGGGTTGGTTTTGGTGAATATTTTATAGCTTCTGATGTTGCCGCACTTTTACCGGTAACGCAGCGTTTTATCTTTTTAGAAGAGGGTGATATAGCCGAACTTAAAATTGATAGTTTAGTTATTTATGATAAAGATGATCACGTTGTCGAGCGTCCGATTAAAGAAAGTAGTTTAAAGGCTGATGCGGTTGATAAAGGTGAATATCGGCATTACATGCTTAAAGAGATTTACGAACAACCTAATGCCATTGCAGAAACCTTAGAAGGACGATTTATAGCGAATAAATTGCAAGATAGTGCTTTTGGACATAATGCGGCAGAAGTGTTTGATAAAATTAAATCGGTGCAAATTTTGGCTTGCGGCACCAGTTATCACTCTGGGTTAGTAGCAAAGTATTGGTTTGAGAAGTTAGCACGAGTGCCTTGTAATATAGAGGTGGCCAGTGAATTTCGTTATCGTGAACCCGTTTTATCGGAAGATACCTTAATTGTAACCATCTCGCAATCAGGCGAAACCGCTGATACCTTAGCGGCTTTATTGGAAGCGAAACGCTTGGGTGCTAAATATTCACTAGCGATTTGCAATGTGCCTGAAAGCTCTTTAGTGAGAGAGTCGGATCTCATTTTAATGACGCGTGCGGGGCCTGAAATTGGTGTCGCATCGACTAAAGCATTTACGACCCAATTAGTGGCTTTAATGTTATTGGTTATTGCTGTGGGCAGGCGTTTTTCATTAAGTGCAGAAACAGAGGAAGAAATAGCCGCTGAATTATTTAAATTGCCACGTATTATTGAAGATGTATTGCAGATTGATGCAGAAGTAAAGATATTATCGGAGCAATTTGCTGAAAAGAATCATGCTTTATTTTTGGGCAGGGGGGCGCATTATCCGATAGCAATGGAAGGAGCGTTAAAGCTAAAAGAAATTTCTTATATTCATGCAGAAGCCTATCCCGCTGGGGAATTAAAGCATGGCCCTTTAGCGTTAATTGATGCAGAAATGCCGGTAGTTACGGTGGCACCGAATAATAGTTTGCTGGAAAAATTAAAATCTAATATACAAGAAGTAAGTGCGCGTGGCGGCCAATTAATTGTTTTTCTTGACGAGTCAATCGTAACTGAAGACGATGAGAATGTACAAATAGTACGCATTCCTAAAGTGAATGATTTGATAGCACCCGTTGTGTATATCATTCCGTTACAATTACTTTCCTATCATGTAGCGATATTGAAAGGTACGGATGTTGATCAGCCACGTAACCTTGCGAAATCAGTTACGGTTGAGTAGTTTGGAGAGTTAAAAAACGGGTGTATTTTCTAATGTACCCGTTTTTGTTTTGAATGATTTTATAGTGAACAGAGTTAATGCATATAAACCTTTGTTGTTTCTAAAAGTTTATTGATTAGTAGAGGGAAGGCATAAAGCTAAATCTATGTATTCATCCTGATTAGTTTGGATGCAGGTCTTTTTAATGAACCAAGAATGTTATTTGCTTCACCTTGATTGCTAGATCCTTCTTTTCCTAGTCAGATAATATTGATACACAGCTTGTCGCCCCTCAAGGATTTTAGTTTTTTCATTTCAAGGTATTGGATCTTATCTTAGCTCCGATAAAATTTCGGCTTCCCGTCTAAAGCGGGACAAAATTTAACGTTAAGCCAATAATTTTGTATGATAAGCGCATGAAAAAAACAACACAACAGCCAAAGTACGAGCGACTAGAAAATCAATTATTAGGGGCGCTGTAGAATACGGACAA
>JAIPFI010000117.1 GCA_021736705.1 Methylococcaceae bacterium | reverse complement strand
TATGTCTCAAGAAAAACATAGGCACACGTTGTGCTGGGAATCTAACTCTCTTCAATAGATTCCTGCTAAAAACATGCAGGAGGACGCATATGAAAGCGTATTCATTAAAAAGGCTATGAACTTAAGGCGGGACATTATATTGGTAGGGCGCGGCTTCAGCCCGCCAATGCCCATCATCTATTCTAAAGGCGGGCTGAAGCCGCGCCCTACGGTTTTCAATATGTCCCGTGTTAAAATGATAGTCATTAAAAACTATACATTTCAACGTGACTGGAAAATAGGCGGAGGATTCATCTGTATTCTAAGATTACTTTAACGGAATAGCTTTATTTCTCAATTATTTGCCACTGATGATTAATTAAACCTTGTAGCGGTTGATAATTAATTTTATAAGACATTTTCTGGCAGTCTGCTATCCAATAACCTAAGTAAAGCCATTCTAAACCCAAAGCTTTAGCCTGTTCAATTTGCCATAAGACGGCATAGACACCTAAGCTGCGCTGCGAAAGCTTGGGATCAAAAAAAGTATACACGGCGGATAAAGCATTATCTAAGAGATCAACAATAGCCACGCCAGCCAATTGACCGGCACAAGAAAACTCGATAAATAGAGTGTTGCACCAATCGCTAGATAAGAAGCTGATATAGTCTTCTGCGCTGGTATCGACCATATTGCTGTCGGTGTGGCGACTGCGTTGATAGGCTTGGTATAGCTCAAAGTGGGCTTGCTCAAATTGTGCCGGTTTAATAATAACTTGCACGTCGATATTCTTTTTAAGAGTTCTGCGCTGTTGTCTTGATGGCTGAAAGTCATTGACGGCTAATCTAGCAGGAATGCATTTTTGACAATGGGTGCAATGAGGTTGGTAGGCGTGACTGCCACTGCGCCGAAAACCTTGTTCAATCAGTTGTGAGTAGATTTTTGTAGTAAGTTGAAATTCGGGATGTATGTAAGCAAATTGCGATCTATGCTCCGCTAAGTAACTGCAATCGTGTTCATTATCAAGATACAAAGGGATAGAAATCATTGTTGCCAAGCACTAGAGTGAGGCTTGCTGTGATGGTAGCGGTGTAATAATGCAGTAAAGTCTGAGCGTGGGATTTCTTCTGCGCCAAGGCTGGCTAAGTGATTAGTATGCACTTGACAATCTATGAGTTGGTAGCCCCATTCAGTGAGTTGTTGCGCTAGGGCAACAAAAGCAATTTTTGAAGCATCGGTTTTGGTGTGAAACATCGATTCACCAAAAAAAACTTGACCGATAGCGACACCATATAATCCGCCGACTAATTCACCTTGATACCAAGCCTCCATGGAGTGTGCATGACCTTCTTTGTGTAGGCGGTTATAAGCCGCTTGCATTTCTGGAACTAGCCAAGTGCCTGATTCTTGGTTTCTGGGTATGGCGCAAGCTTGTATAACATCGGCAAAGGCTGTGTCATAACTGAGTTGGAATGTTTGTTTGCGTTGGGTTTTTTGTAGGCTTCTTGAAATATGCAATTTATCTGGAAAGACGACTAAGCGGGGGTTGGGTGACCACCACAAAATCGGATCTTCATCGCTGTACCAAGGAAAAATACCTTGTTGATAAGCGTTTATAATGCGCTGTGTTGACAAGCAACCTCCTACGGCAAGTAAGCCATTAGGCTCAGCTAAGGCTTTTGAAACCGGCGGGAAGGCTTGGTTGGCTTGATCCGGATCAAGAAGTGTTAGCATAAGTTAAAGGTATGATTTTGAGTGTTATAGCTATTGTAATGGAATATGTAAAAAGTGCGGCAAAAAAGCAACGGTAGGGTGGACTAAAGATCGCCCTAGGAAATTTTTTTATTGATTGTTTATTGAATATTAATGAAAAAGAAAGGTATTTTTTTTCTAGGAATATGCTATATTTAATCCTCTAATGAGAATGATTATTAATTAGATGGGCTTTAATCCTTAGGGAGTAAATAAATGGATATGAGAATACAGGGTTTAAAAGATTTAGCTATTGGTGATAAAGGCCGTATTACGGGCTTTAATAAACAGGGTAGAGCCTATCGAAAGCGGCTTTTAGCCATGGGTTTAACACCTGGCACAGAATTTTCTATCGTGCGTTTTGCGCCTTTAGGCGATCCGGTAGAGATTACTTTAAGAGGTTTTTCTTTGACCTTGCGCAAAGATGAAGCGGATATATTAAGTATAGAGAAGATTTGATGCAGACTGATTTTACTATTGCCGTTGTCGGTAATCCCAATTGCGGTAAAACGACTTTATTTAATGCTTTAACAGGCGCGCGTCAGCATGTGGGTAATTGGCCGGGTGTTACAGTTGAAAAAAAAACCGGCGAATATGCGCATCAAGGCAAACAGATTGCGGTAGTCGATTTGCCCGGTACTTATTCTTTAGAAGCGGATAGCGAAGTTTCTCTGGATGAACAAGTTGCTCGGGATTATGTCGCTGCAAAAGAAGCGAATCTTATTGTTAATATTCTCGATGCGTCTAATATTGAACGTAATTTATATCTCACTTCGCAGCTCATTGAAATGCGCGTGCCGATGATTATTGTGCTGAATATGATGGATGTTGTCGCACAGCGTGGTTTGGTTATTGATCAAGCGCAATTATCGAATTTATTAGCCTGTCCTGTCGTCGCTATTTCTGCATCTACACGGCAGGGGATGAGTGAATTAAAAACACAGATTAACCAAGCTGTAGTAGACAATCCGATTCCGCAATTAGATATTGAATATCATCCTGCCATTGAGCAGGCTATAAGCGATTTATCTGTTGCTTTGCAAGCTAAAGCGACCGAGCATCAATGCGCATTACGTTGGTTGGCTATTCGTTTATTAGAAAGAGATACTTTGGCGCGTAAAATTGCCGGGTCTGAATTAGTTCAGAAAGCTGAAGCATTAGAGCGGGATATTGAACAAGCAACTAATGATGAAATTGACATTCTAGCGGCCGATGCCCGTTATGGATTAGTCAATAAAATCAGTCATCTTTGCGTCAATAAAAAGAATGAAGTTAGCCGAGGTATGACCCATAAAATTGATAACTGGGTGTTAAATCGTTATTTAGGTATACCGATTTTTCTCTTGGTGATGTATTTAATGTTTATGATCACTATTAATATTGGCAGTGCTTTTATTGATTTTTTTGATCAGGTAGCAGGTGCTATTTTTGTTGATGGCTTAACGCTTGTTTTAACAGCGATGGCGTTACCTGAGTGGTTAGTGGTGTTATTGGCTAATGGTGCGGGTGGCGGCATACAAGTAGTGGCTACCTTTATTCCAATTATTGGCTTTTTATTTCTGGTATTGTCTTTATTGGAAGATTCCGGTTATATGGCGCGTGCGGCATTTGTCGTCGATCGTTTTATGCGCATGATTGGTTTGCCAGGTAAATCATTTGTGCCAATGATTGTTGGTTTTGGCTGTAATGTGCCCGCGATTATGGCAACGCGGACTTTGGAAAGTCAGCGTGACCGAATTTTAACCAATATTATGAATCCGTTTATGTCCTGCGGTGCGCGTCTGCCTGTGTATGCTTTGTTTGCTGCGGCATTTTTCCCAGTTGGCGGGCAGAATCTGGTATTTTTCTTGTACGTGTTTGGTATTGCTGTCGCGGTATTAACTGGCTTGATTATGCGTCATACTTTGTTTAAAGGTGATTCCATGCCGTTTATCATGGAATTGCCCAATTATCATTTGCCGACCTTGCAAAGTATAGCCATTCGTACCTGGGATCGCTTGCAAACTTTTTTAGTCAATGCTGGCAAAGTCATTGTACCGATGGTGCTTGTGCTTAATTTCTTAAATTCTCTCGGCATTGATGGTAGTTTTGGTAAGGAAAACACGCAAAAATCAGTGTTAAGCGAAATCGGCCGTACTTTAGTGCCGGTGTTTAAGCCTATGGGCATACGTGAAGAAAACTGGCCAGCTACAGTAGGAATATTTACGGGCATCTTAGCTAAAGAAGCGGTAGTTGGAACCTTAGATGCTTTATACACCCAGTTGGCGCTAGAAGGTGTAGAGCAAGAGCCTGAAGCATTTGATTTTCAACAAAGCTTAATCAGTGCCGTACTAACTATTCCTGAGAATTTATTGGCGGTAGCCGATAACTTATTAGACCCTTTAGGGCTTAATATTGGTGATGTTGGCGATAGTCAGTTAGCGGCTGATGCACAAGAAGTTAGCCTAGGAACGTTTGGCGAAATGCAGGCGCGTTTTGATGGTCAAGCGGGTGCTTTTGCGTATTTATTGTTTATCTTATTGTATGCGCCTTGTGTTGCAGCAACCGCAGCTATTCAACGGGAGACCGGCACTAAATGGACAATATTTGTAGTTGCCTGGACAACCGGTATTGCCTATATGACAGCAACGATTTTTTATCAATTAGCGACTTTTAGTCAGCATAGCGAGTCATCCATTTATTGGGTGCTTGGTTTATTAAGTGCTTTTTTTGCCGTGATATTTTCTTTCTGGTGGGCTGGCAGAACTGAATTAAAGCAGAGGGCTGTATGATTTTATCGGAATTACGCGATTACCTAAAGCAGCAGCACCGCCTGTCATTATTGGACATGGCAAATCATTTCAACACTGATGCCGATGCCTTACGTGGCATGTTAAGCAAATGGGTTAGTAAGGGCAAAGTGATGCGTATAGATAAGGGCGCGAGCTGTGGTACGAGCTGTTGTAAATGCGATCCTGCGATGACCGAGATTTATGAATGGGTGGATAACGCTTAGGACGTGTGCAAGGGGCTTTTTGCGACTTATTATATTAAAGCGCAAAAAGCCCCACCTATGGAATCCACTCTAATGAAAGCCGCTAATTTTTTATTGTTGACGCGGATAAATGTTCAAACAAGATACGTTTAACTTCTTCGATTACTTCGGGCTGACTTTGGCATGAATGCCCACTGTTGACCACAAGCTCCGAAACCGCTTCATCAATGTGCGCACTTTTATAAGCAACCACGCCATCATCTCCTTCTTCTATCGGTCCTTTGCCTTCAACAGCAATAATCGAGTGTGCAGGGACAGCAGTTACCGGTATGGATGCCAGCGTTTGTAGAGCAGGGTTATTGGCGTTCATATTATCCACTGACGTTTGCGGTCTGCTTAACATAGCGGCAAGCTTTTCATCACCTGAGGCAGTTGCCAATTTAGCCAATAGCGCCGTGGTTTTTACTGCTGTTAAAGGCAAAGTGACTAATTTGTAAACCAGTCCAGTGACTATTTTAGACGTCGCTAGCATCGCGCCGTGTTGTGGTGTCGAAATAAATATGACCCGCTTAACGAAAGGTAAGGGCGTATAAAAGACAGATTGCTGGATAAATTCTTTGATTTCAGGGCTGAGCTTTGTTTGCTCGAAGGGTTTTTTGCTTAGAAGGTCCCAAAATTTCGTACCACTATCAATGACTGTCAGCTTGGTCAACAAGCCCCCTTGGCTGTGACCTGCTACCACGATTTCCTGTAATGCGGGATCTTTGCTATCGGGATCGAGTTCATGCACCGTATTGGTCAATGCTGTGCGCAGTCTTCCCGCTGAATAGCCAATGCCTCGGGCGCTGTCATACATAAATAACCATATTTGATAGCGGGCACGAATGTCTGGATCGCCATTTAATTCGTTAATTAATTCAGCCCAACGTGCCGGACTTGATGCCGTGCCATGCACTAATACCAGTGGAATTTTCCCCACCTGATAAGGCTGCATAATAAATAGCCCGTCTTGCGTTCGGTCTTTTGGAACAAGACCGCTAGTGAAGATTGAGCTATTGAAAAATCCGCTGACTTCCATTGTATAGAGGGGGCTATCATTAAGCTGATAAGCAAGGGCGGCGGTTGGATCGGACTCAATCGGCTGCTTTTGCCCGTCAATGATCACCGTGTCGGTTTTATTCGCTGAATACACTTCAATGCGCCCGCTGATATTGCCCTTACTTAGCTTGGTACGTGCATTATCAAAGCGTAACAACGCAGTGACCGATACTTTGGTTCTTGCTCCAAGGCGATTTGAACCGATGATTTTCTTTGCTGATGCCGGTGCTTTTGCAAGACTTGCGGCTAAGGGAACGCCAATCCCCGAATTATGGTAGCGATTTCTCAGTCCATTAACTTCTAAAGCGGTTGTTGAAATAAATCGGTCAAGTGGGTAGCCACCCCATGACATGCCCGTTTCATCTACGCTTATTTCTAGTGTTCCAAAGGGCAGTCGATACGTTCCAGCGCGTAAACTAACTTCGTTTTCTTTGCTGTTTTTAGGTGCCTCCAGACCTTTGGTTACTGCTTGGTTGTAAATATCATAGCTTAACCGAAACCTAGGATCTGTTGGTGGGATCTGCATATGTGAGCCATTTTCTGGATACAGCAGTGACCAAGCATAGACGGCTGAGGCGAGATAATAGGCGCGGTCATTGCTACGCTGGGCATGAAACAAGGATAATTCTGCTAACGCAAACAATAGATTATCATCGCCCACTGGTTTAAGGTCTTTATGAAGTTTAGCCAATACTACCGCTGGTTGTTGTTTGAATTTATCCTGTAGCCCGTATTGTTTAAGAACGATACTTGATGCGTTTGATAACTGCTCTGATGAAATTGCGCTGGCGGTTTGAATGCTGTAAGCGGTCTGAATATCCACATGGTCTACACTCACTGGTGTTGCGCAGCCTGAGAGCATGAGTGCAATGCTAGCAGATAGAATAATAGGCGTTAAATAGTGTTTCTGCGCACAAGCTTTTGATTTTTGAATATCTATGGCGCTGTTTGAATCTGTGTAAGCAAGCATTGTTGTTTGTTTCATCTTTTTTAAGTTTAAAGAATGCCAGGTATTGGTTGCGCGGTTATGTCAAATCGCGCTATGTAAAAGTGTGTAACACGATAAGCTCGAGCTATTGCGCTATTATACTGATTTGGATTGATTGCTTTACTTAAAAGTAACGCCTATTAATCTTAGGGCGGAGTAATGCGAATATGTTTATGAGAAAGCTGTGATTATAAGACGTATTAGTTGGATGGATATTGAATGCCTGTTCACTGAAGTTGGTGCTGGAATGTGGGTTTATACATTTAAGGCGGACAGGACATTTCAAGAAAGTAGGCGGGAGAGCAATAGCTTTATCGTAAATATTCAGAGGCACTTTCCTTAGAGATACACATTTAAAAAAATCGGCTTCCATTTTAAGGCGGGACAAATCACTGGAGTGACACGCTTTAGCTATTTCCGAAACAGCAATAGCTAAAGCTATTGCACTCCTGACTTCTGTTTTCAAAATTTCTGTCCCACCTTAAGTTGGTAGCTAAAAAATCCGACTGTTAATTTATGCGCCATCACTTTAACACGGTGCATATTGACAACTGTAGGACCTGGCTTTAGAGACTGTGAAAGTATTTTTTTGTAGGTTGATTGTTGGGGTTCGCAAACTCACCCCAAGCTACAAAGTCGTATTTTCAGAAAAATTATTGAATACTTTCACAGCGTCTTTAGCCCGCCTTTTAAAGTTGAAGCGAGTATTGGCGGGCTAAAGCCACGCCTTACGAAATATAGAATCTCGCTTTAAAATACTGGCCAATTTATGAAGGGTCAGGATGAGTGATAAAAACTGGAGTGTCTGAATATTTACTTATTTTGTGCTCATTTCTAAAGCATGTCATTCCTATTATTCGTATCGCCTTAAAATGGATACTGGAATGTGGTAGCGCAAAAATAGGCTAGCTGTTTAGCCGTTAAAAAGCTTAACGAATGTCACAAACTGAGCTAAGCTAACCGCCTATATAGTAAATATACGGAGTGAGAAATGGCTGAACAACAATCGAGTGTTTTAATTGCTACACTTACGCAAGTAAGGGGCGATGGAATGCAGGCGCGAGTTGTTGAAGAATATGCAACGGATACGCCTCTCCTGAGTATTGGCAATGAGCAAATGCTGGCAGGTAGTATTGGTTCTTATGTGGTTGTGCGTCAGGCGAATGTGGCTGTGCTCGCTTTAGTATTCAAAATGTGGCAAGAAGATCGGTTTGAACGGGGAGAGCGCCTCTCTGATCGTTTTTTTTCTTTAATTCCGGTAGGTGAATTAAAAGAGGATGCAACTTTCATTCGTGGCGTACGTCACTATCCAACGCCTGGGGCTAAAGTTTATGCTGTCGGGCTGGCGGAAATTAATGCGATTTTTTCTAAATTTCGTGAGTATGAATTCTTTATTGGTCAATTATCGGCACATAAAGATTATCATTTAAGCCTTGATCCACGCGCTTTATTTGGTCGTCATTTTGCTATTGTCGGGCAATCCGGTTCGGGTAAATCCTGGGCAGTGACCAGTTTAATTCAGCATACGATTAAAGCCATGCCGAACAGCAAGATGATTTTGCTGGATCTGCATGGCGAATATTGCTGGAAAGATGACGCGGGTAATATTCAGTCTGCATTTCCCCCAGAAGCCGTTAATTATGTCGAAGCCACTCAGTTAGAAATGCCTTATTGGATGATGACTTATGCGGAATTGGTTGATTTGTTTATTGATCGATCGGAAGCGGGCGCTTCGATTCAGATGGCGTTTATGCGTGAGCTCTTGCAGCAATTAAAGCGCGAATCAGCCAAACAATTAGGTTTAGGCGTCGTTTCTGTGGATACGCCGATTTATTTTTCATTAGTGGAAATGTATCGTCAGTTTAAAAATGCCAATGAAGAGCGGAAAGATTTTGGGAAAGTGCAGGGCGCACTATTTGGTCAGTTTGATGAATTTTTAGTGCGCATGCAAAGCCGTTTTAATGATGTGCGTTATGATTTTTTATTGAAACCTAAAAAACGTAATAAATCAGAAACGATGGCAGATTTATTGCGTGAATTTGTTGGTTTAGGTACACATAAGGCCAATGTTACGGTTATTGATTTAAGTTCTATTCCTACCGATGTTCGACCCGCTGTATCTGCGCAAGTCGGGCGTTTGGCTTATGAGTTTAATTATTGGAATCCTAGGCGACGCGAATTTCCGATTACTTTGATTTGTGAAGAGGCGCATGCTTATATTCCTCGAGAAAAAAATGGTCAATATGAGGGCACTAAGCGCATGATGGAGCGCATTGCTAAGGAAGGCCGTAAATATGGGGTATCCATTGGTGTTGTGAGTCAGCGGCCGACTGAGTTATCGGAAACGATGCTTTCTCAATGTAGTTCATTTATTTGTTTGCGTACAACTAATCCTGATGATCAGGCTTATATTAAAGGTTTAGTACCTGAAGCTGAAGGTGATTTGACGGATATATTGGCATCTTTAGGGCGAGGTGAGGCATTGGTTTTAGGCGAGGCCGCACCTATGCCGACGCGGGTACAAATTTATAAGCCCAATCCTGAGCCTAAAAGTAATGATGTGGATTATTTTACCAGTTGGCGGGAAGGCTCTGATGATCTTGATGTCGATGAAATTGTTAATCTATGGCGTACGCAGACACGTAAATAAGTATCGAGGGTTTTTGGTGGTGGCTGCAATATTGTTGGTTTAAGTCGTCTCTTGCTGAAGTAGGAGGGATTTATTCTTAAGAAGTGCGCATAAAATAACTTCGGCTCCGGTCGGTAGGGCGCGGTTTTATCTTGTCAATATTCAACAGTGGCATTAAAAGCGTGCTAAAGCCGTGTCCTATGCACGCCTAATTGTGGTATAAAATTTTCTAAAAAGAACGTCTAGCAGAGGTAGATTAACGAGTATGGATTTTACTCAATTTAAAAATATATTACGTTTTGTTATTGGGGCTAGACTAG
>JAIPFI010000116.1 GCA_021736705.1 Methylococcaceae bacterium | reverse complement strand
ATTAATAGTGGTGGCAGCTATGCAGCGGCAAAACCATCAGATGAAATTATTACCATGGCAGCAAAAGCGCAAGACTTATTTGGCATGAGTTACACCACAGTCGATGTCGCAGAAACGAAGCATGGTGCAATTGTTTTTGAAGTCTCTGCCTTTGGTGGTTTTCGCGGTGCAAAAGAAGGTTTAAACCAAGATGTTGCGGCGTTTTATGTTGAACATGTATTAGCCGTATTACATAACTCACAGGCTACTTTAGCTGCGCCTATAAGTATGCACGCATAATTCATTTAACATTTTTTGTTGGATAGGTATTTACGACTAGCTAATGTTATGCCCGAATCTTTTGATACTTAACCAATGTCATTTAAAAAATAAAGGAGCTTTTATCTGTGATTTTATACCAATTACAGCCAACAGCGCCTCCTAAAAAAGGCAATAACGCCCATTATTTACCTCGCATTCCTAAGTGTTTATGAGGTCAACTACCCATCCTATTTTCAGCAAAATATTCGCACAGAGGAACAATCATGAGCAGGCAATTACTGGTATTAAGACATGGAAAATCTGACTGGGACATGGATACCAATGATCTTGGTCGGCCGCTGAAAAAACGTGGCAAACGCGATGCTCAGCGCATGGGCTTTTGGTTACAACAACAAGAACTTATCCCGGATTTTATTATTAGCTCGCCCGCTGAAAGAGCCAATAAAACTGCGGTGAAACTCGCCAAAGCAATGGGCTTAACAACAAAGCACATTCATTATGATGCACGCATCTATGAAGCAGGATTAACGGATTTAAAAAGTGTACTCGCTGATTGCCCAGAATCCGCAGAACGCGTTTTATTAATTGGTCATAATCCCGGATTAGAGCACTTAATCGAACACTTACATAAGGGTGCACTACAAAAATCTGAAGATGGCAAACTTTTACCTACGGCGACCTTAGCCATTTTAAACATGCCAGATCACTGGAGCATATTAAATGCAGGCTGTGCCACTGTCGAATCAATCACCCGCCCTGCCACACTACCGAAAAAATTTATTTTTAATGGCTTAGCTGGATTAGAACAACGCAAAAGACCCACTTATTATTACTCACAATCAGCGGCAATTCCTTATCGCATTGAAAAAGGCGAACTACAGATTTTAGTGATTTCTTCTAGCGGCAATAATCATTGGGGTATCCCCAAAGGGATTATTGAACCCGGCTATACAGCACCCGCTTCAGCGGCCTTAGAAGCTTGGGAAGAAGCTGGGGTTCGAGGCATTATCAGCGAACACATGATTGGTCACTATCAACATAAAAAATGGGGTGGCACATGCACTGTGCAAGTTTATCCTATGGCAGTAACAGAGTGGGTTGATGATCATGAGTGGGAAGAAAGTCATCGCACTCGACAGTGGTTACCCCTGAAAAAAGCGAGTTCAGTAATCAAACAAAAAACGCTACAAGCCATGTTTGAGAGCTTAGCCGTTAATCTCAGCAGCAAAAAAACATAATGGCAAAAACGATTGCCGCTTTAATTAGGCATGGCGATTACCAACAATTACTTAATACGCCCAGTGCGCATCAGCCTTTTCCTTTAACAGAAAAAGGATTTGCCCAAGCACATGCGCTAGCTCTCTTAATAAAAGAGCAAGGCGCACGGCTTAATTGTCAGATTAACCCAGTGATTGCCTGTTCCAGATTATTGCGTGCTTGGCAGACAGCAGATACCCTAGCCCAAAGCTTAAATAGCTCGGAATATTCAGTGCAAGAGTATTCCGATTTAGCAGAACGCAGCGTTGGTAGTGCTGCTAATTTATCAATACAGCAAATTACTGATATAGTTCAACAAGACCCACGATTTAATGGTTTGCCTAAAGGTTGGAAGTCCGACAGTCATTTTTGTCTACCTTTTCAAGGTGCTGAATCTTTACTTGATGCAGGTTGGCGCGTAGCCACTTTATTGCGAGCTGAAATGCAGGTACTTCAACAACAGAGCCAAACTGATCAAATAAAAATATTTGTCGGTCATGGAGCCGCTTTTCGTCATGCTGCTTATTATTTAGGTTTATTGCAATATGAACAAATTGCACAACTGAGTATGTTTCATTGCCAGCCTATTTTTATTGAATATCAAAATGAAAATAGTTGGAAGCCTATCGCTGGTGCCTGGAAAGAGAGAAGTGCACACAGTCAATTTACGGATTAAAACTTATGTTGATTAAACTACCATCTTATAAAGGACAGAAATGGATTAGTACTTTACTACCTAAAGAAGCCCAAGATTGGCCGTTAGGTAACGTACATTCATCCGCTAAAGACCTCAGCAGTCCGACCGGACTCATTGAACAATTACACCAAACCTTGGAGGAATACCCGTGGATATGGCCTAAAACACAGATTTTTTTCTTTTCCGATCTACATGCTGATGCCGATGCCTTTATTGCCTCGCTCGTCGCCTCTGGCGGTATCAAAAAAACGGGTGCTTATGATAGGCAATTTAAACTAACGGGTACAGGCCGTAAATCACACTTCGTTATTGGCGGGGATTGTTTTGATAAAGGGCCGAGTAATTTAAGGCTACTGCGTTGCATACGTTTATTAATTGATAGCGGTGCCAAAATTCATATCCTCGCAGGCAATCATGATATTCGCGTTAAATTAGGTATACATGCAGTTAATTTAATTAAAGACCCAACAAGCGAGCATTTTTTTATTCGTATGGGTGCAAAAGCGATTCCTTTTTTAAAGGAAATTCAGCAGGAATATTTACAAGGAGAGCACGCGCTAAAACATATTCCTGATGTGCAAGAATGTCGTAAACGCCTGTATCCTTCGGAAAACTGGTTTGATACATTTCCTATAGAAGCAAAGGGTATTTTGTCAGAAAAAATTATCCAAAAGGAAATGCAGCGCTTACACGAAAAAATCAATGAATTTGAATCGGACTTGTATAAAGCAGGAATGGATTTACGCATTGCTTATGCCGCAGCCATCAAATGGCAGAAATTATTTTTAGATAAAGACGGCGAATTTCATTGGTACTTTAAAAAAATGCGCTTAGCCCTGCATAAAGGCTCATTTTTATATATACACGCCGGTATTGATGATCATATTGCACGCATGATTTGTGAAAAAGGCGTTAAACATTTGAACCAACAATTTAAAAAACACTTACACGATGAGATTTTTGATTTTTATTACGGCCCTTTAGCCAACACAATACGCACTAAATATCGCGATATTGATATGCCAATGACCAGAAAAGGCAATAAAATGTTACGTAAAAAAGGCATTTATGCCATTGTTCATGGTCATAAAAATTTACGTTACGGTCAGCGCATTATGTTACGTAAAGGAATGGTCAATTTTGAATGTGATGCTTCAGTTGATCGACATACACGTAAGAAGGAACATATCGGTACACAGCAAGGCCACGGGGCAGCGGTCACCATTTTTCAACCTCAAGGTCGCGTACTTGGTATTAGTACGGATTATCCCTATATTAAACTTTTTCAAGCCTCACTCTCACAGCCATGAAACAAGAAAAAAGAAGCTTTCGACATGAATCCTTACAAGATGCCCAAAGCATCGAAAAAATTCTCGCGGCAATTAGTGAAAGTATCAGTAAAGGTAAGCTGAAATTCAGTGATGAAGAAGATGAAATTGTCTTTCACCCCGAAGGTTTGATGAAACTAAAACTCAGTGCCGTTCAAGATGGCAATCAGCAACAGTTTAATATCAAAGTCAGCTGGCAACTGGATAGTGGCAATAACTTGAATAATAAAACATTAAAGATCAGACGATGAGGAAGAAGAAATTTCATAAAATGAAAGTGTAAAATGCACTAGGGCATGAAGTGCATTCTAGGCAAAAATGCGCTGCATGCCAATCCGGCACAAAATCATTTAGAGGTAACCGTATAAGTTTGAGAATAAGACTTCCCTGCTTCACAAACATCACGACTAACAGGACTCTCACAAGACGTGTCAGTAAATTCCGCCTTTAACTCACCTTGCTCTGTGGGTACAAAATAAAAACGAAAATTGGGATCAGAACTGATCGCTATATCCGTTTTAGCTGTGAGAATCGGCTTATCATTAAACGTGACTTTTATTTGTTTAATAAAGTGTGCGCGACGTTTAAAGCGTGTTAGCTGATCAATTTGCATGCCGGTAATATTAGGATGACTAATGAGTAGTTGTGCCATGGTTGGCTTACCGTCACTGGCCTTTTCATCAAGTTTAAATTTCATTTTCCCTAAACGTGCCATGGCTGCATCATAATCTGCACCAATAGGCGCTGAACATCCACCACTAGCCTTAACAAATTCTTTAACCATATAGTGCTCGCCGGTATTCATTTCAGCAATAGCACGAATATAGCTGTAAGTATTCACTCGAACACGCATGGCAATATCGGCCTTGCCGCTATCTGGCGTAAATTCAAATTCACCGACAAAAGGAAATGGGTTTTTATCAATGACTAATAAAATGCGCTTAATGTATTTTTCTTTAGTCTGTGGGAAGCTCGCTGTCACTTTAATGGGCACTAAAGCGGGGTCTTCAGCGCGTACTGGTGTACTCAGCTGAATAATATCCTCTCCTTTTAATAGCTCTTTTTCCGCAAAGAACTTCTGTTTTAAAACTTGATTCCAGAGGGTTTCATCTTCCGCAGCATACGCAATAGTTGGCAATAAGCAAATCAGACTAAGGCAGAGTAATTTTTGTAATTTCATATAAAAGATTCCTGTGTATAAATAATGCGCGGTTTTTAATTGCTTGGACAATGTAATAGTTTAAATCGATGCGGATTATACGCCTTTATAAGCATTTAATGATTAACCATGCCATACAAAACAGCAATATGCGCCAACTCTGCAACATTAGAGACATTTAACTTTTTCTTTATTTGGGTGCTGTAATTAGCAACCGTTTTATATCCCATACAGAGTTGCTCGGCAATTTTATGCCCCGTTTGCCCTTTCGCTAGCAATAAAAATATATCAAATTCACGCGGTGAAAAAGCATTAATAATCGCCTGATGGTCGATTTTCTCTGTCACTTCAGATCTATATAATGACGTCTTATTCAAACCTTCTTCAACATAAATTTGCCCCTGCATAATACATTGAATCGCTTTAATTAATATATTAGCTGCACTGCTTTTGCTGATAAAACCCATCGCTCCGGCATCCAGCGCACGGCTGATAAAAATGGCTTTTTCATGAACACTGAAAACTAAAATTTTAGCATTACCATGTCGTTCGCAAATACGTCGAATGGCTTCAAGCCCTCCGATTCCTGGCATAGATATATCCATCACCATGATGTCAGGCTGTTTTTCTTGATACAGTTGAATGGCTTGTTCACCTCGCTCGGCTTCGGCAATAACTTCAATACCTTCATTGGTAGACAGTAACATTTTAAAACCAGCGCGCACCACCGCATGATCATCAACCAGAATAACTTTTGTTTTCATTTAAGTGAGCTGTGTATGGTTATTTGAATACTTTAAGGAATAGCGATTAAATAACTTGGGATTAATCTTCCCATTCCAATTCAGCAAACGCACTACTCAAATTCTTTTTATGAAAGTCATTAAATAATTGCCATTGCGCTTTGTCTGTCGAATCATTATCTCGCAAAACATCCTCTAAATATTTACCTTGTTTAATTTTAGCTCGCACATCGGTCGCTAGTTTTTGTAAATAATGTTTTTCTGCCTGCAGACTCTCCGGCCAATCACGATCAATAGAGCCGTGCCCTGGAATAACCACATCAAATGACTGTTTTTCTAATTCAGCGATAATTTTTAGCCATCCTTTTAAACTGCCATCTAATACCGGCAAATGTCCGACAAAAAGTAAATCTGACAGCCACAAGGTATTGGTTTGTGCATCGAAAACCGTCAAATCATTATCAGTATGGGCAGTGGGATAAGCTTTTAATTCCAGTATCCTCCCGCCTAAATCAACTTTTAAGGAGTCTTTTACCGTAATACTCGGCGGGATAATATCCTTTGCTGTTAAGTTAACGGCTATTTGTTCCATAGAACGCGCAATATAAAATGCCCCTCTTGTCGCCATCGCTCTACTAAGCTTTTCGTGACCGATAAATTTTATATTAGGAATATCTTGAAAGGCGCTATTACCAAAAATATGGTCGGGATGCACATGCGTGTTAATGACATAACAAACAGGAACGTCCGTCATTTTCTGGATAGTGCTTTTTAATAGGCGTCCCTGTTCGGGATTACCCCCAGAATCGACCACAGCAACACAACGCTCACCAATGATAAATCCTATATTGGCAATGGCATCATGATTATGCACATCGGGTAATTCTATCGGCCCTTGATGAACATAGATGCCTTGAGCCACTTGTTTAATATTAAACGCCGCTATGGCATGATTTGTTGTTATAGCAAATAATAATGGCAATAAATAACGCACCGCGTATCGTTCCTTATAAAAGTAGATGAGTAAAGGCAGAGAATGAAGGATGGAAGAAAATTTAGCCTTTATCTTCCATACAAAAAGATAAAAAGGCCTGAACAGCACGAGATTGCAGTGCCGGTTTGGGCGCAATAATATTTAATTGCCAAGTGAGGCCTTGTGCGCTACCTATTCTTCGAGAAGTCAAGCCTGCGGCTTCATTTTTTAAGGCCATTGCCGAAGAAAAGCCTATACCTAAGCCGGCACGTACTGATTCTTTAACGGCTGAAACACCCGTTACTTCAATATTTACCGGCGCATTAATATCAGCCTCTAGCAAAGCATTCTCTACAACGTGCCGAGCACCAGAACCAGTCTCCCGCCAAATAACTTGATGCTCAGTAAACACCTCTAAAGGCACATAGTCAGGATATTCTAAAGCGAGCGGATGGTTATCAGGTATAACCAAAACAATTTTATCTTGTTGCCAAGCAATCACTTGGTAATTACTGGGTAATTCTACATCTTGCAAAGATCCTTCGATAAAGCCTAAATCGAGATTATATAAGTGATCTAATGTTTCACTGGTATCTAAAGTCTTCATGAAGACCTGTACACCTTCGTATTCTGTTTGTAATTTTACAACATATTTAGGCAGATAATAACTGGCAATAGTCATCGTTGCGCCTATGCGTAAAACACCTGTACTGATCTGTTGCAAGCTACGCACATATTCATGAGCTTGCGCATAACAGCTAGCCATTTTATCGGCATGTTTTAACAAGCCTTCACCAGCCGCTGTTAATTCAATTTTATGCCCTTTACGCTCATATAAAGGTTCACCGACAAAGGCCTGCAATAGCTTCAATTGTCCCGATACAGCCGGCTGACCGACATGTAACTGTTGCGCAGTTAAAGTAATGCTTTTTAATCGTGCAACCACTGAGAACGTCAATAAATGTTGAGGATTCATGGTCATTTTTAACGTAAATAAGTAATTAAATGATAAAAAAACTGATAATATCATTTTTTATGATACACATCTAAAGAAAAGATTACTTGAACTCAATATGACAGTTTTGTTAAAGTGGATAAAATTTGCCGAATATAATAATTAAATAAGTTTTGGCGCATAATATTAGCAATCTTCAATAAACGGAAAGAGCTGGAGGAAATACGAGTGGCAGTTATTACAATAAGCCCAGATCAAATCACTAACAAGAAACGCAAAGGCCCCAAAGGTCATGCGGTTGATCTAAAAGCACTAGAAGAAGTTCAAGCACTGTTAGCGAATGAGTCGCGTCAACGCGATTTATTGATTGAACATTTACATAAAATTCAAGATCACTATCAGCATATTTCATCCAAACATCTCGTTGCTCTCGCGCATGAAATGAAGCTTTCTCCCGCCGAAGTTTACGAAGTTGCTTCTTTCTACCATCATTTTGATGTAGTCAAAGAAGGTCAAACAGCTCCTCCTGCTTTAACTGTTCGCGTTTGCGAGTCTCTTTCTTGTGCTATGGCGGGTTCAAATGATTTAATCACCGCCCTAGAAAATGGCTTAAATCCAGATAACGTACGCGTTCAAAAAGTGCCTTGTGTCGGTCGCTGCCAACATGCCCCTGTTGCCGTTGTTGGTCAAAACCCGATTGATGAAGCAACACCTATCACGGTACTTACTGCCGTTGAGAAAAAAGAAATTACCGCCCCGATCACGAACTACATTAGTCATGCTAATTATCTTGCAGATAAGGGTTATGAAACACTCAAAGGTGTTTTAGACGGCTCTATTGATACCGAAAGCGTGATCAAAAAAATGGAAGATTCTGGTCTGCGTGGCTTGGGTGGCGCTGGATTCCCTGCTGGGCGTAAATGGCGTATTGTTAAAAGTTTTGCTGGTCCACGTTTAATGGCAGTCAATATTGATGAAGGCGAGCCAGGGACTTTTAAAGATCGTCATTATTTAGAGTCGGATCCACATCGCTTTTTAGAAGGTATGTTAATTGCCGCCTTATGTGTAGGTTGTGATGAAATTTATATTTATTTACGTGATGAATATGCGGGTTGCCGTGCAATTCTAAGCAAAGAAATTGCTAACTTAGAAAACAGCATCTCTGGATTACCGCCGATTCATTTACGTCGCGGTGCTGGTGCTTATATTTGTGGCGAAGAGTCAGCGATGGTTGAATCGATTGAAGGTAAACGCGGTATGCCTCGTTTGCGCCCACCATTTTTAGCGGAAGTTGGCTTATTCGGTCGCCCTACTCTGGAACACAATATGGAATCTGTGTACTGGGTACGTGACATCGTAGAAAAAGGCCCCGAATGGTTTACTTCACACGGTCGTCATGAGCGCAAAGGTTTACGTTCATTTTCTATTTCAGGTCGTGTTAATAAGCCCGGGGTGCATTTAGCACCAGCGGGTACAACGATGCGTGAATTGATTGCTGAATTTTGTGGTGGCATGCAAGAAGGCCATGAATTTTACGGTTATTTCCCAGGCGGTGCATCAGGTGGTATTTTACCTGAATCGATGGCTGATATTCCGATGGATTTTGATACACTCAACGAACACGGCTGTTTCATCGGCTCTGCGGCGGTGGTGGTTTTCTCCAAACAAGATAGCGCTAAAGAATTAGCAATCAATGCCATGAAATTCTTCGAAGAAGAATCCTGCGGTCAATGTACGCCTTGTCGTGTAGGTACTGCTAAAGCAGCGAAACTCATGGAAGAAGAAAACTGGGATACTGACTTGCTAGAAGAATTATCTTCAGTAATGGTCGATGCCTCGATTTGTGGTTTAGGCCAAGCGGCTCCCAATCCATTACGCTGTGCGATTAAGTACTTTCCTCAGGAAATTTAACAACAGACGCCAATGATTAATTACAACGCTGATTTTTATGGCTGGACACAGGAGCAAGCTGCTTTACTTAAAGCTGGCAGACTTTCTGAGCTAGATATTGACAACTTGCTTGAGGAAGTTGAAACAATGGGACGTAGTGAGAAACGTGAATTGGATAGTCGCTTAACCGTGCTATTAATTCATCTACTTAAATGGCAATATCAACCTATTCGCCGTGGTCGTAGCTGGCAATTAACCATTAAAGGACAGCGTATTAATTTCGCAGAAACCTTAGACGAGAATCCAAGTCTCAAACCGCAAATTGATATGATCCTAAAAAAAGCTTATGCAAAATCTATTATCAAAGCGGCTCAAGAAACAGCCTTAGAGGAGCGGTCTTTTCCAAGCGCTTGCCCTTGGAGCTTGTCTCAGATTTTGGACGATAATTTTTACCCAGACGCAGGTGAATAAAACAATGGCTGCAAATCCAGATACTTTAAACAACCCTATGATTAACTTCACACTCGATGGTGAAGCGGTTTCAGCATTTGCGGATGAAACTATCCTGCAAAC
>JAIPFI010000115.1 GCA_021736705.1 Methylococcaceae bacterium | reverse complement strand
TTAAAAAAGCCAGTATCGCTAAAAAATCAGTGATGCTAGCAGAGCTTAAAGAACAAGCAAAGAATAGCGAAACTAACTTTACTAAACGCGAAAGAAAAACGCTGAAAAAAGTGTATCAAAAAGAATTAGTCAAACGCTCACATGTCTATAAGATTGCTGCTGCTTGGATTATTACCGTACCGTTTTCCGCTCTATTAGCGGCTATGTTGTATTTCACTATTCGCGGAATAATGATTCCATAAATTTTACCCCCCCTGTTTTAACTAAATGCCGGGGGGGGGGAGCAAAATTTCATGTCAACTAATTTATTATTATTTTTTACTTTACACACACTTTTTTCTAAGCCTCAAATAGTTAATATTACCTGATGTTTACCCGAAAAAAATAACAATTGACTTAGGCAAACAATTGATTAAAAAGGAATTAACTCAACTGACATAAATTCATACAATGTAACAAGCGAGCAATAAAACCAAGGCTTTCACTTGCTTTTCCTGACCTTATACACAAAGTTATCCACAGCTTTTGTGGGTAACTTTATTTTTCTTTTCAGCATAACGACTTAGCGTTCTTATAGCGAATTTTCATTAGCAAACAGGCTCAAAGTGAACAGCTCAGAAAAAATAATTTTAAGTGTGGCCGTCCCTATCCCACTAAATTTCTCATTTGATTATCTACCTCCCGATAACTGCAACCTTACACAACTCAAGCCTGGCTTACGCATCAAAGTTCCCTTTGGCAAACAAAGCAAAATAGGCGTATTACTCGCTATCAATAGCAGTTCAGAGATCGACACTAGCAAACTTAAGCAAGCTGACGAACTGTTAGATACCGAACCACTACTATCCGCTAAAGACTTAAAATTATTACATTGGGCTCAGCTTTATTATCATCATGCTATTGGCGATGTGTTTATCAGCGCCTTTCCTAGCGCACTGCGCAAAGGAAAATCTAGCGCACTGAAGCCTACAGCTTATTTTGCATTAACAGAAACCGGTCAGGCCGCCGATGCAAACACATTAAAAAAAGCGCCCAAACAACAAGCACTCTTTAATTTTTTTCAAGCACAAAGCAATGCCATCAACAGCGAAACAATTAACCAGCATTTCAAACTCTGGCGTCCTTCATTAAAAGCATTACAGGAAAAAGAGTTAGTCTACGCAAGTAATTTTGTAGCATTACCCGCCAGAACCCTCAGTATCACCCAACAAACACCACTCGCAGCGAATGAGCAGCAACAAGCGGCCATTGATACCATTAATGCCAGATTAGACAAATTTTCTGTCTTTTTACTAGAGGGTGTCACCGGAAGTGGCAAGACGGAAGTCTATTTACAAGTGATTGAACAAGTTTTAGCGCGCAACTTACAAGTTTTGGTGCTCCTGCCTGAAATTACCTTAACGCCACAACTTGAAGCGCGCTTTAAACAACGCTTTGCTGTACCCATAGAAACCTACCACTCGCAACACAGCGAAACACAGCGCCAATCGGCGTGGTTAGCCATGCAAAAAGGCCATAGCTCTATTTTGCTCGGTACTCGTTCAGCCTTATTTACACCTGCGCCACAGCTAGGGTTAATTATTTTAGATGAGGAACATGACGCATCTTTTAAGCAACAAGAAGGCTTTCGTTTTTCTGCACGAGACGTGGCCATCGTGCGCGCCAAAATGCTTAATATTCCGATTATCTTAGGCTCAGCGACACCTTCATTAGAGAGCCTGTACAATGTCGACAAACAGCTTTATCAGTTGCTACGCTTACCTAATCGCGCCGGAAATGCCTTACCGCCAAGCTTATCTTTACTGGATATTAGAAATCAACAATTACAAGAAGGCTTGTCGCCACCGTTAATCAGAGAAATTAAAAAAACACTGGCTAAAAAAGAGCAGGTTTTATTATTTTTAAACCGCCGAGGTTTTGCTCCGACTTTAATTTGTCATAGCTGCGGCTGGGTGGCTCAATGCAAACGCTGCGATGCTAATTTAGTCGTACATTACCGACAACAAAAAATACGCTGCCATCATTGCGCCAGCGAACAACCCTTACCACGAGCATGCCCTGACTGTCAGTCAGAAGAATTAAAGCCATTGGGTTTAGGTACGGAACGTGTGGAAAATGCCTTGCAAGTCATATTCCCAGAACATACAAGCGTCCGTTTAGATCGAGATACCACGCAGAAAAAAGGCGCCTTAGAACAGCATTTAGAGGCCATCAATCAAGGCAAGGTGGATATTATCTTAGGCACACAAATGCTCGCCAAAGGGCATCATTTCCCCAATGTGACTTTAGTGGTGTTATTAGATGTAGACAGTGGCTTATTTAGTATTGATTTTCATGCGCCCGAAAGGCTTGCCCAATTAATAGTGCAAGTTTCAGGTCGTGCAGGCCGTGCAGAAAAGAAAGGTCGGGTGATTATGCAAACGCGGCAACCCGATCATCCTTTATTAAACACCTTAATTCAACATGGCTATCAGGCGTTTGCCCAGGCCGCTTTAGCAGAACGTAAAGCGGCCGCACTCCCGCCATATAGCTATCAAGCTTTGTTACGTGCGGTATCCTTAGAAAAAGATACTGCATTTGAATTCTTGCTAGCCGTTAGCGAAGTAATTAACAATTATCCAGCCAATAGCACTTGGATATTAGGCCCAGTCGCCGCGCCGATGGCAAAAAGAGCCGGCCAATTTCGTTATCAATTATTGCTGCAAGATACCCAGCGCAAACAACTACACCTATTATTAAACAGACTACTACCCGACATTGCCAAGCTTAAACTAGCGCGTAAAATTCGCTGGTCTTTAGATATTGACCCTATTGACTTGTATTAATTCTCGCCTAGCCAGTAAAAACTGAACCCCGGAACAACCAAGGTATTATTAAAAATATCCGGACTTTGACCCGTATATAAATCAACCATCCGACCATAACGCGGGCTAGTCCAATTACTTATATCGTCTAAATTAAGCGACTGCGACTTAGCATCAAAATTAGCAATCACTAGCACCCGCTCACTAGGCTGGCTAATATTGTAACGCCCAAAAACAAACAAATGCGGATTCTCAACATCAATGAGTTCACGATTATTAAAATCAGCAAATACTTCAATTTCTTTGCGTACCGCAATCATTCTTTTCAATGCGCTAAAAATATCATACTCGACTGTACCCGGAGTATTCCTCAGTTCAGCCTTGTTCCAATCAATCGTGGGTCGATGCATCCAACGTGAATCGCCCATTTTATGGGCATCATGCAAATAAGAATCATCGTTTATGGTGCCCAGTTCATCGCCATAATAAAACAAGGGAAGACCACCAAAAGACAGTATCATGCTATGCAATAGCAGAATAGTTTTAATTGAATCGTTTATTTTAGCAAGATCATGATTTTCTAAAGCATATTGTAAGCCCACTAAAGAGGCCAGCGCACCTGATATACGTGCATCGCCGGTTTTACTATTTAAACCAAAAGGCTTACCACGCGCGTGCGAATCAGCAAATTTTCCCGTGTAATAATCCAATAAAAATTTGCGGTGATTATGCGGCTCATAACCCGCGAGAACGATATCTCGATCATCAAAGCCGAGACCAATATCATCATGACAACGCGCATAATTAAGCCAGGTAGCACGCTCTAATTTAACCGGCAAGCTCTTAATGCCTTGATTGAGTAATTTGGCATTTTTAGTGGCGACGGCATCCCATAATAGAGCCATGAAAGTCGCGTTATAAGCAATTTCACATTCTTTAGCAATTACCGCATCTTCACCAAAGTATTTGATCACTTCCACCGGAGCGACAATCGCCTCAGCAATAAATAACACGCCGGGGGCAGTTACCTGACAGCAATCTTTCATTAGCTGTAAAATCAAATGCGCTTCGCGCTCATTTTGACAAGTGCTGCCAATTTTTTTCCATAAAAAAGCCACTGCATCCAAGCGCAAAATATCCGCTCCCTGATTGGCCCAATACAGAATAATATCCAGCATTTCAATGAAAACTGCCGGATTACTGTAATTTAAATCCCATTGGTAATCATTAAATACCGTCATGACCCAGCGCTGCATTGGCTCATCCCAGGTAAAATTGCCTGGCGCATGTTCGGGGAAAATTTCCGGCATACTTTGTTCAAACATATCCGGCACATTACGATCTTTAAAAGTATAGTAATAATCCTGATACACAGGATTACCAGCACGCGCTTGCTGCGCCCATTCATGCTCATCAGAGGTGTGATTAACCACGACATCCAAAACCAGCAAAATTTCTCGCTGATGCATTTCATCAGCCAAATTATTTAAATCTTGCAAAGTACCCGCACGCGCATCTATTTCACGAAAATCACTGACCGCATAGCCACCATCACTGTTACCTTCTGGGCAGTGCATAATAGGCATAATATGCACCAGATTAATGCCCAGTTCCTGAAAATAACTTAAATGCTTCTTAACGCCTTGTAAATCATCGGCAAAGCCATTGCTGTACAAGGCCATCCCTACCCATTTCTGACTCAGAAACCAATTATAATCTTTCTCTCTATCAAGGTCCGTCTGTCTGAGATTTTCTGGGCGGTTGATATACTGCCGCGCCATGGTTTCGACCAAACGCAAAGCCTGTTGTTCAAAATCAGCACGACTGCCATATAAGCGATGAAATAGCGAGTGAATCGCGTAAAAATTTGCGCCTAATCGAGTATAAAAATGGCGCAAATCTTGTTTGGATATTTCTGGCTTTATTTGGTTGAGAATATCATTTAAAAGAGTGTGCGAAACCTGTTCGTACATAGTTTATGCCTATAAATTAGATAAAAATGTTCAGCCCCTAAGTTCTACACCATAAAAATAGGGGTTGTTTTTTTACTTTTGAAAATCCTGATAAAAAGCAGGATCGAGAGAGGTGGCGCCACGTAAGCCAATCACTTTACTGGCAAAAGCTTGCGCTCTATTTAAGGTATCCGGGATAGTCCAGCCAGATAATAGACCATGAATAAATACTGCACTAAAAGCATCGCCTGCACCTACGGTATCGACAATATTATCCACAGCTTGCGGTTTAAGATTAAAAAATTCACCCTGCGCATCCAGCACTAAAGCGCCTTCACTGCCACGCGTCACAATTAACTGTTGTAAATTAAATTGCGCCTGTAGCCGAAGCATTTCCTGTTTAATATCCGTTGCCCCGAAACCTAATTGCTGTAATTCATCCTCATTTAATTTAGCCCAACGAGCCTGGCTTAAGCATTGATAAATGTCTTCTTTTTGCCACCAAGGGGAACGTAAATTAACATCCAGAAAAATAGCCAATTGCGGATTATTCGCCAGCACGCTGAAAGCTTCACGTGCCACGCTATTACGCAAACCTAAACTACCATGATATAAAATTCCGCTGGCCGACAAATTGCTGACGCTATCGGCAGCAATAAAATCATAGGCACAATCGGGTGTAATCGTATAATGCGGTTCATTATCCAGCATCTGAATATCAACCCGTCCTGTTTGGTGCTGTGGGTCAATTTGTATTGATGTGGTATCCATGCCCCAATTATTCATCCCCCGAATAATATCTTGCCCCAAAGCATCTTGACCGACACGTGAAATAAAATGCGGCTGATCGCCTAACGCCTGTAAATGCCACGCGACATTAAACGGTGCTCCGCCTAAAACTTGTTCGCCACTGGGAAAACAATCAAATAACACTTCACCAAAGACAAAAACCGCTGTTTTACTCATTAATCTTGCTCCATTTGCGCATAAAATTCGGGATAAAAATGCTGCACTCCGGCTAAGACACCCGCGGTATAATTGCCATTCATCGCCAATTCACTATCTTGAGCAAGATACAGCATCGTAGCATTGCCTTGCTGCTCAGCCTGCTGCTGTGCACTCTGCTTTATATCATCACTCGCATTCGCCACTAATACCGAAGGCAGTTGGCTGATTAGCACGGGTAAATCATTACCGCTATCACCGGCAAACAGAATTTCATCTTGCCCAAAAGCTAATTGCTGTTGTAAAAATTCAATCGCATGTAGTTTAGTGGCATGACGCGGCAGAACATCAAGCAAACCCATATTTGTTGCTTCATCAATACTCCAGATTAAACTTGCGCAAATTCCTTCCGTTTTTAAAAGTGCTTCCATTGCACCAATAATCGCCTGATGATCAAACTGCAAATTTAAGTAATAACTGAGCTTATGGGTATTTTGTTTGCTGTCTTCTTGCAATTCAAGCGCACCTATATTGGCAAATAATTGCATGAGATCATTATGATTTTTGCCTTGCCAGTCTTGCGCAATTTCTTGCTCCCAATTCTGCCATGGCAACCACCGCGCCTCTTTAACTTGGTAAATCTTAGTCCCAACATCGGTAATAACAAAATCAGGTTCAGGCAGTGCATATTCAATAATCGCTTCCTGAACCAACGCTTGATGACGGCCAGTGACATAAACCAAAGTGACTTCAGGATGCAGGCAAAAATCAGCGAAGCATTGCCGTGCATTGGGATGTTCTGCCTGACTACCATTAGGAATAATCGTTCTATCCATATCGGTACACAATAATAAGCGTGACTGACTCATAAGCTTTGCGCCTCCTTTGGATCTTTACATGTATTAAAAAAATCGTAATAGTCCAACGCTTCCAATATGCCCGCGGCAAAAGGCTTTTCAGCAAAATAGATGCGCTCGACATCGACTAATTGCGATAACTCCTCATGATAGCGATTAGCTACGACGGCAGCGAGCATATTACCGCGCATCATATCTTCATCTGCACCCGATCCACCGGCGACAAAAATACGTTCCAAGGGAATTTGCCAACGATCAGCAACATAGCGCAATGCCAGACCTTTGGATGCCCGTAACGGCAAAATATCAAGGTACTGGCCAAAAGCCACCTGCACATGGGCAGCCTGCTCTTCCTGATGTAACAGACTTTTAATAACCTCAATATCCGCCGTTTCAGTGTCGATATAATAACTGAGCTTAAATCGACTTTGCTCTATTTTTGGCTGCCTAGTCAATCCAGGGAAATTGTCTAATATTTGCTTGATTTTATGCGGTGTCCATTGATAATCAATGTGTTTTGACCAAGCTATATCTGCGGTTAATTCAGGGGCATAATCAATCTCAGCGCCGCCACTGGTAATTAAAATATCCGGCTCCGGGATTTTATATTTTTTCATCAGCTTTAAAGCCGAATCCAATCGGCGTCCGGTGGCAATCGCAAATTTGGTACTTTTACGCTGCCGACGCAAAACGCTAATTAACTCCTGTAAGGCCTGCTCATCACCGAGCAAGTTTTGATCTAAATCACTGATAATAGCGCGATCACAATACAATTCCGACCGACGGCTAACCGGTGTGCGCTTCAATTGTTCGGAGCGTTGCGCAATAGGACGCACGATGTCCAGATAACGCTTGGCATGCGCATCCCAGGAATAATGTTCACGCACACCGCTCAAGCCCTGTTCGCTATATTTAAGCCACAGTTTTTTATCACTTAACAATCTTAGCAAAGCGGCAGTAATAGTGTCAGCATCCAGTGGATTAATTAAAAATCCATTATGGCAATTGCCAATTATATCCGTCGGCCCACCATCCTCAGTAGCCACTAAAGGTAATGCGGAAGCCGCCGCTTCAATTAAAGTTAAGCCGAAAGGTTCAGTTAGCGCAGGATTGACAAATACACCGCCAGATGCTGCGGCAATCCGATAAAAAAGAGCCACCTGATCACGACGGTGATGTTTGGGCATGGAAATTTTGCCGTAAATATCATAACGATCAATCGCGACTAATAGCTCATGAAAGACCTCCTGAGCGCCCTCATCCAAATTATCAATATCATCACGATTACCGACCACAATCACTAAATTAGCGAGTTCTTGTAATCGAGGAGACTGCCCATAAGCTTCGATTAATGCAACAATATTTTTACGCTTGTCTGCTCGGGAAAGTGCCAAAATAATTGGTTTTTCTGGCGCTTTTAAATGATAAGTCATCTTATCAAATAAGGGCGAATCCAATTCTTTGCCTAAAGGCGGGGTAAATTTAGTAAGATCTGTACCGGGTGGTACCACGCGCATCTGCTCTGGCTGGTAATAATCATACAGCTCATATTGTTCTTCAATTTCTTGGTGCGTGCTGGTAATGACTCGCTCGGCTGCGGCAAGAACAAGCTCTTCCGCCTCAATTCGACGGGTAATGTTATAGCGCTCTTCCACTTGGCTATTAGTCAAGCCGCTGGCCAATAAGCGGTGGCGTTTTACACGCCCTAAAGAATGACCGGTATGAATCAACGGCACACCCAATAAATTGGTTAAGCGTGCACCAACATAGCCACCATCGGCATAATGACTGTGGATAATATCGGGGAGTTCACCACTTCCTTTTAAAAAAAAGGCCACATTATCCGCAAAACCATCCAGATAGTCCCATAATTGTTCTTTAGGGAGATATTCATCGGGGCCGGCATTGATCCTTACAATACGTAAATTATCTGTCAACTCTTCTATGGGCTGCGCATAAATCTCATCAACGGTGGCATCAACCACCCGTCGGGTGATCAAATCGACTTTTGCCACATCAGGTCGAAGCGCCAATACACGCGCTAATTCAATAACATATAAAGTCTGGCCGCCAGTATCAGCATCACGCCCTAGCTCTAAATTTGCACCGCGAATTAAACCGTGAATACTAAGTAAAACAATATGCAATTTATCTTTTTGTTCAGTCATAGTATTTTTCAATAGTGGATAAATTTTTTATGTTAGCACAGATAATCAAGCTAACTTCAACTAAAATGATCTAACCAAACCCCAAAAAACCATGCATAAAAAACAAATTATTTATTTATATTTCACTTACCTAGATACTAAATGGCACTAAAAAATATCCTACAAAAAGCGTTTTCCTTGAGTAGCAATCTGGCTGACTACTCAATCGAAGCGCAAAAAATGCACACCAAATTAGGCATTACTCCACTGCGTTAATAAATATTGCAGTTTATCTTTATCTAATAGTGCATTATCGACTTTTAAATAAGCCACATTTTCACTCGCCTGCAGATCAGCACTGGCGACGCCGTCTACCGTTAAAAGATCAGTCAAAAAATCATCTAATTTATCTGCGGCAATATTTTTGGTCGAAACTAATAGATTAGCCAAATACTGTGGTGCTTTCATTGATAAAGCAACCCCCACCCAAGTGGCAGCGGCAAAAGCACAAAATAAAAACACATAACTTGCCCCCCACTCGCCATAAATCCAGCCCCCCGTCATTCCACCTAAAAAAGCGCCAAAAAACTGCGAACTGGAATAGGCTCCCATTGCTGTACCTTTTAAATTGCCCGGCGCAGTCTTAGAAATTAATGAAGGTAAAGTTGCCTCTAATAAATTAAAGCCACAAAAAAACACCCATAAACAAGCAATTAAAGCGAACAAACTATCATTAAAGAAAAATAAACCGAGATCAGCAACTCCTAAAGTGGCTACCGCACCGACAAACACTGCTTTCATTTTGCGCTTTTTCTCAGCCAAAATGACAAAAGGAATAATCATTGCCATTGAAGTAGTTAATACTGGCAAATAGACTTTCCAATGCTCTGCAGAGGCCAGCCCAGCATCACGTATCAATAAAGGCACGATAACAAAAGTTGCGGTCAAGGTTAAATGTAAGATACAAATGCCGTAATTCAACCGTAATAAATCTTTATCTTTTAATACTTTAGTGATTTGCTTAGGATCTAGCTCGGCATCTCTATGCACCTTACTTTGCTTGGGATTTGGCACGACAAATAGCACCACAAAGACCGCTAAAAATGACAATGACGCCGTAAACCAAAAAATTCCCTGAACACCTGAAAATCCAGCAATAACAGGGCCT
>JAIPFI010000114.1 GCA_021736705.1 Methylococcaceae bacterium | reverse complement strand
TTTTTTGAACAGGATTTCCCTGATTTATTTTCATGGATTCTAGACCAAATGGGGGAATTGCCTCTACCCAGAAAGGGACGACCTAAGGTTACTCTTGACCCCTTGAAATTACTGGGTGTCTCGGCTTAGACGGGAAGCCCAAAACTGAAAGACCTTGAACCTGACGCTTACCAATAATTCCAACGACCAATGAATAAGCCAATTTATCTCGACTACGCCGCCACTACACCCGTTGCTCCTGAAGTTGCAAAATGCATGATGCAACATCTTACTGCTGATGGCATTTTTGCCAACCCCTCCTCTATCCAACATTGCTTTGGTGAGCAAGCAGAAATGGCCGTTGAAAATGCACGATCAACAATGGCCAGCTATCTGCATTGCAAAGCAAAGGAACTAATTTTTACCTCTGGCGCAACCGAATCTAACAACCTCGCTATTAAAGGCATCGCTTATAGCCGGCGAGATCAAGGCAATCATATTATTACCGTTGCCACAGAGCATAAAGCCGTTTTAGATACCTGCAAACAATTAGAAAAAGAAGGCTTTAATGTGACTTACTTAGGGCCTGATATGAATGGTCTGATTAGTATTGAACAACTAAAAAATGCCATCACAGAAGCGACCTTATTAGTTTCCATCATGCAGGCGAACAATGAAACAGGTGTGATACAAGACATTGCAGCCATTGCAAAGCTCACTACCGAAAAGAACGTTTTATTACATGTGGATGCCGCGCAAAGCGCAGGAAAAATAGCGATTGATCTTTCTGTACTACCGATAGATTTATTGTCACTTTCCGCGCATAAATTTTACGGCCCTAAAGGCATCGGTTGTTTATTTATCCGCAACCGCGCAAAAATGCACTTACAACCACTCATTCACGGCGGCGGACAAGAATACAGCCTACGCCCTGGCACTTTAGCAACACACCAAATCGCCGGCATGGCGCAAGCCTTTACATTGGCCAATGAACGTTTAGAGGAAGATACGCGCCACATCAACGCATTGCGCCAACTATTTTTAACCCAGCTCAATACGGTAGGCGGTATCTCTATTAACGGTAGCGCCCAATCATCTATAGCCAATATTATAAATATCAGCTTTGATGATGTCGGATCAGAGTCATTAATTATCGCCCTGCGAGACAAGATCGCCATTTCATCTAGCTCAGCCTGCAATTCAGGTGCTGTCGAAGCTTCTTATGTTTTAAGAGCAATGGGCATTGAAGGCGAAAGGCTCTACTCAGCTGTTAGGTTTAGCTTTGGACGCTATACGTCAAAGCAAGAAATACAACAAGCAGCAGACACAATTAACAGTGAAGTAAAACGCTTAAGGGCTATGACTACTTAGCAAACTCACTCTGCCTATATTTCAGCAAAGTTAGTCATCGCGGCCAAATAACCATGAAAATCCAATCAATATAAATACCGCATTAAAGAACCCCAGCTCTTGAGTTAAGCCCCAAAATGACTTCACTAAAAAATGAATAAACCAAAGCAAACAAAAGATAATGACAGCGGCTAAAAAATTTTTCAAAATCAACCATAACCCTAAAAACAAAACGATCTTCATGCAATTAACACCTCTGATTTAATCATTAGCTTTCAAATCTAGCCACTCAAAATAAGCAATATTGCGTGCCTTTTTATCAAACTCCATGCCAATTAAAAATATATGTTTATCCGCTGCTAAATATTTCTGCTGATAATTTCTCGCTTTAATTTGAGCTAATGCCGAGCCTTGTTGCTGACTCTCTTCAGCCAATACTTTAAACTCAATAATAAAGACCTTATCCTTTTGCATAACGGTTAAATCAATACGTCCATAATTCGTCGTATCTTCGGCAATCACCGTTAAGCCTAAGGCACAAAAACAACTATAAACAATAGAGGCATAATAGCCTTCATATTCAGCAATTTTATTTTTACGATACCAATCATTAGGAATTGAAGCAAAAATAGCACTAAAAGCGTTCTCTAGTGCTTTAAAATCCATTGCATCTAATGCCTTGTGAATTTGAAAACGGTTGCGTGCAATCGAAGTCGGTGTCGTATGCGTTAAATCGCGTAGTAAATATTGGTTTAAACTCGCTTTGACTTCACGGTTAGGATAGTTCAAGTAAAAAAAACGGTCACCATCAATCTCTTCTACCTGCTTAATCGTTAAATAACCCGTCTGAAATAAGACCGTTTCTAAAGTAATATCATTAATATCAAAACTGCCTAAATCCGCTTCACTTAGGAATATATTCTCCATATCAGGCAGATTTGTAGTGGTCTAATAAAGCTGTACAAAATACTGCACTTCGAGCATTACAAGTAATCCTGAATATTCCTGTCGGTTATATTGCTCTAGCCCTAATCTTTTCAGCAAGCATCATGCAGATTATTCATTTCATGAAAGACAGGTAGCTATTATTCAATCATCAGAAAAACTATCACTGCCACTAGGATTTCACACTAAAGTAAAACAGGACTATATTTAGAAAGCAATGCCGATCTTACGTATAAATCAATAGAGCTCCTTCTTAGGAGGTTAGCTGATTCGATAGCATTAAACAGATTGAGAGGTAAAAAAGAAAATTAGAAAGATAAAAACCGTATTTCAACATTTTATAATTAAAAATAAAACCTAGAAGTTGACCTAAAGTTGACCCATTCAAATTTTATCATTTATTTTAATTTTACAAAACCAATATTTACCATCTAAAACAAGAGTTTAGATGGTAGGCACGAGTGAATTCGAATCACCGACCCCTACCATGTCAAGGTAGTGCTCTAACCAACTGAGCTACGCGCCTATATTCTATCTATACGTTGACGTTACATTTAAGATAAATATAACAATAAGCTTTTATGGTAGGCGCGAATAGATTTGAACTACTGGCCTCTACCATGTAATAGTAGCGCTCTAACCAGACTGAGCTACACGCCTAAAACTTATCTTAGATATTATAATTAAAAAAAAGCATATTGCAACAACTAAACCAACATTTCTGCCTGCAACTGCTTTATATCATCTCGAATCTTTGCTGCAGCTTCGAATTCTAGATTTTTTGCGTGCTTATACATTTGATCTTCTAACTGCGTTAACTTCCTCTCTTTTTCCTTTTGAGATAGCCCTGTGTAGCTGGATTTTTGCTCGGCTACTTTATTTTTAGTGGATTGCTTAAGACCTGCCCCCGGTATGGTCGCTTCGAGTATATCAGTGACTGATTTAAAAATAGTGGTTGGCGTTATCCCCTGCTGGGCATTAAACACTTTTTGCTTTTCTCTTCGTCTTTGCGTTTCTTCTATCGCTTGAGCCATAGACTTTGTTATTTTATCGCCATATAAAATAGCTTTTCCATTGGAGTTTCTTGCAGCACGACCTATGGTTTGCACTAAAGAAACAACAGAACGTAAAAAACCTTCTTTATCTGCATCTAAAATAGCAACCAAGGAGACTTCCGGAATATCCAAACCTTCACGTAATAAGTTAATGCCCACAAGCACATCAAATTCACCCAAGCGTAAATCACGAATAATTTCCACTCGCTCTACGGTATCAATATCTGAATGTAAATAACGTACACGTACGCCATGATCCATTAAATACTCAGTCAAATCTTCAGACATTCGCTTGGTTAAAGTGGTCACCAATACACGCTCTTTTAAAGCCACACGTAAATTAATTTCAGACAATAAATCATCTACTTGCGTCGTTGCTGGGCGAACTTCAATTTCAGGATCTAATAAACCCGTTGGTCTAACAACTTGCTCGACAAAGCGGCCAGAATTTTCTTTTTCATAACGACTCGGCGTTGCTGATATATAAATCTTTTGCCCAACCTTGCTTTCAAATTCATCAAATCTTAAGGGACGGTTATCTAAAGCTGAAGGCAACCTAAAGCCATATTCAACTAAGGTTTCTTTGCGCGAACGGTCACCTTTATACATAGCACCAATTTGCGGAATGGTGACATGACTTTCATCAATAATTATCAGCGCATTATCGGGTAAATAATCAAACATAGTAGGCGGCGATTCTCCATCTTCGCGGCCCGATAAATATCGTGAATAATTTTCAATCCCTGAGCAATAGCCTACTTCGTATATCATTTCTATATCAAATAAGGTTCGCTGCTCTAAGCGCTGAGCTTCTACTAATTTATTCATTGAGCGTAATTGCTCTAAGCGCTCTTTTAATTCAATTTTAATTTTTTCGACGGCTTCAAGGAGTTTTTCTCGCGGTGCTACATAGTGACTTTTGGGATAAACCGTATAACGAGCGACACGATGCAAAATCTCACCCGTTAATGGGTCGAATAATGATAAACGCTCAATTTCATCATCAAATAATTCAATACGCAAAGCAGCCTCTTCCGATTCTGCGGGAAATACATCAATTACATCGCCACGCACGCGATAAGTGGCACGGCGTAGTTCTATATCATTACGGGTGTATTGCATACTTGCTAGACGACGCAATAAATCACGCTGCTTAATTATATCGCCGCGCACCAAATGCAAGACCATTTTAAAGTAAGATTCCGGCTCTCCTAAGCCATAAATAGCGGAAACAGTAGCCACAACAATAGTATCTTTGCGTTCGAGTAATGCTTTAGTTGCGGATAAACGCATTTGCTCTATATGCTCATTACGCGAGGCATCTTTATCAATAAAGGTATCTGATGCAGGCACGTAAGCTTCGGGCTGATAATAATCATAATAAGAAACAAAATATTCAACGCTATTTTCAGGAAAAAACTCCTTCATTTCCCCATAAAGCTGTGCTGCCAAAGTTTTATTGGGCGCCATAATCATGGCCGGACGCTGCACTTGATTGATTACATTAGCAATAGTAAATGTTTTACCTGAGCCAGTCACACCCAGTAAAGTTTGATGCACTTCACCATCATTTAAGCCTTCTATCAGCTGCTTAATAGCAGTCGGTTGATCTCCAGCAGGTTTAAATTGACTATGAATATTAAATTGCTTGTCCACACGCACCTTTTCTGACATTATCTTGAGTAATTAGACATTCTAACAAACTATTATTCCTAAGGTATAATTCACCTTTGACTATCATTCATTGACTTGAGGAAGCTTAATGAGCATCAAACTTTCTGACCGTCTTAGCGCAGTCAAACCTTCTCCAACTCTTGCAATTACGGCAAGAGCGGCCGAAATGCGCGCAGCAGGTAGAGATATTATTGGTTTAGGAGCCGGAGAACCGGACTTTGATACCCCGAATCACATTAAAGACGCTGCTATTAAAGCGATTAATAATGGCTTTACGAAATATACCGCCGTTGATGGTACGCCTAGCTTAAAACAAGCGATTATCGATAAATTCAAAAACGATAATGGCTTTGAGTATAATTTAAAACAAATTTTAGTTTCATCTGGCGGCAAGCAAAGCTTCTACAATTTAGCTCAAGCATTGCTCAACAAAGGTGATGAAGTCATTATTCCTGCTCCTTACTGGGTTTCTTATCCTGATATTGTATTACTGGCTGATGCTGTGCCTGTCATCCTTGAAACCACGCAAGCGCAAAATTTCAAAATATCACCTAAGCAGTTGCGTGCAGCAATTACGGACAAAACACGTTTATTTGTAATAAACAGTCCTTCTAATCCGACCGGTGTGGCTTATACTTTAGATGAGCTAAAAGCTATTGCTGACGTTTTATTAGACTATCCAAATATTATTGTGGCCACAGATGATATGTATGAACATATTCTCTGGCAAAAAGGCAGTTTCGTTAATATTCTTAATGCTTGCCCAGAACTTTATGAGCGCTGCATGGTCTTAAACGGCGTCTCTAAAGCCTATTCAATGACAGGCTGGCGCATTGGTTATGCCGCAGGGCCGGCTGAAATTATTACAGGGATGCGCAAAGTTCAATCGCAAAGCACATCCAATCCTACCTCTATTTCGCAAGTCGCAGCCGAAGAAGCTTTGCGTGGAGATCAGAGCTGTATTGATATGATGATGGTAGAGTTCAAAAAACGCCATGATTATGTCGTTGAGGAATTGAATAAAATTCCGGGCATGGAATGCTTAAAAACAGACGGGACTTTTTATGTGTTCCCTAATGTGGAAAAATTAATAGCACAACTTGATGGCGTCAATAACGATCTTGATTTAGCTGAGTATTTTATTGAAAAAGCTGATGTAGCTTTAGTACCTGGCTCGGCATTTGGTAGTCCCGGCCATATTAGAATATCTATCGCAACCAGCATGGAAAATCTACAAAACGCATTAATTCGCATTAAACGCGCTATCGCTTAAAAAACACTAGTAGAGCGACAATCAAGACCATTGATTTATAGCCCTCTCTTTCGAGAGAGGGCTATATTCCAAGCCTAAAAACGGCTTCCTGCCTAAAGCGGGACACACGTTAGGCATTAAAATTCAAACTATCCACTTAAAACGGAACCTATTAAAATTTGTAGAGCATGACTTCAACTCGCCTTTAGGCGTAGAGTAATTGCTATTAGCAGGCTAAAGCCTGCACCCTACAAGTTATATAGCTAAGTCCCAAAGTGGAAAACCCTAAAAACTAATACGTCCTTGTAACCAGATCTTCTGTGTATTTTTATCGATACCAGCTATTTGTGCGGCTGAAGAATTACGCGCATCATAATAAGCATACTTAGCTAAAATCTGATAATGCTCACCAAAGTTTTTAGAAATCAAAAAATCATATTCATCGCCATAATAGCCATGACCATACGAATCCGAGAAAGAGTGATAAGCAAATAAAAAGTCAATACCATAAAATTCTTTATCAATAGTCGCTTGAATATCGCGCACACCCGCTGCTGGTGTCACTAAGAACTGATCTGCCCACCCTTGATAGCTATGCTTTGAAGCTAACGGCGTTTGAAATGCATCAACACCGTTACCATCTAATACCTCCATACCTGACTTAAGAGTAATGCCGGCATATCCTACACCCAACAGAATATTGTATCGATCTAACTGAAAACCACCGGGGTTATTCTTGTAGTTTGATTGATGACTATAAGCAACATCGTAAAATAAGCTTATATCATTCTTTAACTTGGGTGCTCCATGCAAACGCACACCATAGGTTTGACTAGAATTAGTTGATTGATCATAATCTTCGAGCCAATAGGCATACCCCGTCAAAGTACTAAATTTACCAAATTTGTAAGTAAAATTTAACAAGGGCATTTGTAAATTATGATAAATCGACACTGTATTTAATACACCGCCTACATAGGCAAAATTGAGTGTTAGATTGTTAATATAATGATTGCTAATCAACAAAGAATCAAAAGTTTGCTCCATCTGCTGCCAGTCGTTACTACCAATAAAACGTTGATTATCAAGATTAATACTCTGCCGCCCCCCTTTAATTGAAGTGTCAGCAATTCCTGTAAAACTCAACCAGAATTCATTTAACTCTTGCGCCTCGGGATCAGCTACTGTTTCATAGTCTATAGTGCCATTCCGCGTGCTATTGAAATCCTCCTGCATCGCTAAATTCCCTTCATATTCAACATACGACTGAAAATGATAAAACTCGGGGGTCAAATAGCCTAACTTTAAGCGTAAGGTATTCGCATTGGCTGTTTTGGTAGGCAAGTCATTATCAACATGTACATTTTGATAACGATATCGTAAGTCAAATTGCAGCTGCCCATACTTACTCTCATCACCTAGCTTCAAAGCATTTTCTATCACGTCATCTATCGCACTGGCTGGCACCGATATAAACATACAACAGGAAAAAACCAGACCACTGAAATTCTCACTCACTCTAGGTAGCATTATTTTTTTTAGCATCATTAAGCACATCTTTATTTATCTTGTTCAGGTTCTGCCTTATTAACTGTTATTTCTAATGTCACTCTTCGGTTCAGCGCATTATCCAAGGTAGTTTTAGCTTCTTTAATTAGCAAATCTCTAGCACCTATACCTTGATAATTTATACGGCTAGCAGAAATGCTGCTACGAATAAGATAGTCATGTATCGCTTTTGCTCTTTGTTTAGACAGTATCAAATTAACATCAGGATCTCCTTTTGCATCCGAATGGCCAATGACAAGTATAGTGGTGTACTTATATTCTTTCAGTACAGGAGAAATGCCATCTAAAATATTATGCAAGTTCCAATTGATACTTGCGGAATTAATACCAAAACCTATATTTCCTGGAATATTTAAAGTTAGCGTATGATCTTTTCTTTCAATGTCAACGCCCGTACCATCTAAACGGCTACGAAATAAAGCCTCCTGCTCTAGCAAATATTGCTTCTCATCAACATCCGTTATGGAGCCAAATGCAACAGTCCCCGGTTTGGCAGACAACCCCTTATAATCCATAGTTGGCGCTACGTTAGGCGACATCTGACATGCCGTTATCAAAAAAACAAAAGAAGCAGCAATAATTAATCGTTTCATTTTTTGCCAATTTTTTCAAAATTAAAGGCTCATGATAACAAAATTATTAACTTCCTCATGCATTCTCTTCATATTTACTCTGCGCATAAGACAAAACTCACTCAAAAAATTAAGTTTCAACAATAAAACCCAAATCAAAGCGAAAAAATATTCCAAACTCACTCTAAAAAAATACCCTGAAATAAAGGCTTCTACACACTGTCACACCAGAACGCACTATTTTGGTGCAAAAACCTCAAGACAAACCCACTCAGCTCTATATATTTCAACGCCTTATATAATGGCATACAATATGCTTTGAATATATAACGTTTATAACACCAAGAACATAAGTATTTTTTATTTTTAGATTATAATATGCTATCGTTCGTGCATCGCATGTAACGCGGATTTGCCAATTACAATAACTCTCAGGAGAAGCCTTAAATGTCAGTAGAAAACGTCCTTAAAATGATCCAAGAAAACGACATCAAATTTGTTGATTTTCGTTTTTGTGATACCCGCGGCAAAGAACAACATGTCACTTTCCCAGCGCACAGCATCGATGAAGATACTTTTGAAGAAGGTAATATGTTCGATGGTTCTTCTGTTGCAGGTTGGAAAGGTATTAATGAATCTGACATGATTTTAATGCCCGATCCTACTTCAGCTAAAATTGATCCATTCTTTGATGACAACACTTTAATTCTACGTTGCGACATCATCGAACCTAAAGATATGCAAGGTTACCAACGTGACCCGCGTTCTATCGCAAAACGCGCTGAAGCCTACCTACAATCTACTGGTATTGCTGATACAGCTTTTTTTGGCCCTGAAAACGAATTTTTCGTCTTTGATGATGTACGCTGGAACACAGATATGGGTGGCTGTGGCTACCAAATTGATTCTGATGAAGCCGGCTGGAACTCTTCAAAAGTTTACGCAGATGGCAACATCGGTCACCGCCCGGGCGTAAAAGGTGGATATTTCCCCGTACCTCCAGTCGATTCTTTACAAGACATGCGTTCTGCAATGTGCCTAGTGTTAGAAGAAATGGGGCAAATTACTGAAGTTCATCACCACGAAGTAGCAACAGCGGGTCAATGTGAAATCGGCGTTAGATTTAACACATTAGTTAAAAAAGCGGACGAAGTATTAGAATTAAAATATGTTATTGCTAACATTGCGCACGCATACGGCAAAACAGCGACTTTTATGCCTAAACCTATTGTTGGTGACAACGGTAGTGGTATGCACGTACACCAATCTTTAGCTAAAGATGGCGTTAACTTATTTACCGGTGATTTGTACGGCGGCCTATCTGAAATGGCGTTATTCTACATCGGTGGTATCATTAAACATGCTAAAGCATTAAACGCTTTAACCAATGCATCAACTAACAGCTACAAACGTCTAGTACCTCACTTTGAAGCCCCAGTTATGTTAGCGTATTCTGCACGTAACCGTTCTGCATCAATTCGTATTCCTTTTGTTAACAATCCAAAAGGTCGTCGTATTGAAGTACGTTTCCCTGATTCAACAGCAAATCCTTACCTATCGTTTGCTGCTATGTTAATGGCTGGTCTTGATGGTATCCAAAACAAAATTCACCCTGGTGATGCGATGGATAAAGATTTATATGACCTACCGCCAGAAGAAGAAAAATTAATTCCACAAGTAGCCTTCTCTTTTGACGAAGCGTTAAAAGCATTAGATGCAGACCGTGAGTTCTTAACTCGTGGCGGTGTTTTCACTGATGATGCAATTGATGGTTATATTGCGTTAAAAACTGAAGAAGTACAACGTTTACGCGTCAGTACACATCCTGTTGAATTTGATATGTACTACAGCTTATAAGTAACACATACTCTCTTAGCTGAAGAGGTATTGAAAAAGGGCGACTGATTTATCAGTTGCCCTTTTTTTATAGCTAAAACAAAATAATACGCACCACTTTAGTGCTAAACTCATTTCATTGCATCATTATAGTGCGTCAGTATGAAATCGCTTGACCAATAACCTGAAAGTCCGCACGAAAATACCCACAAAACCATCTTCTGAAAAATA
>JAIPFI010000113.1 GCA_021736705.1 Methylococcaceae bacterium | reverse complement strand
AGTCACCATGACTGTCGCAATATTATGTGCAATACCATACAGCGCTATAGCAGGCGTCGGTAAAAGACCGCAATTAACCACGGTATAACCGGCATCAACGACAGCTGCGGCAACCGCATTCATAATTCGTGGTGTACTATTACGTAAATCACCACCGACACCTACAGCTTGCCCGACATGAATAGCATTAACAGACTGTAAATAATGCAAAAAAGACAAGGTATAGGCATAACAGACTTTATCTGTCATATCACTAACTAAGCCACGAATACCGCTAGTACCAAACTTAACTTTATTTTTCATTTGCTCTCTTTTTCAAACTTAGATTTACCACCCAATTACAATTGGAGAGTTTTCTCGCTCCCAAACTCCGTTTGGGAATGCATGGCCTTAAGCTCTGCTTACTTAAAGTCACCCAGAATTTTACGCATATAAACTGCTTTGCTGGGTTACGTTTTTTTTTGCTTCGCTAAAAAAATCTAACCCAGCCTACAAAGTCACCTTTTGATTTTAAATCCAAGAAACCCTTAACTTAATAGCAATAAAGCAGCAGCCTGAGAACAAGTTATTAATAAGCAAAATATCTCTGGACTACAGACCTAACTTTTCTTTAGCCTTGCTTCAACTTCTAGCTTACGCTGTACTTGTGCGACTTTATCCAATACGCCATTAACATAACGATGACTACCATCAGCACCAAAGCATTTCGCTAATTCCACACCTTCATTGATAATGACCCGATAAGGTGTTTCTAGCTTGTGTATCAACTCATACACGCCGATTCTTAAAATAGCGCGCTCTACAGGATCTATATCGTTCACTTCACGATCAACAAAATCTTTCATTGCGAAATCGATTTTATCCAGATCCTTAGGAACACCATGAAATAAATCTGAAAAATAACTTTTTTGTGCATTTTTTAAGCGCTGATCTTCAACAAATTGACGCTCAATCATATTTAAATCTGTACCAGCCATTTGCCATTGATACAAAGCTTGTACCGCACATTGCCTAGCTTTTGTTTTTGCAGAACTCATTAAGCGTCCAAATTTTTAAATAAAGTAACCATTTCAATCGCTGATAATGCCGCTGAAGCGCCATTATTACCCGCTTTAGTACCCGCACGTTCAATCGCTTGTTCGATACTATTAACGGTTAATACGCCAAAGCTAACCGGAATATCATATTGTAAAGAAATTTGCGCAATACCTTTAACACACTCGCCTGAAACATAATCAAAATGCGGTGTAGCGCCACGAATCACAGCACCGACAGTAATAATAGCGTCATATTTTTTACTGGCAGCAACACGCTGCACAACCATAGGCAACTCATAGGCGCCTGGGACTTTAACGACAGTAATATCTTCTTTGTTGACCCCATGACGCACTAAGGCATCAATTGCACCATTTTCTAATTGCTCAACAATAAAGCTATTGAAACGTGATGCAACGATACAATATTTACCGCCTTGGGCTAAAAAGTTACCTTCTACTGTTTTTACTGCTGACATAGTTGCCTCTCTTAAATATATAAAACGATAAGGTAGGACGGACTAAAATCCGCCCTACTTGCTAATTACTTATTCTTTTCAGCACTTGCAACTAACTCTAAATTAAACCCAGACAGGCCAAAATAAGTTTTTTGCGCGCCTAAAACGGTTAATTTATGTACGCCTAAATCCGCAAGTATTTGTGAGCCTGTTCCTGTCGTCCGCCACTCACCTACTTTTTCTGTACCGACAGGATTAACCACCCCATGATCTTGTAATTGATACTGATGCACGAGTTCAGCCAAGGCTTTATTATTCTCTTCCTGACGAATAAGCACCAACACGCCACGCCCTGCTTCGGCAATATGCTTCATTGCTTCACGTACTGGCATTTGACAATCACTACGGGTTGAAGAAAAAATATCATCCATTAAATTACGCGCATGCACCCGCACTAAAACAGGCTCATCATTCGTGACATCGCCCATAACGATAGCCAGATGAATATTGGCATCATTACGATCTTGATAGGCATATAAACGAAAATCACCAAATTCTGTTGGTAATGCACATTCACTGATACGCTCTAAAGTCGCTTCGTTTTTAGTGCGATATTGAATCAAATCCGCAATGGTACCGATCTTAAGTTCATGCTCTTTAGCAAAAACCTCAAGATCAGGACGTCTGGCCATCGAACCATCTTCATTTAAAATTTCAACAATCACAGACGCCGGCTCTAATCCTGCTAAACGCGCTAAATCACAACCTGCTTCAGTATGCCCCGCACGATTTAATACCCCACCATCACGCGCACGTAAGGGAAAAATATGTCCCGGCTGCACGACATCTTCTGCGGTAGCATTTTTTGCCACTGCACTTAGAATCGTTTTTGCGCGATCTGCTGCCGATATACCGGTAGTAACACCTTCGGCAGCTTCTATAGATACGGTAAAATTAGTTGCAAAAGCGGCATTATTATCATTCACCATTAAAGGTAAACGTAATTGCTGGCAGCGCTCACCGGTTAACGTTAAACAAATTAAACCACGACCATAACGCGCCATAAAATTAACATCGGCAGCGCGCACAAGTTCAGCCGCCATAATTAGATCGCCTTCATTTTCACGGTCTTCATCATCCATAATGATGACCATTTTTCCCTGGCGTATATCTTCAATAATTTCCTCAGTTGTATTCATCTACTAAATAAACCCGCTTTCTCTTAATAATTCTGTTGTCACACCCGCTGCACAAGTTGCCGCGGCCTCGCCTTTCATTAAACGCTCCATGTAACGCGCTAGTAAATCTACTTCTATATTCACCTTATCATTGACTTCAATATCGGCCAAAGTCGTCTCTTTTAATGTATGCGGCACAATATTAACGCTAAACATCGCACCATCAACATTATTCACCGTCAAACTAATACCATTAATACAAATAGAGCCTTTCTCAGCGATATATTTTGCTAATTCATTCGGTACTTTGAATTTAAAACGAATGGAACGACCATCCGGATTTTTTTCTAATAACACCGCCAAACCATCAACATGGCCACTGACAATATGCCCGCCTAAACGCGTTTGCGGCGTTAATGCTAATTCTAAATTAACCGGCGTACCACTTGCCGCTAATTTTAAATTGGTGCGCGATAAGGTTTCATTAGACACATCAGCAACAAAACCATGCGCACTTAATTCAACCGCTGTTAAACATACGCCATTGACCGCAATACTGTCACCTAAAGCCGCATCCGCTAAGGATAACTTGCCGGTATCAATAGATAAGCGTACATCGCCCGCTTTTTGTTCAATCTGGGTTATTTTACCCACCGCTAAAATAATGCCTGTAAACATATTATTTTTGTACCTTGTATTGAAGTCTTAAATCTACACCTACTTTACGTACTTCTGATAGTACTAAGTTTTTCTTCTCTGCCATACGCGTAACATGCGGCATATCACACAAACCGCGCCCACTAGAACCAAGCATACAGGGAGCCATATAAACGATGCATTCATCAATTAAATTTTGCTCCATCAAAGCACCATTTAAGACACTGCCCGCCTCAACTAAGACCTGATTCATTTGCTGTTGCGCTAAAAACAACAAGACCGCATTTAAATCCAAACGCCCCTGTGTATCAGCATTGATAGCGTAAACTTCTGCGCCCGCCTGAGTCAGCGCCGCAATTTTATTTTGCTCATTAGAACAAGTTAAAATCAATGTACGACCTGCTAAAGTCAATAATTTCGCGCTAGTCGGTGTGCGCAATTGAGAATCCAAAATCACTCGTAACGGTTGTTCTACCTGTACGCCCTCTAAGCGCACATTCATACTCGGGTCATCGGCTAAAACAGTATCTACCCCAGTTAACACACAACAACTCGCTGCACGCAGCTTTTGTACATCGTGTCTTGCTTGTGGCGCAGTAATCCATTTACTTTCACCCGAAGCCATAGCCGTACGCCCATCTAAACTCATCGCCATCTTACTGATTACATAAGGTTTAGCCGTGGTCATACGGGTAATAAACCCTCTATTCAGCGCCTGCGCTTCTGACTCTAATACGCCACAGACAACATCAATGCCTGCCTGCTCTAATAAAGCAACACCCTTACCTGCCACTAAAGGATTAGGGTCTTGCATGGCAATAACGACGCGCACCACACCCGCTTTAATTAAAGCTTCGGCACAAGGCGGCGTGCGACCATAATGACTACACGGCTCTAAAGTCACATAGGCTGTAGCACCTTGTGCATCTTGAGTATTTTTTAATGCCTCAACTTCAGCATGTCCTTGTCCTGCGCGTACATGCCAGCCTTCTGCAATCATTTCATTATTTTTCACGATAACACAGCCAACACGCGGATTTGGCTTAGTGGTATAACGCCCTTTTCTTGCCAAATACAGCGCACGCGCCATAAATAAGCTATCTTGTTCTGCTTGTTGCTTAGTCATTATTTCTTTTGTAAATCAGCAATCATATCGGTAAATTCACTGATATCCTGAAAGCTTCTATAAACAGAAGCAAAACGCACAAAAGCCACATGATCTAAGCCAATTAATTCTTTCATGACTTGCTCGCCAATTTCTAGCGCCGCAACTTCCCGCTCACCTTTGGCATTTAATTCTTTTTTAATCCGAGTAACAGCGGCTTCAATCTGGTCGCTGGTTACAGGGCGCTTTTCTAAAGCCCTTAAAATACCTGCACGTAATTTATGCTCATTAAAAGGTTCGCGCAAACCATCACGTTTAATCACTCGGGGTAAATTAAACTCGGTAACCTCATAAGTGGTAAAGCGCTCTTTACAAGCGCCGCATTCACGCCTACGCCGCACCTGATCACCCTCATTAGCTAAGCGAGAGTCAATAACTCGTGTATCTTGGGCAGTACAGAAAGGACATCGCATAGTAACTTATTTTGCTAGAATCTAAAAAATGTGGCATAACCATTAGAAAATCGCTAATTTTACAATAAATTAGCACTCAAAGCTGATTTTTTTATTAGCTCAGTTAATTTATAACAACATTTTCACCTCATCATTTATACAAGCTTATGCAAGAAACTGAAGGTGTTATCAAATACCACTTAGATCATAGGCAAACAGCGACAAACCCCGACTGGCCTTTAAGTACTATGAATAGTTGGCGCTGCCTGCTCTATAAATTAGAGTTAATTGGCCAAACTCCGACACGTTATATGGGCTATGGTTACGGCAATATTAGCCAGCGATTTATTGGTGAACAATTTATTATTAGCGGCACTCAGACAGGCGGATTAACAGAGTTGTCCGCACAACATTATTGTTTAGTAGAAAAAGCAGATATAAACAACAATAGCCTGTATTCATCCGGTTCTTGCAAACCCTCTTCAGAGGCATTAAGCCATGCGAGTATTTATCAACAAGATCCAACAATACACTGCGTTATTCATGTACATAGCCCAGAAATATGGCATGCAACCAAAGAACTAAAACTGGCTCATAGTGCAAAGAATATTGCTTATGGTACGCCGGAAATGGCAAGAGCCATCGGTAAGTTAATACATTCAGAAGAATTAAAACAACGGGGTTTATTTACCCTATTGGGGCATGAGGACGGGGTTATTGCTTTTGGTCAAGATTTCCCAGAAGCGACTTGTGCATTAATTACTGCATTAGCGAATGCCAAGGAATGCGCATTTGATAAAATCCGAAACTTTAATTTACATAGCGATGCAAGAATTTAACCTGAATTCGTATAATAATCGTTATTAATATGCCAAGGGGAAATAAAGCAAAATATCAGCCTTTATAAAAAAACAAAAAGTCCGTTAGCCTGAATACTGGTCTCTCTCGTTAGTATAAAATTTACCTTCACCCAGCACTCTATGGTAAAAAGGTCATCACACTGACTATTAGAAATATAGACACTTATGAATTTTTGGGAAACGAAAAAATTATCAGAAATGACCACTGAAGAATGGGAATCTTTATGTGACAGCTGCGGAAAATGTTGTTTGAATAAACTCGAAGATGAAGACACAGGCGAAATATTTTTCACCAGCGCGGTTTGCGACTTAATCGATTTAGATACTTGCCGTTGCACTCATTACAGTGAGCGTACAATCTTAGTCCCTGAATGTATTGATTTAAAACAACATGATTTTGCTGAATACAACTGGCTTCCGGCAACCTGCGCTTATCGGTTACTCACTGACGGCAAAAAACTCCCTAATTGGCATCCGTTAATTTCCGGTACACAAGAAAGCGTACAAGACGCAGGTGTTTCGATTAGTAGCTTTGCAATGAAAGAGTGTCAAGTTGATGATTTAGAAGATCATATTATTGAGTGGTTAGATTAAACACTAATCAGTGAAGCAAGTATCATTCCTGAAATATTTGATCGGGAATCCATACATCTCAGCCACTAACTTAAGAATGCATGGCTTTTGCTTAAGGATTTAAATACTTGTAAGCACCGAAAGCGATAAGGAGCAAGACAACAACTGACCAACCAATAACATCCATATATTGACGTAACTTCGCCTCAAATTTCTCGCCGCCCCATGCTAGTAATCCAGATACTAAAAAGAATCGGGCACCACGACCGAAAAAAGAAGCTAAGATAAAAGGGGCAAATAACATAGATAAAGCACCTGCTGCAATGGTAAATACTTTATAAGGAATCGGCGAAAAACCAGCAATAAAAATCGCCCAAAAACCCCAGTCTTTAAACCATTGCTCTGCTAATTGATATTTAGACCAGTAATGCGATCCTTCCAGCCAAGGCTGAATCATATCAAATGAAAAAAAACCAATGGCATAGCCTAACATTCCGCCTAAAACAGAAGAAATAGTGGTAATCAGTGCTAAACGCCATGCTTTTTCTTGTTGTGCTAAGACCATAGGGGCTAACATAACATCGGGTGGCACAGGAAAAAATGACGATTCAGCGAAACTTAAAGCGGCTAAATATTTAGTGGCGTGACGATGCTTGGCGAGTTGAATAACTTTATCGTATAGTTTTTTGAACATTGGCTGGGAGGGGAATAATGATTAATTTAAAGTAAATTCTAATGCTTAGCTATCTTAAGCAATCGATAAATATAAGTTCGAAAAGAAATTGGGCGGATTAAAAGTTCGCCCTGCACAAATTGAACTCTAAGACTCAAGCTTATCTTGTCATTTCTTGCCCGTCATAAAAGGCACGAAACTAACAGGCTCTAAAGACTCTATGTCATAACCTGTTGCCGTACGAATAATGCGCTGCAATTCCTGAATACCTTTTTCTTTAACTATAGGAATTAGCATAATGCCGCCTACAGCCATTTGATCTAATAAAGCTTGTGGTATTTCTGCCGCTGCTGCCGTCACTAAAATACCATCATAAGGTGCTTTTTCCAGCCAACCCCAGCCACCATCACTGTGCAAATAGCTAACATTACGAATATGTAAATCCCATAGTCTATTTTTCGCCTGCTTATGTAAAGGCTCAATACGCTCAACCGAATAAACATAATCCACTAATTGCGCCAAAACAGCCGTCTGATATCCACAGCCTGTGCCAATCTCCAAAACACTTTTCATATGCTGATGATCAAGCAATAACTCAGTCATTTTGGCAACAATATAAGGCTGTGAAATAGTTTGCCCGTGTCCAATCGGTAAAGCGGTATCTTCATACGCCCGACTCGCCAAGGCATCATCCATAAATAAATGCCGCGGTACATTACGCATCGCATCCAAAATTTTATGACTACTAATCCCCTGTTCAATCAATCGTTTGATCATGCGCTCACGCGTACGGCGCGAAGTCATGCCTATTCCTTCAGTTTGTAAAACTATCATGCAGGTAACCAATCCTTAAGCATATCCAGTGCGTCGTAACGCGTTAAATCTAATTGCAATGGCGTCACAGACACATAGCCTTGACTCACTGCATAAAAATCTGTTCCCGGCCCCGCATCTTGCTCTGCACCTGGAGGTCCAACCCAATAAATGACGCGACCTCTTGGGTCTTGGCTTTGAATAACGGGCTCGGCTTTATGCCGCTGCCCTAATCGCGTTGATTGAAAACCTTTAATTTCAGACCAAGGTAAATCAGGCACATTGACATTGAGTAGTATATCTTTTGCTAAGGGTTGATCTAATAAGCGCTGCAAAATAATCTGTGCCACTTTAACAGCTGATTCAAAATGTTGTGGATCACTACTGACCATAGACATAGCCACGGCTGGCAAGCCTAAAAAACGTCCTTCTGTTGCCGCAGCAACCGTGCCTGAATAGAGCACGTCATCACCCAAATTCGCACCATGATTAATGCCTGCAAACACCATATCAGGCTCGTTCTTTAACAAGCCGGTAATCGCTAAATGTACGCAATCGGTCGGTGTTCCATCCACTTTAATAAAGCCATTGGCCATTTCATGCGCACGTAATGGCATTTCCAGTGTTAAAGAATTACTGGCAGCACTACGATTTCTATCTGGTGCTACTACGGAAATATCGGCAAATGATTGCAAACCATCCGCCAGCGCAATCAAGCCTTGCGCCAAATATCCATCATCATTACTTAACAGAATATGCATTTATTCATTAAACTCTATAAAATCAATCATATTAGCAATTAAACTGACAAAAAACAGCTCGCGTGACCAATAAAACTATAAAAAAAGAAGAGAGTCATTTGTTTCTTGAGGCAATTGGAAAAGTAAACCCAATTAAATCGGATAAACATGCCTTAATACCCACACAAAAACCCAAACCCTATCCGAAAAAAAATAATCAGCAGATTGTTGATAAATTCACCCTTGAACAAATAGAGCCAGTTGACGCCTTACATGCTGAAGATACCTTAAGCTATACCGCTCCAGGACTACAAAAGAATGTCCTAAAAAAAATGCGCCGTGGACACTATGGCCTAGATGCTGAACTAGATCTTCATGGCTTAACCAGTGCAGAAGCTAAACGGGAGCTGATTAAATTCTTACATTTTTGCGAACAAGATGGCTGTCGCTGCGTACATATTATTCACGGCAAAGGCTACCGCTCAGAAAATAATTTACCGGTACTAAAAAATGACCTCAATGTCTGGCTAAGACAGCATCAAGAAGTGCAAGCATTTTGCTCGACAGCACAAAAAGATGGCGGTGCTGGTGCTGTCTTTGTATTACTACGCCTGACCGACAAATACGGCGATCAAGAAGATACCTAATACCAAGCGGTACCAAACAAAAGGCATCATGCCAATTTTATTAAGCAATCTTATAAACCAAGAAATACTGAGATAAGCAACAACAGCCGAAACCACCGCGCCAATCGACATAAAGCCCCAATTGACAAGCTCATCTGACTGATATAATTCCAAGGTTTTTAAAGACCCCGCCAAAGCAATCACCGGAATAGACAATAAAAAAGAAAACTTAGCCGCATTTTCGCGCGTTAAGCCCAATAGCAAACCTGCGGTAATAGTAATGCCCGAACGCGATGTCCCTGGAATTAAAGCAATGGCCTGAAATAGGCCAACCACAACCGCATCCAGTAAAGTAACCTTAGTCCGCTCTTCTTTAGCGCGCTTTTCTGCCCACCATAATAATAGCGCGAATACGATTGTTGCCCCTGCGATTACCAAAGGTGAGCGCAACGCTTCCTGCATTGCATCAGATAAACCAATGCCAACTAAACCAACAGGAATCGTACCCAAACCAACATACCATGCCAATTTAGCATCATCATTAAAGCCTTTTCCCAGTAAAGATCCCAGCCATGCGGCAATAATCCTAGTTAAATCTTTACGATAATAAACAACGACAGCTGTCAAAGTCCCTATATGTACAGCGACATCAAATGCCAAACCTTGATCTTCCCAACCTACCAGTACTGGCAATAAAATTAAATGCGCTGAACTTGAAATCGGCAAAAATTCCGTTAATCCCTGTAAAACAGCTAAAGCCAGTGCCTGAAAAATATCCATTAGAAACGCCTTGATAGAGTAATCATAAAAAACAGTGATAAAATAAAAAGCTATTTTACCTTTATTACTTCTCAGTGATTAACATTATGCATAAAAAAGTTTTTCTATTAAGCGCCATACTACTTAGCAGTACACTATTAACTGCCTGCTCAACTCTATCAAAAAAATCAGTAGAAAATACTACAGAAACGAATACAAGTGCTGTCGTCATGAACAATTACCCAACCCGTGATCGCGTCGAATATGTATTTAATTGCATTGCCAAACACGGAGGTAAATTAGACTATATCGTGCAATATGCTTGTGGTTGCAAAATCGATAAGATCGCTGAGAAATTAACGTTCACAGAATATGAAGCGGCTTCTACCTTTACCATGTTACACAGCACCCCAGGTGAAAACGGCTCAGTTTTTCGTGATCCAGCGCAATCTAAAGATTTACGCACACAACTGAAAGAAGCCGAAGCTTATGCTGAAAGCAGTTGCTTTGTAAAATAAGATAGGCTTATCGGGGTACGACAGACTAAATAAAACCCGCAAGTTTAGTCAATGTAGCACTACCAGTCTTTAAAGGACAGGCAGTGCTTTCAGATAGAATTGAATGTTG